>JAJFLV010000100.1 GCA_021772535.1 Opitutales bacterium | reverse complement strand
CGTCTTGCCAAATTTAATGATATTTTCACTTCCACAGTGCCGACAATTAATAATTTTAGTAACCATGCACTAAGAATAAACTGCCTAACGCTATTTGTACAGCAAAAAATACAAAATAACATTCTTTTTTTATACACTACCAGGGTTTTAATGGAATACTGGATGCTGGATACTTGATGGTACAGTCAGGACATCTTTTACGGAATAAGTTCAACACATGGTTTAAGGTTTCGATAGTTAGCTGAACGGTTGTTTGGGGTTGGGTTTACTTTGGTTATGCCGTTTGTTTGGCTAGATGGGGGGGTTCATTGGGACCGCTAATTGCGCTTGCCAAGGAAAAAAGTCGCGCCTAGCTTCAAACTTGAGAAACTACTCAACTACACTCTTAACTTTTTTAAAGGGAAATAGCATGCAACAGGAATTAGAAATATCGGCCGGCCAAAGCGTGATCGAGCAGGGTGAAACCGGCCAAGGATTTTATGTCCTCAAATCAGGATCTCTGGAAGTGCTCAAGGATGATGTTTTATTGAGCGTGCTGATGTTTCCAGGAACCATCTTCGGGGAGATGGGAGATATCCTGGGAAAACCGCGGACCTGCACGGTTCGGGCAAAAAACGACTCAAAGGTCCTTCATGTGCCCGATGGGGATATGGAGGCGCTGATTCGCGAAAGCCCGGAAATTGCCCTTAAAATTATCAAGACTCTGGCTACGCGGCTTGATCGCACCACCCAAAAATTGGCCAGCGCTACAAAAGAATCAACCATCTGGTCGATTAGTAGTTAGAACCTATCTCAAATTCGAAGATGTTGATGCAGAGAGCAATTATGCATTTTGAGCAAGGCGCGACGGGGCTTGCCGGGCTGGCAGCCCTGCTGCCCCGACGGAACGCCGCTCAAACACATAACTGCCTCTGTCCAAAGGATTTGTGCGGCACGGTAGCACCTTCGGCGTTGGTTTGCGCCAGAGGGGCCTACAGCCCATCCGGGCACAAAGCCACCTGGCATCTGCCGCCGTGGCGCTACAAACATCATTCATCTGCGAATTTGAGATAGGTTCTAGGAACTTATTCGATACTCCCTACAGGATTACAATTTTTGTCATGCAGACTGCGGTTATTTTGATTATTGGGTGCCTGTTCGGTTTGACCCTGACGATTCGGGCCGAGCCGATTGAGGTCGGCCAGGAAGCTCCTCAAGTCAAAGGTGTAACGGAGGAAGGCAAAAAGGTAAACTTTGGCAATTATTATAAAAAAGGCGCGGTCCTCGTCTATTTCTACCCCAAGGCTGACACGCCCGGTTGTACCACCCAGGCTTGCAATCTGCGAGATGCCTACACCGAATTGGGAGAAGCCGGAATCACCGTATTGGGAGTAAGCATGGACAGCCCGAAGGACCAAAAGGCATTCAAGGAAAAGTACCATCTGCCATTTACGCTGATTGCCGATACGAAGGGAAAAGTGGTGGCGGCTTTCGGTGTTCCTTATGTAGAGACCTATGCCCGCAGGCAGGCTTTTCTGATCAAAGAAGGAAAAATCGTCTGGCGGGACCTCCAGGCTACCCCGGCAAGCCAGGCCGAGGATGCGCTGGCAGCCTTGAAACAATCAAAGTAGCCCGTTTTCCATACGGCTGTTTATTGGGTGGGGTCAGGCATAAAGCCCGGAAGGACCTGCATTCTTAAGTGGGCCAAGGCTCATTGGGGTATTGATTTCATTCAGGAAATTTTTGATCGGGGAATCGTCTTTCGGAGTTTATTTTGATTAATCAAAATAAACTTGACTAGTAATCAAAAAGTGGATTTTAGATAGGCTTTATCATTTTCTTGAGATGAACTTATCGATCGACGAATTAAGCCCCAATGTGCATTCCGGAATCAGGAATTCTTCAACCTGGCTGAATGGCCGGACTGCAGTTATTTTTCTGGTTATGATTTTCTTGGGCCAAAATTGGTCCAAGGCTCATATCATTCCCCGGGAAAATCTTCACCCCGTTGCGGAAGCCTACCGCCGGTCCACCTTCATTCTGAACCTCAATCCCGTTGTTTGGGAAACCGTTCGGAAGGATCTCAATACTATCACCAAATACCGAAATGAGTTTTCAACTGCGGGAGGAGAGAATCTCAATCAGCAGCATGAGAATGGATTCAATGACAAGTCCAGGCGGGAGGTTTTTCAACAAATGACCAAAGAAGTCTCGGTTATCTGCCAAGGACATCTTAAGGCAGCGGAGGAATTTTTCGAGGATTCAGAGAAAGCATTCGAAGAGGTAAAAAAAGCCCAAGGAGTCTTTACGGCGTTCGCAGTGTTGCTCCGGGAGGTCGATCCCGGGGGTTACTACCGGCTGGGGCAAAGCTGGCTGGGAATGGCGAATGCCCTCGGTTCACCCGGGTTACTGGGGGTGGGGGTTGTGGAGGCCGACCAGAGGGGGTTCGAGCGAGCCATTCAGGTTGTCATCAATTATCTGGAGAGGAATTTCGGAGAAGACTTCAATCCGCCGAAAGGAAAACGGCTGGCCCCCTGGCCGGTCCATAGCCCGACCTACAATCCGTCCGCCAGGGTTTCGGTCAGGCTTCCGCCCGGAAGTAATATCAACAAACAGATTCCCCGCCCACGGCAGATCCTCAATATGACCGCCCGGGGAGTGGACGAAAGCGAGACGCCGCTCATTGCAGTCGGAGACATGGCCTTCGACAGCGCCTTAATTTTCGGAGAACCCATGCGCTCGATTGGTATGTCCTGCAATAATTGCCACAACAAAAGCATCACCAATCCGAATTTCTTTATTCCGGGTCTTTCCCAAAGAGAGGGCGGCATGGATGTTTCGAACAGTTTTTTCGCCCCACATGCCAACAACGGCCATTTTGACCCGCTCGACATTCCCGACCTGCGCGGAATCCGTTTTACCACTCCCTATGGCCGCAACGGGAGATTCCCCTCTTTGCGCGAGTTCACACGAAACGTGATCGTTAATGAGTTCAACGGTCCCGAACCGGACCCCGTTATACTGGATGGGATGGTTGCCTATATGAACGAATTTGATTTTCTCCCCAACCCCTATCTGGAAAAGGATGGTCGGCTGGCGGAAAACTCACTGGCGGCGGCAAAGCGAGGGGAAAAGCTTTTTCATAAACCTTATCCGCAAATGGGCGGGATGAGTTGCGCAAGTTGCCATATTCCCTCGGCCAATTTTGTGGATCACAAACGCCACGATATCGGTACCGTTAAGGGTTACGCTCCAAATTCCCTCGATCGCGCTCTGGATACGCCTACCTTGTTGGGGACCCTATGGTCTCCGCCCTATTTTCATGATGGAAGCCAACCCACGCTGGGAGCGGTGGTGGAATGGTTTGATAGTACCTATAGCTTGAACTTAAATTCTAAAGAGCTGAAGGAACTTACCACCTACTTGGAAACTGTGGGCGACGGGACCGATGCCTATGAAGATACCGTTTATTACCTCGATGCGGAGATGGAGGAATTCTCCTTCTTTCTTTCCGCTTATGAGTTTCTGGAGTCAAAAAACCTGCAGACCCCGCTCAACCTGACATTCCAAACGATTGCTTTTGAAATCCGCAATCACCAGTGGGAGCTACAGGACTCCCAATATCGGCCCATTCTGGGGAGACTGGCCGAAATCATGGATGAAGCGCTCGCCGCCAATCAGTCCGGCAATGTCGAAGAGGTGCGATCCAAAGTAGCCGAATATAGAAACCTTTACGCGAACAATGTGGAATTTTTGAAATGAAGATGAGGAAAAAACCGTTAACCCGCATCCCCGGCAATGAAATTACCCTAACCTTGGTGGCTATACTGCTGTTTTTTTCATCAGCATACAGTCAGCCTCGCTATGGTCCAAAGGAAGAGGTCACCGCCCCGGCAAAAATGAATCTCAAGGGCGATACTCTAAATATCGCGTTTATTTCTTATGCCAATCCCCAGCAGGTTGCCTACGACAGTGAATTCATTGTCAATTTTCTGGAGCCTCTTTTGGGAAGGCCGATAAGAGGATTTATCACCCTCGATTACGGCTCCTCCATCGAAGCCATGCGCGGCGGCAAGGCGGACATTGCCTTTGTCGACCCTCTGGCCTTCATGATGGCTCACGAACAAATCGGGGCGATACCATTGCTGCTGGAGGTATACGATAGCGGCCAGCCGACCTACCATTCGTCCGTCTGGGTGCGTCGGGAAGGATCCGTTTCCAGCCTGGAGGACCTGGAAGGGAAAACGATTGCCTTCGCCGACCAGGTTGACATGTCGGGGCATCTTCTTCCGAGGGACGTATTCAGGCGGGCGAAGCTTTTACAGGGCGACCGGCCGGAAGGTGAATTTTTCAAACAGGTCTATTTTGCGGGGGGTGACGAACAGGCAATCCGGGCGGTGCTCAATGGATTCGTCGATGCGGCCGGCATCAGCCAGTACGCCTATCTTTTGCTCCGCCCGGAAGAGCGTGACCAGGTAAAGACCATCGCCGATTCCATCGAAAGCCCGGCCCACCTGGTAATGGCGCGCAAGGATCTTTCCAGAGAGATACGGGAGAAATTGATGGAGGTGCTCATGGGGCTTGATTGGAAAAATGCCGAGGACCGTGCCGTGCTGAACAAATTGTACGGGGTCCGGGGTTTTTCCACCGCCCATTTGTCGGACTTTTCGGAAGTAGCAAAAATCGCCGCACATCATGGATTTGTCAAAAATCCGAAATTATTTTCCAAATAATTCAACCCAGAACCTGCTTATTTGATGGTCACCATCGAACACCTTGAGGTTCGCTACGGGAAAGACAAACCGCCCGCCCTGGCCATCCAAAGCTTGTCCATTGCCAAGGGTGAGAGGGTGGCCGTGATCGGACCGAGCGGGGCTGGGAAAAGCACTTTTCTTCGTTGCCTCAAGGGCTACGTGGAACCGTTTCAGGGAAAAATTGAAATTTTAGGCTGCAACCTATTTCTGGCACCGCGTCGGCAGCGGGACCGGATCAACCGGCGCATGGGCATCATCTATCAGCAATTTCATCTCGTTCCGGGCATGACCGTTTGGCAAAACGTCCTCTGCGGCCGTCTGGGCGGAGCCCGGACCTTGCCTTCGCTCCTGGGTTTGTTTGGGAAAAGGGATCGGCAAATTGCCTGGGAAGCGATTTGCGAAGTGGGATTGGTAGATTTGGCCCACCAAAAAGCGAAGACTCTGAGCGGCGGGGAGCAGCAAAGGGTGGCGGTAGCCCGCGCCCTGGCGCAGCGGCCCTCCCTCATTTTGGCGGACGAGCCGGTATCGAGCCTCGACCCGTTGCGGGCGGCCGAAGTCCTGGAACTGTTATCCGAAGTGCAGGCTCACCACGATACCACGCTTGTCATGAGCCTGCACCAACCCCGGTTGGCAATCGCTTATGCGAAAAGAATCATCGGTTTGAAAGACGGCAGGGTCGTATTCGACGGCCCCGCGGAAACACTCACAGAATCAATAATGGAAGGAATCTATGGCGGAAAAAAACTCCTCCTATTCGACGATGCCGCCACCGGCTCCCGGTAAGGGATGGCGTGCCCTGGCCCATCTTTTTATCCTGGCGCTGGTGACAGCCGTTCTGGGCTGGTCCTGGGTGGGCACTGAGATGAACCTGCGCGAGCTGGCCGGCTCCGGGCCGAACCTGAAACTCTTTTTGTCCCGCATGTTTCCACCCGATTTAAGCTGGAACCCGAGTGAGGCCCGCCCCTTTGCCCCGCCATTGCGGTTGGCCGGAGAAACGGTGGCGGTGACCCTGCAAATCTCTCTGCTGGGCACTTTTCTGGGTACCCTGGCGGCATTTGGGTTAGGGTTTCTGGGGGCGGAAAACCTGACTCCAATCTGGATTCATCATCCGGTCAAGACGGGTTTGGCTCTGCTCCGCTCAATTCCAGTGCTGGTGCTGGCTTTGTTATTCGTGGCGGCAGTCGGGCTGGGTCCTTTTCCCGGCGTTCTGGCAATAGCCATCCACTCGATCGGAATGCTGGGCAAATTATTCGCGGAACAGTGCGAGAGCGCCGAATGGGGGGTTTGGGAAGCCCTTGACAGCGCCGGGGCCAATTGGCTGCAAAAAGTCCGCTATGCCATTTGGCCGCAGGTTGCGCGGCAATTCGCCTCGCTGATACTTTTTCGCATCGATATGAACATTCGCGATTCGGCGGTGCTGGGATTCGTGGGAGTGGGAGGATTGGGGTTGTGGATAGAAAACTATCGCCGGGCATTCGATTATCAAAGTGTGGCCACAATGGTTCTGGTGACGATGCTGGTGGTTCTGGCGGTGGAACAGGCGAGCCTGCAAATTCGCCGCCGATTGGTTTAGATACCCAATCGAGGAAACGGGAATGCGACATTGGGCAATCAGCAGGTTTTAGCCATTATTCTTCCTAAACAGTGCGAAAAGGGATATTTTGATTTGTTCATTCCGCCACAAGCCGTATGGTTGGGGTAAAGGTCGAGTATTATGGCTACAAGCACAGTTGAAAATTACGTAAAGCAAATTCTTCTGGAGCAACAGCGCTCTGAAGGAACCCCTGTTCCCATGGGCAAAGTGGCAACGGCTCTTGGGGTAGTCCCCGGCACGACCACCACCATGGCAAAGTCCCTGGCGGACTCGGGTCTGGTCAATTATGCCCCACGGGTGGGGGTACGGCTGACCGACGAAGGAGAAAAACTGGCTTTGCATGTGCTGCGCCGCCACCGGTTGATCGAGCTATTTCTAGTAAAGGTTCTCGGTTTGGACTGGTCGGAGATACATGAGGAAGCGGAGAAGATGGAACATGTCATATCCGAGGCGGTTCTGAAGCGAATCGATGCCCTATTGGGATATCCGACGGTGGATCCTCATGGAGATCCGATCCCCACGGCCAAGGGTAAAATCGATGCCCGCAGTCTGGAAAATCTGTCAGGCAGCCCGGTGGGGAAATCGTTGCGCATCGCCCGTATAACGGATCAGGCCCCGGAATTTCTTCAATTCATTGAAAACAATGGTCTGCAGCCAGGGGCGGAAATCCGGGTATTGGAGCAAAACCGGATAGCCGATACGCTAACCATTAAACTGGGCAAAGGGGTGAATTTAACGATCGGCGCGAGTGCCGCCAAAAAAATCCTGGTAGAATAGAGTAAATCGGGATCCATTTACTCCACTTGAATGTTATCCCAATAGGGAAAAGAGCGAGGGAGGGATGGGGCTAATCGTTCAAGTCGATGCCCTTTTGCAGAAGCGCATCGTTGGCATTGGCGAAACTGCTGGTCGTCTTGACAAGCCGTTCGGCCAATTCCTGCATGATCAATTTGGTCAGCCGAGGACTTGAATCGATGATTTCGTTTATGCTGTTGCCGACCAGCATGAGGCTACAATCCGTTTTAGCAACTACGCTACAAGAGCGCCGCTCCTCCAGAACCACGCTAATTTCCCCCACAATACTATTGGGGGCATCAATCTCACATACTATCTTGTCCCCCTTCCGGATTTCCAAGGTTCCATTTTCCAAGACAAAAAGCCGACTGTCACTAGCGCCTTCGTTGATAAGCACTTCCCCAGCCGGACAACTAACGGGTCTGTTCATAGATAACTTTATTCAGATGGTAGCTCTATTCCAGAATAGAAAAATACATTTAACAGGTAAAAAGGCAATAATCAAGAAAAGACTGAGGGGCGAAATTTAAATTTATTCCAGCAAAATTATTAGAATATCATGAGTTTCGGTCGAGGGAATGCCATTGGATATTTTTCAGGGGAGCACGGCGGCCACCAGGTTTTGGAGCATAATTTTTCTCCAAATAATCGAGAATATATTCTTCATTTTCTCCCAAATCCCATAACTTTTGGGTTTTCTGCATCCATCGGATCAAATTTTTCCATCCTTGGCGAGTGGCCTTGTTTTGGGCTATCAACTTACCGGAGTGACAGGCCACACAATTGGCGACAACAATTTCGAAGCCCTCTGCGACCACCAAACCCGAGGCCACATGGATGTTACCCTGAACTTTTAGGCCAAGGGCGTTTACATTTTTTCCGGCGGCAGGTTCCTGACCGGGAGTTGTGCCCAAAATAAACGACAAACAAAGACTGGCCAGGAATATACCTTTTGGCGTTTTCGGGTATAAGTTGCTTTTCATCGAATCGGAAATGGTATCGGAAAAAAGTCAGACCACTTTAACGGCTATTCTGTGGCAGGCATTATTGAGGTATCCTTTGGGATTCCACCCTGGAACGACCATTGGCTGGCTGACGCCTTCGCTGTCCGTAGCGAGCGCCCAAATTTCGTAATATCCCTTACCGGGAAAATTGATGGAAGTTTTCCAGCGCTGCCAGGACATTCGGTTGGCCGGTTGCTCCAGTTGGCAAGCCTGCCAGGTAGCTCCGTAATCAATGGAGGTGTGCATGGCGGCGACGACCATATCCCCGGCCCAGGCATGTCCTCTGACAGAAAGGGCATCACTTTCCGGAACGATGGCACCCGACCTAGGATAGGTGAGGAGGGATTTAACGGGCATCGATTCGATAATGCACATATCCTCATCGGCTACCTCGGAACCTGGGGTTACCGGCTTACAGGGAACCCGGTAAGACTGGCCTCCCATTTTTTGGCCGTCGTGAACTTTGTTACGGATAACGATTTTGGAAAGCCATTTCCCGCAGGTGGAGGCGGGCCAGCCGCCAAAGACGAGACGTAACGGATGGCCGTTCATAGGCGGAATGTCCTCTCCGTTCATGGCCCATGCGATAAGCGATTCGTCCTCCAGAGCCTTGCTCATGGGAACACCCCTGGAAATGGAATTTTTCTGCGGATCGCCGCTTAAATGGCGGTCTTTGCCGTAATAGCCGATGTAAACGGCGTCATCCTTGATCCCCGCACTTTCGAGCACATCCCGGAGTCTGACGCCGGTCCACTCCGGGCAGCCCACCGCTCCGGTGGTCCATTGATTACCCTTGGCAGGTGGATTAAATTCGCTCCTGCCATTGCCTCCGCATTCGATTGTCAGCCGTAAAGTATGATGGGTGAAACTGGATTTAAGCTCCTGAAGGGAAAAAACTTTTTCCTTAACCGCCGATTCGCCGCCGACAGTCAGTGTCCAGGTGGACGGATCGACCTGGTGGGGTGGAATGCCATTGTTGCGGATAAACAACCGACCGGCGGGGGTCACTTCGTCATCCAGCAGATGGGCGGGGGTTTCCACATTCCAAGGCCGGTCGTTCAAAATGGTCAGTCTGGGATGCTTGCCGATAATCGCATAGGGATCGTCAACCGCTCCAAGGATAGCGGCAACCAATTTTGCGGGAATGGGATTTGCGGCCAGAAGGTCGATTCCGAGTGAGGAGCCCAACGCAGCCAGGGCGCTTTTCTTCAAAAACCCACGGCGGGTCAGGAGATCGCGAATCCTTTTTTCGTCAATCAAATGGTCAATGTTGGGATGAAATTCCATAACAACAGGCGGGATATTATTTTCTTTGGTAATGAATTTTCCAAGCCAATTTCCAGGTGGCGCCCTGATCGTCGGAACGCTCCCAATTCCAGTCGAAAGCGTCCTTGTCGATATCATACCAGACCATTCGCTGGAGAAACTTTTTTCCTTCGCGGCCAGCCTCCCTGGACAAAATCATGCGGCCATCCTTGAGTCCACCGGTAAAATCGAGGTAGCTGCCTTCGTTGTCCACCCAGGTCTGCTTCCAAAGGCCCAATGGTTTGACGTAAACGCTATAGCTTTGCCCAACCAGATTCATGGAGGGGCGGCCATCAAAGGATTCTCTTATCACCCGGCCATCGAGGATCCTGGTAATGGTATTGGTACCCTTGCCGTCTTCCCCCCAGGTCAGGTTCCATTGGCCCAGCCAGAAATCGAATTGCTTCTCCGCCTCACGGGAATCCTCTGTAGCGGCCTCCCCGGATGGTTTTTGGGAGGAATCGGCGCTATCGTTGTCCTGGGCCGGAATCGCTCCTGGAATCATGAAAAAGATGAAAATTAAAAGGGAAAGAACTCGTGGCAGGGGGCAAAGGAAATTTTTCATAAAAACCACTTTCTAACAAAACCGGGAAAAGTGGCAACGGCAAACCCGGGCGGCGATCAGGCGTCTACCAGCTGGCCCTTTTGAATTATGTTGGTTTTGTAAAAGCGGTCGCCCAGAACGAGGAGGGCGGGCGTTAACACAAGGGTAAGCAGGGTGGCAAATGCGAGGCCGAATGCCACAGTTGTAGCTAGCTGCGTCCACCATTGGGTGGAAGGAGCGCCATAGGTGATTTCGCGGGTGAAAAAATTGATGTTGACCCGAAAAACCATCGGCAAGAGCCCGAGAATGGTGGTGACCGCAGTCAGCAAAACGGGGCGAAGGCGCTGGGAGGCGGTGCGTAATACGGCGTCGAAAGTGGAATTACCGTTGTGTATGTGGTAATCGAAGGTGTCGATGAGGACGATGTTGTTGTTGACCACAATGCCGGCCAAAGAGATGACCCCGATTCCGGCCATTATAATGCCGAATGGCTGCTGGGTGAGGAGTAAACCGAGAAATACTCCCACGGTGGAAAAGACCACCGCGGTAAGGATGAGGATAGCCTGGTAAAAGCTGTTAAACTGGGTGACGAGAATAATTCCCATGATGAACAGCGCCACTATGAAGGCCTTCATTAAAAATTCTTCGGATTCTTTTTGTTCCTCGTCCTCTCCCCGGAATTTCCAGCTTACATCGGGGTTTATATCAGCCTCCTCTTCGATCCACTTGCGAATCTCTTTCACCTTGGTATCGGGCAACACATCGGGTTCCACTTCGGCGGATACTTCAAGCACCCGGCGTGAATCGGTGCGGTCGATTTTGCCCACTTTGGGCGCGGCCTTTCTTTCGATAAAGTTTTTTATGGGGATCAGACCGGCGGCGGTACCCACTCGGAGCCTTTCGATTTGATCGAGGTGCCGATTTTCGCTGGGATAGCGCACTTTGATGTCGATTTCGTCGTCGGCCCCATCCGGTCGGTAAGTGCCTACGTTCAAACCGTTGGTGACGAATTGAATGGCGTTGCCAACCAGGGTGATGTCCGCCCCGTAGCGACTGGACTCCGCCCGGTCGACAGCGATCTGCCACTCGATTCCGGGCACCGGACGGGAATCCTCGACATCCATAAGCCCCTCCATCGATTCCAGTTTGCGCCGAGTCTTGACCAGGGCCGGTTCGAGCAACTCGGGAAAGGGAGAACTGAATTCAACCCTTATGGCCTTGCCGGTGGGGGGGCCGGCCTCCATTTTCCGCTCCGTAATAATGATTCCGGCCAGATGGCTGGTTTTTTCCCTGATTTCGGCCAGAATGGCGTTGGCGGACTTCCTTTCTTTCCAGTTTTCGAATTCCAATTGAATGAGGCCATGGACATCGTCCGGCATGTCCCCGCCGCGAAAAGTGGTTCCACTGCGGGCGTAAACCGTTTTGATGCCATCAACCTGCAAAACCTGCTCTTCCACTTCCCGGACAAGATCGTCGATCTCCCAGACGGAAAGGTTTCCTCTCATACGCACATAAAGGCTGGCAAAGGTTGGTTCGACATCAGGAAAATATTCCACCCCTTTGCCTAACTTGTCATAGGCAAAAATAACAGATACCAGAGATAGAATAGCAGTTAGCACAATTGTGAGTGGCCGCCGCAAAATGCGACGCAAGGTTCTCACATACCAGCCGGTAAATCCCGCCAGATCCTCCAGGTTTCCCCCCTCCGCCGCATCCAGGCTGTGCATTGTCTCCGGGCTGGCTGGTCCGGGTTTGCCGAAAATGGCGCCCAAGGTGGGAACGAAAACCAGGGCCATGAAGAGGGAAGCGGACAAAGTGGCAATCAAGGTTATGGGCAGATATTTCATGAATTCGCCCATGATGCCGGGCCAGAAAAGCAGCGGCATGAAGGCGGCCAAGGTAGTCACCGTTGATGCAATGATGGGCAGGGACATACGCACCGAGGCCTCCAAGTAGGCACGGGTCCGGTGGATGCCTTCGGACATCTTGCGGTCGGCAAATTCGGTTACGACAATAGCCCCGTCGACCAGCATGCCGACAGCCAGGATGAGGCTGAAGAGGACCACTACGTTAACGGTCAATCCGAGAGCCGACAAGACCAGTATCCCGGTCAGGAAGGAACCGGGTATGGCAATGCCGACGAGCAAACCGGTGCGCCAACCCAGCGCCGCCACGACCACGATCATGACCAGAATGATGGCGCTGATTACATTGTTTTGCAGATCCGTGAGCATCTCCTTGATGTCCTTGGACTGGTCGTTGGAATAGGAGACACTCAGGCCCTCCGGCCAGGAGCGCCGCTTTTGTTCGACCAGGGCCATGGTCTTGTCAACGGCGTTGATGACGTTCTCACCAACCCGTTTTTTGACCTCCAGAGTGACGGCAGGGCGGCCATCGACGCGGGCGAATCCTCCTGGGTCTTTAAAGGTTTTGCGAACCACCCCGATATCAGCCAGGGTAACGACACTATCGCCGACAACTTTGACCGGCAGCTCCAAAATATCATCCACCGTTTCGAAAAGTCCAGGCACTTTGATGGGAATGCGGCCCGTTCCGGAATCGAGGGTGCCGGCCGCCACCAGCTTGTTGTTGCGGTTGGCAGTGGCGAATATTTCATCCTGCTTGAGGTCATAGGTGTCGAGGACAACGGGATCGACGAGGATTTCAACGACTTCCTCGCGGTCGCCCCCGATGTCAACCTCGAGGATTTCCCCGATTCCCTCGAGATCGTCTTTAAGGTTCCGGGCCAATCGGACAAGCTGCCGCTCCGGCACATCTCCGGAAAGACTGATGGTGATAACGGGTTCGAGGGCCAGGTTGATTTCGTTGACGATCGGCTCCTCGGTTTCTTCGGGGAGTTCGGGCTGGGCCAGATCGACCGCTTCGCGAACATCGGCGAGGGCTTCGTCGATATCGAATCCGGCTTCGAATTCGAGGGTTACGCTGGCGCTTCCCTCGGAGGCCAGGGCGGTCATTTCCTTAACGCCCTCGATGCTTCGCAATTCCTTTTCCATGGGCCGGATAAGGAGCCTCTCGCCATCCTCGGGAGAGATCCCTTCGTGCACCATGACGACGTAAATCCAGGGAACGGTGATGTCCGGATTGGACTCTTTGGGAATGGTCACATAAGCATAAATTCCTGAAACAAGGATCAGGGAGAGAAACATGAGGACCGTGCGGGAGTGGGCCAGACAACCGGTTATCAAGCTTTTAATCATCGGTCATTTTTTGGTTTACCCACATCCTGCGCCAACTGAGTGAGGCATGATTGAAGTCCTCTATTTCTGGACCTGGCCGATCCGCTGCCGGTCCTCAAGGTCAACCGGCAGTACGCTCTCGCTATCCTGAATTGTTATCACCCGGTCGCCGTCTCTGGCGAAACCCTGACCGACAGTGATGACCCTGGCCACTTCGGGCAATCCGGAAAGCCAGACTCCCTTGGTTTCAGCCTTCACCAGCTGTGCCGGGATGAATAAAACGGTGTCATTTTCATCGACGATTTTTATGCCCAGGACGCCCTGATCGTTGAGGGAAAGCAGGGCGGGCGAAAGATAATGGGCCTTGGTCGTTTCCACCGGGATATACATGAGTCCGGTTAAGCCGGCCGGTATGCGGGAACCGGCGTTGGACACTTCGATTTCAACGACGTAGGTGCGGCTTTCCTCATCTGAAAATGGGGCCATGTAACGCAGGCGCCCTTGCACGATATCTCCGGAAGCCAGCTCGGCCTTGCCCGTTATGCCAATTCTTAAAGCTTCGACTTCGCGCTCGGTCACTTTTCCCTTGATGATCAATGGATCCAGTTCAAGAAGGAGGCCCACCGGATCGGCCGCCTGCAAATAATCGCCTTCTTCGATGTAGCGTTCTCCCAAAACACCGTCAAACGGGGCCAAAATCCGAGTTTTTTCGATATCAATGGAAAAGGTTTCCACCTGCAGACGGGCAGCCTCCAGGCTGGCATAGGATTCGGCCAGCTTAGTCTCGGCCTGATAGCCCTTTTCGGCCAAGTCGCGGGAGGCATCGAATTCGAGGCGCCGTTGTTTGAGAACAGCCTCAGCCTGGGCCAATTGCTTATCGCGATCGCGCATTTCGATGGCTGCGATCAAGTCGCCCTTTTTGACCAAGGCACCCCGGTCGGCGCCGATCCGAATTATGCTGCCTGCGGTTTCCGCCTTAAGCATAACCTTGCGGGCGGCATCCGTTTTGCCGTGGATGACGATCTCGCGCACGACGGTTTGTGCCTGCTGCTGGCGCACCCGTACGCTTAAAAGCGGAACCTGCCCGCCGGACTCGGCCAAATTTTCTCCTGGTTCACTCTCATTTTTCTCGCCGTTGCCAATGATCAGGCCCGAGGCCAACCATAAAACAAGTAATAGGAAAATGCTTAATGCAATGAGGATTGATTTATTCATTCCTTTTAAAAATTTACCCCGTGTTTATGCAGTGGACATCCGAAAGAGGGCCCTGTTCAGATAGTTTTTATTCCCTTCCGGCAGCGGTCTGAGGAAACAGCGATGTTACTTTAAGACGTCCCCAGATGAAGAAAAGTTTCAACAACAAATACCTTTGGGGAAAATTATCAAGTATGGAAATCAGAAAATGCCGCACATTTTCCTTTCCATTAGGCCGTTAAGGACGCCAAAACCGGGTTTTTAAAAAGTGGTGCCTTGGGTCAGCGTTTCCAGGGCCATTTGGCAAAACCGAATCCTGCAGCCAGTCCGACAAGAAGACAGAGGGCTCCCAGGACCAGCTTAGGCATTTCCAGATTCCAAAGAAAGAATCGCAGGGATACACTCTCCGTATTTTGAAAAAAGAGCACCAAAAGGAGAACAAGAAAGATACCGAGGGAAATCCATTTGATTCGACTTTGGAGTTTGCCGGCCATGGTCGATGAGGCTTTTTAGATAGGTTCCAAGAAAAATTCCTGCCGGTTGCTATCGAAAAATGGGAGCAAAACTGCCGGGAATAGCAGGGTCGATCAATTATCGATTACCTCACACTGGGGAGCATTAAGGGACAATTGCTTGATGGCGCTGATTTTATCCCGGAAACAGGCGGCATCTTCGTATCGTTCGTTGGCCACGGCCTGCGCCATTTGGTCCTTCAATTGCCGTATGCGATCATTGATGACGCCTTCGGCGATTGCTTTAGAGGGGATTTTACCCATATGACGGGTACCGGCATGGAGTTTACCGAGGAAGGGGTCTAGTTGGCTACCGAAGGTCTCATAACAGGAAGGGCAACCGAAGCGACCGTACTTTTCAAAATCCTTCTGGGAAAAACCGCAAATTTGGCAACTGACCACATCAGTCAGATCGAGGGATTGGATCTGTTGGTCGGGTTTGCCCAGTTTAAGCACTCCAAAACCTTTGTTCGACAAAGCTTCCACCTCTTCGGCGTGTTTCTGGCAAAGACATATTTTGGTCACCTTGCCACCTTTGACAAAGGATAAAAAGACGGAGGCAGGTTCTCCACATTTGGAGCATTTGGGCATCTTATTCATTTTCCATTACTATGACCTATCTTGGCGGCAAAGACAATATTGAAGTTGGTGTAAACGAACAATAAGTAATTTGACCGCGGTTACCAACCACTATTTTTGAGACCGGACGGTCCTGGATGCGGTTCCATCATACAATGGGTTTTGCTTTCGAAAATCACTTTATCCAATAAAAAGCTGAAAGGATATTGAAAACCTGCCGACTATAATAGCCTATGACCAAAAATGCACCGATCAGGTGTTGAACAATTTCCCCGAAAGGGGTTTTGGGGTTAAAACATAGTTAGCAGTATAGTTAAAGAGTGGTGGCGGGCAGCTTAGGGGTAAGCTGCCCGCTTTTTTTTAAGAATTTCCACCATTTCGGGATAGTAAACACCTGGAAGCAAGACCTTGCGAGGCCCCCGATTTTTGGTTCGGTTCGTTAACTGCGGAAGCGAATGCGGCCTCCTCCAATTCCAGAAGCGATCCGGACTAATCGGATTCATTCAGATACACGGCATATAGTTTCAGGTCTTCTGGCCTTATGCCGCCGAAGTCCACGCGAACCCGGACCGGTTCGTCGACCGAGATTACCGGTTGGTCCTTCCAGGCAACCTCCCGGGAGAGGCCTGAGGCTTCCGGTGGGATGAAATCGCTGGCATGGTAACCTTTCAGAACGCGCAGTTGTTCGTCGAGCAGAGAAACCTTGAGGTTGGAATATTGAGAAATCCCTGTCACGTTTAGAGAGATTCGCGACTTCCCTTTGTTGAGGTCAACCGGAGCGGAAATAAAATGTGGATTCGATCCCGGCCCGGTAAATGGTTGCAAATAGCCCAGCCGATCGCGTTCCCAGGTGGCCAGGCGGACCCCGTCACTCTTTCCCTCCGGCCAAGGCGAATACCAGAAGAGCGTCTCCTCCCCCACGTTTTCGAAACCCTGGCCCTGAACCAAAGCGGGAAAATGAAGGGCGCTCTCCTCAGGAGGAAGAGCGAATCCTGTTTCGCAGGCCGCCACGATCGGGAAATCAGGGATTGGTTCCCTGAAAACGAAACCATCATTGCTGATGGCCAGTCCCAGGTTCATCCAGACGAGGCGGCGATCATTGCTCGGATGGCCGTTCCACATGCCATAGAAGGAGACAATTACATTGCCACGGTTCCAGAGGGCCGCGCCCAAATGGACCTGGGCGCCGTTATTGGCTCCCGCCGTGATTTCGGGGCCATTGAGCAGGCCGTACTCGGTAGGCCGGGGTGGCAAGGAGTCTCTGCGCAGTCCCAGGCACGACGACTCGCTCCATTGGTCAAAGTCATACGAAATATGTGTCACGAGCTTGCGGCACCAGTCCCCGGCCGACCAGTGCGATCCGCCCTGTCCATTAACGAAGTAGACTCCGTTATAGCGAGTCCCGCCCGTCATCTCAAGCATGGGACCGACCGGGTTACGGCCACCCTCACGCCAGCGAATCCCGTCTTCGCTGTAGGCAACCGCTATCCGGCGATCATAGCGTCTGGATTCAAAAATCACCTTAAACCTTCGTCCGGCGTCGGGGTCATCCGGTTCGTAGAACACGACGGCGGTCTGGATATGATCTCCCTCAATAATGTCGACAAGGTTATTGGCTTTCGAGCCGTTGTATTCGACAAGACCGAGTTGGGGGCGTTCCCACACACGGCCGTCTTTGCTGCGCGCAAGACACATCCGATGATGCCAGTGTTCATCCTGCGAACCCTGCCCGAGGTACCACATCCAGAGTTCGTTCTTTACCCGGCGCACCGTGCCGTAGTAGGTGACGATGCGATCATCAGGATTTCCGGGGTCGCCCAATGAGAGAACGGTATCGGAAGGCCGGTTATAAAAACCGTTGAGGTGCAGCCGCAAACCTTTGCGCAAAGGGATCGCCCCGTCGTCAAAAGCGAAGAGAACGATCTGATTGAGGTTTACACCTTTACCGGTATTCGAGAGTAACATGAGATCAGTTTTATAAGACGCCCTCTTAGAGGGCGTCTAATTAGTGGAATTAGTGGAAATGTGCGATGGTGCGCCGCTTGGGGAACTTCCATTCGACTCCCTTTTTGCAGTGGTTTCTACGTTTCTGCCAGGCATCCAGTTTCGATATTAACTCTTTTTCGTGGCCAACGCTGCCAAGGCATTGGCTGGTGCATCCACACTTCATGATGTGGATCTCGATTTCCGCCTGTCAACGGAAAATCCAGATTCGGAATTTTGTCAGCCGTTCCATGCGGTAATGATCAAGTTCATTTAACCTGTAAATCCTTGGGTAAATTGGAAACTTTCATAAATAAGAGTAGCTAATACCATTTGTAAAAGATATTTCAAAGTGCCCATAACCGTTGAATTTCATTGAACAAATACGTTTTATGGGCATCTATTTAAATAAGGATCAGAAACAATTTTTTTGGAATTTCTCCCGAAAGGGAGAATGGGGTAACAATCAGGAGATACATTAGGTAGAAATAAGTGGCGGGCAGCTTAGGGGTAGGCTGCCCGCTTTTTGTACGGACCACGCTTTAGCAGCGGTAGTGTCGTATAGTTGCGGGCTGGATTATCTGTCCCGGGCAGATGTTTTTTTTCCGCAAATTTGCTTTCCCTTCGCCAAGAGGCCATTTAGCCTTTGGTCGAAATGGAATCAGTTGATTATTTTGGGCACACAATTCGCAAATGGAAACGCGGCGCCTCCACTTTTCTGGCTTATCCGGAAAAAGGAGCCCGCCTCATGAATTGGCACCTGCAACTGGCCGACGGCTCCGTCCGCGACATCATCCATTGGCCGGAAATCGAAAACCCCGACAATCCTTTCCCTTTCGACGGCGGGAACCCCATACTTTTCCCCTTTTCGGCGCGGACCTTCGACCAGGGCGACATCCACTTCTGGCGACACGAGGGCGTCCGGCGGATCATGCCGATGCATGGGTTTGCCCATAATGGGATTTTTGAACTTGTAGAATTTGAGGACAACGGGTTTAGCGCTGCCCTGCAGCCGGACGAGAAGGCGAGGGAAGCCTACCCCTTTGATTATCAGTTCACGGTGATATACCGTTTTCTGGAATTATCCTTCAGTGTCGAATTTCGCCTCTTCAACCGGGGTGATGAAGCCCTTCCCTGGTCCGCCGGGCACCATTTTTATTTTCAGCTTCCCTGGCACGATAGCGCATCCAGGTCGAACTACCGGATCGAAATTCCGGCCCGAAAGGCCTTTCGCCATATGTCGGACGGCACCCTGGAACCCGCCCCGCCGTTTGAAAAAACCACCTCTTTTGACGACCCCGAGCTGGTGGACAGGATTCATACCAAGCTCAAGACGACCGAGGTGCGTTTCGGTCCTAAAAACGGGGAGGAAGATATCGTCATGCGCTTGCATGGGATATCCGGGGAAACCGCCGACCAAACCGTCACCACCTGGACCCGTTCGGAAGAGTCTCCGTTTTATTGCGTGGAACCGTGGATGGGGCCGCCCAACAGCCCCGAGCACAAAAAAGGCCTCTATTTCGTCCCCCCCAAGAAGACCGGAATTTTCTCCGTCGAGGTGAGTTTGGGGTAGGGGATTTGCCAACAGCCCGGGGTAACTTGCGAAGGTCATGTTATGATTGAGACCTCCACCGAAGTTCAAGTGCGCTATGCTGAAACCGATAAGATGGGTGTCGTCTATCACGGTAATTACTTCACCTGGTTCGAAATCGGACGCGTTCGCATGCTGGATGAAGCGGGCCTTCCTTATCGAGAAATCGAAGCCTCCGGGTATCTGCTCCCGGTTCTCGAAGCAACCGCCCAATACCTGCGCCCGGCCTCCTTTGACGATCGGTTGACCATAAAAACCTTTATTCGCGAAATGCCCACGGTCCGAATAAAAATCGATTACGAAGTATGGAAGGATGACACCCTTTTGTGCACCGGCTCGACCCGGCATGCCTTTGTCGATGAGAATGGTTCACCGTCCCGGCCCCCGGCGCACTTCACCGAACGCATGAAAGCTTATTTCAGCTGATCTTGAAAAAGTAAGTAGGTTTCGAGTTCCACTTTCCCGCAGCGGCTCAAGCCAATTGCGGCCCTTAGGGCGCAATTGGGGCCTGTTTGCCAGGGCCGGAAAGTTACCGCACCGGCCACCATACCATGAGTCGCGTCATCCCCCAGGACGGTTTCGGGGGCGATTGGCTCCACATCGTTGAGCCGCAATAATTCCCGGAAAATCAACCCCGTCAACAAAAACTGGTGAACGACCGTTCACTTGAGCGAAATATCACACTTAACCCTCTGTTTTACCGACACATAAAAATATACCCACAGTTATTCACACATTTGTGTGGTGTTGCATTTGTGGAAAATCCGATATATTATAATATTTTTGGAAATAATGAGTTGAAAAATATGAGTAGTTTGTCGCCAGAGAAACCGATTGAAATTTTTCAGGATAGTTTCGAACGCTGTGAGAAAGAGGACTTTTTAATGACTTTTTATAAACGTTTCGTCAACATTTCTCCCGAAATTCAGGAGAAATTTGAAGGCGTTGACCTAGAAAGGATGAGGGATCTGGTATACGAATCTCTTTACTTTATGATGATGGCCTCAAATGAAACGACAAAAGCTACGGCGGACCTTGACCAACTTGGTGAATTTCATGCTAAACACGGTGTTACCAGACAAATGTATGATACCTGGTTAGATTGCCTGGTCGATACGGCTAGAGAATATGATCCTAATTGGAATGAAAAAGTTGAAGATTGCTGGCGAGCAGTAATGAAAGTCGGAATCGACATCATGAAAGAACAAGCTCCGCATTGAGTTGGACAAGCTCCAAGAACCCCAAGTCTTTCCCCTTGTAAAATACAGGAATTTCAAAGGAATCAGGCGGTAGTGTATAAAAAAAGGGTTCTTCACGGAATTGCGTTTTCATAGCTCCTTTCGTATGGAGAGGTTTGGCAGGTCGTAGATTTTGAGGTGCAGATATGCTTGGTCGCGGTATCCGTAAGCCTGTCTTGTGAGCCATCCGATTTTGTTGTTAAAGCCTTCCTGGCTGGCATTGGTGAGGCCTTTGTGCTTCCAGAAAG
>JAJFLV010000099.1 GCA_021772535.1 Opitutales bacterium | reverse complement strand
GAGGTAGCTTTCGCCATCCATCCAGTGGCCGGACGCATGCCGGGACACATGAACGTTTTGCTGGCCGAGGCCGATGTTGCTTATGAACAACTGCGGGAAATGGACGACATCAATCCCACCATGCCGATGGTCGATGTGGCCATCGTGATCGGGGCCAACGATGTGGTTAATCCGGCGGCGGTTTATGACGAAAACAGCCCCATCTACGGGATGCCAATCATCAACGCCCATGAGGCAAAGTCCGTCTTTGCTCTTAAGCGGGGCCAGGGTCCGGGTTTTTCCGGCTTGATCAACAAGCTCTATTTCCTGGAAAAAACCCGCATGCTCTACGGCGACGCCAAATCCACCGTGGGCGCTCTGGTAGCCGAGTTCAAAGGGTGAAGCTGAAGTTAAATAATTCGCGGGGAGGGAAAATTTCTCTATGGCCCAAGGATAATTCTTTTTTTCCGAAAGCCATACGGTTAAGGTGTTTTCCAATGAGAACTTTATTAGCATCCATTTTCTGCATCACTCTGGCGGGCAACCTCTTTTCCGCGAACCTTCTGCTCGTTAAAAACGGCCTCATCATGTCTTTGGCAGAAGGTGAAGATGCGCCTTTCACCGGTTATATGCTGGTTGATGAAAAGGGCAGAATTGGGGAGGTTGGGAAAGGATCTCCGGGCGAAAAAATTACCGCAAAAACGGTTATCGACGCGGGCGGAAAATTCGTTATACCGGGATTTTTGTCCGGGCATTCCCATCCCTGGCAAAGCGTTTGGCGTGGCATAGAGCCGAGCGGAACCCTTGGGGAATGGCTCAATGGGATCCATTACAAATATGCGGCCCATTTCCGCAAAGGCGATTTTTACGCATTCACTCTGCATGGGGACCTCGATCTGTTGCGCCACGGGATCACAACAAGATTAAACCATACCCACCGGTTATCCGACCAAGACCTTTACATGGAACAATACGAGGCTGAAGTTGAGGCGGGAGGCCATTTTATTTTCGCCTATGTGCCGGACCGAAAATCAAGCGCAGAGAACTCCATCGAGCGCCTCTCAACTCTGATGGAAAAAGCGGAAATACTGCCCTCCCCCAACCCTTGTCTGGGATTCTGCCTGAACAGTTTCGGAAACTTTTTCGGCAAAGAACTATTGGCCAAAGATACCCTAGTGGCACGCTCCCTGGGCCTTGACCTACAGGTGCACTATCTGGAAGACCCGAACGAAAGCGACTCACAACGCCGCCGTTTCAGTTGGTTTGAGGAGGTAAATGCCCTCTGGCCGGGGATCGTCTTCGGGCATTTTATTCATCCCACAGAGGAAATTCTGGATTCAACCATTGAAGCTGGTGGAGCCATGATCTGGAACCCGCTTTCCAACGGCCGGCTGGCTTCCGGGTTGGCGGACATTCCGCATTATCTCGAAAAAGGCCTTCGAGTGGGAATGGGAGTGGACGGCCAGGCCAGCGCCGATCTTTCCGACCCCTTCGAAAACATGCGCATGGGCCTCTATGCCTTGCGCATGAAATACCAGGATCCGGCCATTCTGAGACCTCTCGACGTTATCCGGTTGCACACCATCCGCACGGCCGAAATTTTGCACGTTGAGGATGAAGTGGGCACACTCGAACCGGGCAAATTGGCGGATTTCCTCATTGTCGATCCCGCAAGCCCACCAACCGGACCGGTCTTTGATCCTTACGGCACGCTTGTTTTGGCCTGTAGCTCAAGCAACATTGAAAGCATCTACGTGGCCGGCCGCCTCCGGGTGAAGAATGGTTCTGTAATCGGCCATGATGCTCCGGCTCTGGAAAAAGAGGTAACACGACGGATCGAGGCCATAAAATCCCGACAGAAAAAGGCCAATCCCGATAGTGAAGAGGATCATCACCAATCAGACCGGTTTGGGAACGAGGATACTTGAATCGAAACGGATGATATTTTTGGGACCGATGAAATCCTAGTCGACGGTCAGACCGTCGGGAATACTGAAAATGCTGCCGTCGTCACCTCGTTGGAAGAAACGGCTGCCGGGAGTGTTATCGCCAAAAGTCCATATCCAGCCGGTGTTTTCTCCAAACATAAACATCCAGCGGTAGGTGTTTTCATTGAAAAACAGCCAATCCTGCAAACCTTGATCCCAGACAAAAATTACCTCATTCGTACTGTTTTCCAAAACAAACTGCCAACCATGCTCATCATGAAAAATCCAGGGCAACCCATCCGCGTTGTAGTTTTTATACCAAGGTGAATTCCTCCATCCAGGGAAGCCTGGAATGGGTGTTGAGGAAAAAGTAGAAATATCCTGAGGAAGCGAATCGAAAACGCTTAAAGGCACTGGAATCTCCGTGATTACCCGGCCGGGTTCGTTGGTGGTTAAAGTGAGCGTTGTTTCATAATCACCCTCCAGCAGACCGGTGGAATCAACCACCACATTCACAGTTGTCGAGGAATTCGGCTCAACCGTTCCTTGAGCAACTTCCGCGCTCACCCAATCGGGCGTTTCCCTTATGGAATCCAAAAATGTTTCCATGATACTCTGCATAGTGGCATCATCAATAAACTGACCACCAGCTCCGGAAAATAAAAGATAATAAATACGCTTTACGTTTTCGATGTTGAATAATCTGTGTTCCTCTTTCCAGGTCATCTCTACAAAATCATGATCCACATTTGGATCATAAGGAATTATTACAAGATGATTTATTGAAGGATTCAAAGAACCGTAAATTCTCCGCACAAACCCCAAATATCGATTGGCGCCATTTTCGTAATCAAGAATTGTGCCATCAGAAATTCCATCAATATTACCAGTGGCTCCATCTATTGCAAAATATTCTACATCCTTTACGTCTGCAGCGAAGAGGAATAATCCCGTTTGTTTTTTTGTAAAATAACGTCCATTTTCTCCAAAAAGAAAAGCGTTATCGGTGATGGTTCCGTTACGATACTGAACAAACAGGTCTCGACCACTATGATTTGTACTTAAAAAATTCCCAACATCATATAGATGTGGATCATCCCTATTGCCGCCGGTTTCATCAATTAGAATTCCATTCATTCCTCCTTCGAAATCGAATCGGTTCGGGATCAATTCGGTAACATTCTCGAATTTATCATCAAAATTGACCAAGACTTCTTCTAGAGGTAAATTATCCTCGAAAAATTCGGGATTGCTAACGGACCATTGCAATACGCCCTCTCCGCTGTTAGTTATATTGATGGGCTTAACTAAGCTTTGATCTTTATCCAACGCTACGGTTAGTTCGGATGAAGATTGAGAAGTTACGGGTTTCCGACTCTCACCGCTCAACACAATGGAAATCTCCGGATAAATTAGATCATTACTATTGACCTTTATAGTGCCAGTGAAATTCCCCTGATCATTCGGATTAAAACTGATGGGGAACTCTATGCTTTCCCCCCTATCGAGCAAAATTTCGCCCATATCCTCCATGCTGAATTTATCACCTTCAAGAATCACGCTGGAGATTCGCAAGAAGTCTTCTCCGGTATTGGACTATTCGCAGATTATTGTGGGAGGGAATCGCTTAATCAAGACAGTGGAATGTGATTTGGGCAAGGGTCGAGGTTGGTGGTCCCGTCTTTGAATCGGCTCCTCTACAGCCGGAGAGGCTGGTCGATGTTTTCTTTGC
>JAJFLV010000098.1 GCA_021772535.1 Opitutales bacterium | reverse complement strand
AGCCCTGCTGCCCCGCCGGAACGCTGCTCAAACACATAACTGCCTCTGTCCAAAGGATTTGTGCGGCACGGCAGCACCTGCGGCGTTGGTTTGCGCCCGAGGGGCGTCCAGCCCATCCGGGCGCAAAGCCGCCTGGCATCTGCCACCGTGGCGCTACAAACATCATCCATCTGCGAATTTGAGATAGGTTCTAGCAAGGGGTTGACGCTGCTGGTTTTTTTCCTCTATTACCTTCAATCATGGGAAATGACTCTGGCGGCACCTCCGGTCTCAAATATAAACGCATCATTCTCAAACTCAGTGGGGAGGCCTTGCGCAATCCCGAAACCGGGAACCCCATCAGCGGTCGTATTTTGCAGACCATGTCACAGGAATTAAAGGAAGTGCATGATCTTGGCGTGGAGATCGGGCTGGTCATCGGCGGTGGAAATATTTTTCGCGGTCTTTCGGGGGAGCGGACACGGGGAATCGACCGCACTACGGGTGATTTCATGGGCATGCTTTCAACGGTCGTCAACGGGCTGGCTTTTCTGGATTTTTTGGAAAAAAAAGGTCTGGAAGTCCGCCTCTTGAGTGCGCTTCCGATGGATAAAATAGCCGAACCATTTATCCGGCGGCGGGCCGTCCGCCACCTGGAAAAAGGCCGTATCGTCATTCTGGCGGCGGGGACGGGCAACCCCTATTTTTCCACCGACACCTGCGCAGCACTGCGGGCCAGTGAACTCGGCGCCGAGGTAATCGTCAAGGCAACCAAGGTGGACGGAGTCTATGACAAAGACCCGCTGGAGCACTCGGATGCCGTCAAATATGAAGAAATTTCGTTTATTGACGCGCTCAAAGATCGGCTTAATATAATGGATTCAACCGCTTTTTCGCTTTGTCTGGACAACGACATGCCCATCCTGGTCCTCAACATGAACGAGCCTGGGACGATCAAAAAGGCAGTCCTGGGTGAAAAGGTGGGAACTTTGGTACATTAATTAACAGCAAATCTCTACAACCCTTTTTTCAAATGGACTACGAAACGGTGCTTCTTGAAGCTGAGGAAAACATGGAAAAGGCGATTGAATTCACCGTCCGCGAGTTTAATTCTCTACACACGGGAAAAGCCTCGCCCGGGTTGGTGGAAAATTTGCAGGTGCCTGTTAAATCTTATGGCAGCAGCATGCATCTGCGGGAGATCGCCGCCATCACAACACCGGATGCCCGCACCGTTCAGGTGCAGCCATGGGACAAAACGATCGTGCGGGATGTGGAAAAAGCCATCCAAACCGCCAACCTCGGCTTGAACCCTACCGTCAACGGCACCGTGATCCACATCCATATTCCTGAGCTGAGCCGGGAGCGGCGGCAGGAATTGGTGAGAGTGGCTCATACAATGGCAGAGGAGGGGCGCATAAGTGTGCGGCACGCTCGGCGGGATGCCATGGAGGCCCTCAAAAAATTGCAAAAAGATGGGGAGATTTCCGAGGACGACCTGAACCGGCATGAAAAAGTAGTGCAAAAAGACACCGATACTTATGTGGAGAAGATCGGAGAGCAACTAGCCAGAAAAGAAGCGGAGTTGACGACCCTTTAAGCACCCCTCAGACGGGATTAGGATGAGTGCAAGAGGTGCCGGGTTTCAGGGCTCGACAAATCCTTCCCTAAATGTGCATCCTGCATAACGAAACCTGTGACTTTTACCCTGAATTTTTTTTAGGATTAATGTATGAAAGCCTTTCGGTTTAAAAATCGAGTATTTCTGCGAAGACATCATGCACGCTCTTCTTGAAAAAACCCGGC
The DNA here is from genome assembly GCA_021772535.1 of Opitutales bacterium. Taxonomy (GTDB): domain Bacteria; phylum Verrucomicrobiota; class Verrucomicrobiia; order Opitutales; family UBA2987; genus JAJFLU01. The sequence continues at coordinate 8,669 of JAJFLV010000098.1, read as the reverse complement.
GCGTTGTCATCAAGCTGGGAACTGGCCTTCTGACCACGGACGAGGGTTCGATTAATATTGAGCGGATCAGGGAAATATGCCGCCAGGTAGATCTTCTTCGCTCAAGGGGATTGCAGGTGATCGTGGTAAGCTCCGGATCGGTGGGGTTGGGCATGAACAGGCTTGATTACCACAAGCGGCCAACCGACTTAACCACTTTGCAGGCCTGTGCCGCAGTGGGGCAAAGTATTTTGACGGATACCTGGCAAAACGGGTTCAATCCCTTTGGAATAACGGTGGCCCAACTTCTTTTAACCCGTGAGGATGTGCGTGGCAGAAAACGCCATGTGGCCATTAAAAACCTGTTTGAGAAACTATTGACCTCTGGTGTGGCGCCCATTGTCAATGAAAACGATTCTGTCAGTGTAGACGAGCTGCATTACCGTTTTGGAGACAATGATATCCTCTCTGCCCTGGTGGCCAGCCTGACCAAGGCGGAGATGCTGGTCATCCTGACGACGATCGGGGGATTAATGGATTTAAACGGCTCTCAAAGGATTGTCCCCGTGGTGGAAGAAATCACGACTGAAATCGAGGAGATGGCCGGCGGCACCGACAGCATTACTTCAGTAGGCGGTATGTTTACTAAAGTCGAGGCGGCCAAAATCGCCACACGCTCCGGTTGCGGGGTCTTCATCGGAAATGGCAAAAAACCGGAAATTCTGAAAAACCTTTTCAGCGGCAAGGCGGAGGGCACTTTTTTTATTCCGCGAAAAATTTCCTTGGTCTCGAAAAAACGGTGGCTGGCCTTTTTTGAACACCCTGAAGGATCGGTGCGAGTTGACGAAGGGGCTCGCCAGGCTCTCATCCATCAGGGAGGCAGTCTCTTGCCCAAAGGTGTAACCGGCTATGATGGAGAGTTTCGGGCCGGGGCCATCATTAGCATTGAGCGACCCGACGGAACCGATTTTGCCCGCGGGGTGAGCCAATTCGACAGCGCCGAGTTGGATACTGTGGCGGGACGCCGTACCGATCAGATACAGCCGCTTTTTCCGGGGCGCAAACGGTTTGAGATCGTTCATCGCGACTCGATGGTGATGCTCGCCTGATTGTTTAAGAAACCCTGCTTTAAATATATTTTTTCGCCAACGGAAAAGAAGGTTTCCTTTTCCCGCGCTTATGCTCTAGGGGCTAGTGGCATTGATTTGAGAATGGAAACCTTCAACGATAAAACTGCAAAACTGCAGGATTTTTGTCCAATCGACTACAAATCGTCGCTTAATTCCGAGCAATTTAAAGCGGTAACAGCGGAGCCTGGGCCAGCCCTGGTTTTGGCGGGGGCCGGTTCGGGAAAAACCCGTGCCCTTACCTACCGGGTGGCCTGGCTGCTCGAACAGGGCGTGCGCCCGTGGAATATATTGCTTTTGACTTTTACCAACAAAGCGGCTCGTGAAATGGTCCATCGAGTGGAGGATCTGACCGGTATTGAGAAGGGTCAGTTCTGGGGCGGCACCTTTCACAGCATCGGCCAAAGAATTCTACGAATTCACGGCGAATCCCTTGGTCTGGAACGGAATTTCACAATTATGGATCAAGGTGAGGCCGAAACTTTTCTTAAGGACACCATCACGGGTCTGGACGGGTCGTTTCTGAAAGACAAGGAAAACCCCAAGGCCAAAGTGATATCCGGGATCATTAGCCTGGCGCGCAACATGCAATCGGGTTTGAAGGAGACCATTGAGACCCGCTTTTCCGGTTTTAAAAATCAGGCCGATTCAATAGGCGATTTCTTCGAGGCCTACACAAAACGCAAACGAGCCCAGCAATTGGTCGATTTTGACGATTTACTTGTTCTGTGGTTGGATTTGCTTCGCAATGATTCCGTAGCAGCTGCTTATTGCCAAGGAAAATTCCAGCATTTACTAGTGGACGAATACCAGGATACCAACAAGGTCCAGGCCGACATAGTGGATATGATTGGGGAGCATCATCGGATCATGGCGGTGGGAGACGACGCCCAATGCATCTACACCTGGCGGGGCGCCAGTTACGATAATATCATGAACTTTCCCGATCGGCATCCCGGCACGGAAATTTACAAGATCGAGACCAATTACCGCAGCACCCCGCAAATCCTCGGATTGGCCAATAGCGTTCTCGGCGCCCAGTCGATCAATCCGGCCTATCGCAAGGAGTTGCGCTCGGTCCGGGAGCGGAGGGAAATCCCCTATCTACTCCAGGTGATGGACGGACGGCAACAGGCCCGCGTCATCATCCGGCGAGTCGATGCCTTGATCGAGGAGGGGTTGAGGCTTTCCGATATCGCGATTCTTTACCGGGCTCATTATCAAGCGCTTGATTTACAGATCGAGCTTTCGCGCCAGGGAATTCCTTTTGTCATCACCAGTGGGGTTCGATTTTTCGAGCAGGCCCATATTCGGGACTTGGTGGCGCAATTGAGGTTTATTGTTAACCCCGGCGATATTGCCGCATTTTCACGGTTTACCTGTCTTTTGCCGAAGGTGGGGGAAAAAACAGCCGCCAAGTTGTTTAAAAAACTTCATCAAATCGTTCTGAATGAAAAGATAGATTTTTCTCAGGCTCTCTTTTCAAAAAATCTAAACCCACCGGCGGCGGCCAGGGAAAATTGGGAAGACCTGGCGAACACTTTAGTCGAAATCGAGGCGGCGGCACGCACCCGATTGCCTCAGGAGACAGTGCGGATTGCCGTGGAGGGGTGGTATGAGAGCTATGGCAGAAATCATTTCGCCAACTGGACTAGCCGTCAGGACGATCTCAATACACTCATCTCATTTGCCGCTCGCTTTGAGGATATGAACGAATTGCTGGCTCATCTTATGTTATTGAGTTCCGAGACAGGGAATCGGTCGGTTGAAATGACGGAGGATTGTCTCCGCCTGACGACGGTTCACCAAGCCAAGGGCCTGGAGTACCCGGTGGTTTTCATCATTGGCTTGGCGGATGGACTTTTCCCATTGCGAAGGGCTATCGAGGAGGACAACCTGGAAGAGGAGCGAAGATTGTTTTATGTAGCCGTAACCCGGGCCAGGGACGAACTTTATTTAAGCTACCCGATGATCGGAAACCAGGCGGGAGGCCCCATGAGATTGAGACCGAGTCGATTTCTGGAAGAAATCCCGGAAGATCGTTACGAAATTTTGCAAGTCCGCCCGGCAACGGGATGGTAGGATAGAGAAGACCAAGAACTTTGGGGGGTTGCGCAATGCCTTGCATTTTTTTAAAAAAAACTGCAATATGCCCTGTTCCAGCCCCATAGAATAAGAATTGCGGCAACGGCCGAACCCTGTAGGGCATCCTGGAAGAGAAAATAATTGGAATAGGATTCCTGCCTCAATAAGGACTTTTTAGGGAGCATGATTCAATACGAACAGCTTCACGAAGTGCAAATGGAGAATCGCCATTTGCGGGAGACCGTGGACCATTTGCGGGAGGGATTAGAGAATTCCCGTATTGGGGAAGACGATCGCATTCAAAAAGCGGTGGCGGCGGCGCAAATCGAAATCAAGACGTTGAAGGAACACATCAACGGGCTGCGTGATAAGATGGAAATGGAGCGCATTGGAGAGGACAAGCGTACCCAAAAAGCTGTGGCGGGAGCCCATGGCGAGGTGAAACATATGAAGGGCATTATCGGTTCTCTTCGCGATGAGCTGGAAAAATCCATAATTGGAGTAGAGGACCGGATTCAAGAGGCAATAGCTGCATTGACGGCGGAGAACAAGCTGATCCGGGAGACCGTCGATACCTTGAGAGACGAGTACGAAAAGGCCCGCATCGGTGAAGAGGAGCGCATCCAGAAAGCTGTGGCCACAGTCAACAGTGAAAACCGTCAACTCAAGGAGACCGTGGATGCCCTTCGGGAGGAGCTGGAAAATTCCCGCATAGGGGTGGATGAGCGCATTCAGAAAGCGATTGCGGAATCTGCCAGGGAAAACCGTCAACTCAAGGAAACCGTCAATGCTCTCCGGGATGAACTGGAAAGGATGCTCATTCGAGAAGATGACCGTGTGCAAAAGGCGGTGGCCGGTCTAGCCGATGAAAACAGGCAGCTTAAAGCCATTTCCGAATCAGTGAGGGAAGAGCTGGAAAAAGCCCGCATGGGTGAACAGGATCGTATTCAAAAACAAGTTGCCACCGTCAATAACGAGAATAAGCAATTGCAAGAAACGGTCAACTCCCTGCGCGACAATCTGGAAAGAATCAAATTCGATAGTGAAGACCGCATCCAGAAAGTAGTCGCCACGAGCAACGATCAATGCAACCATTTCAAGGAGACCATCAGGACTCTTCGAGCAAATCTGGATAATCAAAATGCAAAGTGAAATATTGAAAGAACCCCCCGTCGAAGTGGAAGAAAAGAAAAATTTAACCGAGCCCCAGGAGAAAAAGAAAAAGGCTGGGACCGGGACCAATAGTTCCAAAAAGAGCAGTGCCAATATGAACCGCCTGAAGAGGACGCGCGGATTTGCCCAGATGTTGCTCAAGGTGACCAACGATCTGGCGGTCTCGAAATCTTTGGATGATGCCTTGGAAACCCTCGTCGATATTACCACCTCGACCATCGGGGCGGAGCGGGGCTCAATCTTTCTCAACGATAGTCAGACGGGCGAATTATACTCGCGTGTGGCCCAGGGAAATTTCAAAAGAGAAATCAGGGTTTTGAACACCAGCGGCATCATTGGGTGGGTTTTTTCCAACGCGGAGGGAGTCATCATTGAGGATGCCTACAATGATGAACGCTTTAACCATGAAATCGATGACCGAACCGGTTTTAAAACCAGAAACATACTCTGCGCACCCCTTAAATCCCTAAGCGGAGATAAGATCGGCGTCTCCCAGATATTAAATAAAGTCGATGGTGAGTTCACCTCCAGGGATCTTGAATTGCTTGAAGCGATGACCGACCAGGCGGCCTTCGCCTTGCAGGGAAACCTCGTTATCGAGCAGATGAAAGAGACCCGCCGACAGGAAATGGAGTTTCTGGATGTCGTTTCGCAGGTTTCTTCGGAACTCAAGCTTGGCCCGCTGCTCCAGAAGATTATAAAAACCATCACCAAGATGCTCGATGCTGAGCGGTCCACCCTATTCATCAACGACGAAAAAACCAACGAGTTGTACACCGAGGTGGGCGAGGGTCTCGGGGTGACTCAGATTCGCTTGCCCAACCACCTCGGCATTGCCGGATCGGTCTTTACTACGGGAGAATCGATCAACATTCCGCACGCTTATGCCGACCTTAGGTTCAATCCTTCCTTCGACCGGCAAACCGGCTTTTTTACCCGCTCTATGCTTTGCATACCGGTGCTCAACAAGGAGAGTAAAACCATCGGCGTGACCCAGGTCCTGAACAAGCGGGGCGGCCCCTTTTCGAAAGAGGATGAAGCCCGCTTGACCGCCTTTACCTCGCAGATTTCCATCGGCATCGAAAACGCCAAGCTTTTCGATGATGTGCAGAACATCAAAAACTACAACGAGGCCATCCTCGAAAGTATGTCAAACGGTGTTCTCACCGTTAATGAGGACGGAAATATCGTTACCTGCAACGCCTCCGGGCTGAAAATTTTGAAAGTTAACGATTTTTCCGACATTTTGAACAAAAAGGCGGAAGAGTTTTTTGTCGGCCCCAATAAATGGGTGACTGAACGGCTGGAAATGGTTGGGGAGCAGGGCGCCGACCTGGAATTTTTCGATACGGAACTGGAGTTTGGCGGTGAAACCCTGTCCGTTAATGTAAGCTTTCATCCCCTTATGAATGTAAAGCAGGAAAAACTCGGTTTCATGATCATGATCGAGGATATCAGCAGCGAAAAGCGGATGAAATCGACCATGTCACGCTATATGGATTCGGGTCTGGCCGACAAACTGCTGGAGGGCGGTGATGATATTTTGGGCGGCGTCAGCAGTATCGCCACGGTTTTGTTTTCTGACATTCGCAGCTTTACTACCTTGACGGAGGAGCTGGGCGCTCAGGGAACCGTCAGCCTCTTGAACGAATATTTCACCATCATGGTGGATTGCATCCAGAACGAGGGAGGCATGCTCGATAAATTTATCGGAGACGCCATCATGGCCATCTTCGGCATGCCTTTCCCTCACGATGATGATCCGGACAGGGGCCTGCGCACGGCCATCTCAATGATGACAGAACTGGATGACTACAATTATTCCCGTGTGAAGGCCGGCAAGCGAACCATCGACCACGGTGTGGGACTGAATACCGACTATGTGGTCTCCGGCAACATCGGATCGCCCAAGAGAATGGATTATACCGTTATCGGAGATGGGGTTAACATGGCCGCCCGGCTGGAAAGCGCCTGTAAACAGTATGGCGCCCGGATTCTCATCAGCGAGTACACCTTCAAGAAATTAAAGGCCACCTACCGGACGCGGGAGATCGATAAAGTAATCGTGAAAGGAAAAACAAAACCAGTTGGAGTTTTCGAGGTCCTCGATTACCATAACGACGATTCCTTTCCCAATATGATTGTGGCCCTGGAAAACTTTAACAACGGTGTGAGCTATTATAAAAAAGGGGATTGGAAGGCTTCTACCAAGATGTTTGAAAAGGCATTGAAGCTGAATCCCAAGGACAAGTGTGCCAAAATGTACGTCGAGCGTTGCGCATACCTGGCTAATAACCCGCCCGAAGGAAAATGGGATGGTGTCTGGGTAATGAAGACGAAATAAGTTTACCTTGTTTTGTCATTCTGCATCCCGCATCACCTTAGGCATAACACTTCACTCAATTCCACATCGAGGTCACAGATGTGGTTTCCTCGCTCTTGTTAATCCGTATAATTATTACCGAAGCCGGAAGGTGATGGGCTGCAAGCGGCGGACTTTAACCGGTTTGCCATTGCGGGTGCCGGGTTCAAACCTCCATTGCAAGACTGCTTCTATGCCGGGTTTTTCGAACTCTCTATGAGAGGAGGATTCCACTACCGCATTTACCACCTTTCCTCTTTCATCGATAATGATGATTAACTTAACCCATCCATTGATGCCATCACGTTTGAATTGGAAAGGATAAACCGGTGCAACCGCAACAATCCGCTGCGGATCATTATCGAGATCTTTCAACTCGAATATGTCCATTTGGGCGATGGTGTTCGGGGTGACGCCAAAACCGAGAATGGCATTGCCCATGCTAAGAGCGTCCCCAACGCCGGGATTGAGAGCGACATCAAGCTGGCTCAGGTCCAGAGGCTGAAGTTCCTGTTCCAGTTCCGGCACATCTTCCTCCACCAATTCTTCCTCTGGCGGAGGAGGCTCAGGCGGGGGCGCTGGAGGAGGTGGAATGGAAACACTCTCCATAACCACTGTGCTGGCAGCCGACCCTTTTTCGGACAACAGTTGTGTTATTGGCAATGCCAGCAGGATAAGAATCGCCAGCCCAAATGCGCCCGCATAAGAAAAAAAGCGGGTGCCGCCGCTGATGGCGGGAGGCTGATACGGATACCATTCGGGTGTGGTGGCTGACCCCGGAAAATCCAGAGGTTTGCCTGTTACTCCTTTGCCCGGTGCGGGAAAGCCCGGATGTTCTTTTTGTGTTTTGGGTTGAAAGGATTTTTCCATCGCTTCTAGGGTTATTCCACTTTTTTTGAGGGTTTGGGATAATGAGTTCATTGGGATCGTTTACTGGTTCTGTTCAATTGTAGCGCGAGGATGAATTTTTTGATTATACGATGTTTATTTTAACCTATTTTAAATCATCAAAACAGATACAAAATTTATAAATTGTAACCACTACAGATCATTTATTTTAAACTGTATTGTAAGCTTTTGCCTTAAGTTGTACTTGAGTCGCCTCATTTACTTAATAGACGGAAGAACACGGGATTTGGATTCACGAAAATTTTCGATTGTGCAGTTTCCGAAATTTTCAGGCCGCCCGGAGGATTTCTTTGGTCGCCGGGAAGGAGGCGAGGGCATTCTTATTCTCAATCAGCCATTCCGGTCTTCCGGCGAAAGGTCCAGGTATGCTGTGCATTAGGACCTCTAAACAACCGTAGGCAGTTACCAGGGCATAGGTGGCGCCGGTGTCCCAGAGGAATGGTCCCAGCCCAAAGAAACCTGTAACGACCAAACCCGAGGTGATTGCCAGGGCAGTTAGTGAAAAAACGATTCGGATGGTATCTTTCATGGTAATTTCTCTTAAATGATTAATTCCTTTTATTGTCTATCCACTAATCATTAATTGTGCCAATTTAGAGTTGGATCATCCTAAGTTATTGAAAATAAACAGTATATAATTTTTTATTGTCAGTGAAATGCTTTTCATCGCTCTAATCGTTCCACATGCGGCACAGGTTTTGTCCCATTTTCGAGACAGTATCATTTCCATTTAAGCGTGGTACAGATATTTGCCTAATTATTCGTCAAGAATAACGTCCGCTTAGAAAAAAGCCTTTGGGTTAGGCGCAGCCTACTGCGCCGGGCCGAAGCGGCTCGTGAATGGGTAGTAGATGAACAGGGCCTTACCCACTACTTCTTTCTCTGGCACATAACCCCAGGCACGGCTGTCGGAGCTTTGATCGGAATTGTCGCCCATGGCGTAATAGTGATTTTCCGGAATCGTGTCTTCGAGGCCAGTGTTGAGCCGCCATCGATTCGTGTAGCCCTCGTATTCGCCTTCTTGGCTGGCATTT
>JAJFLV010000097.1 GCA_021772535.1 Opitutales bacterium | reverse complement strand
AGTTATGCCGAGTTGCTAGACGTGGTGGGTGCGTATCTCGTGCTTTTATGGAGCCAAACGGTTGAATCTGTGAGGCTCACATCTCGACATAATTACAGGCTGTCGAGAAAACGCAGGAGCTTATCGTCGGCTTTGAAACGTCTATGCGGTGTTTTGGGTGGATTGATCCGTTGAAGGGCTTTCTCTTTCATCGCGATGTCCGCCTCAATATAGAGGTGTGTGCTATTTAGGCTTTCGTGACCGAGCCAAAGACTGATTACCTCGGGAAGGACACCGGACTGAAGCATATGCATGGCGGTTGAGTGCCGGAAGGTATGCGGGGAAACCGCATGGTTTCGGATCGAAGGGCAGATTCGAGTCGCCTTGATGACAAGCTGCCGTAGCCGATCCTGAACGCCGGAGCGGCTCAGGGCCTGGCCAAACCGATTTGGCAGAAGGGACGCTTCATCGGGCAGCCTGTTTTCATTAACCCACTGTCTGATCATTCGACGCGTTTTCAACCACAGAGGAACTGTCCGATATTTGCGGCCTTTTCCTCGAAGGTCCACATGCTTGAAGTCACGGTTAGAGACGTCGATTACGCGGATGGCGGTGACTTCGGAGACCCGCGCACCTGTATTGTAAAGGAGCGTGAACAATAATCGGTCTCTTCGACCCGACCAGGTAGCCGCAGTGACACTGAGGATGGCATCAATCTCATCGGTGGTAAGAAAACCAAGAAGCCGTTGCCGGTGGCGTTTAAAGGGAATGGCAAGGATACGCTGAGCTTCGGGAAGCAGCTCAGGTCCCACGAGGTCAAGGGCATACCGGATAAAAGAACGAAGCGCTGCGAGGCGCGCGTTGCGTGTAGGACGGCTATTGCGACGATCCTTTTCAAGGTGTGCGAGGAAAGCGAGCACGTTCTGAGCGTTGAAAACAGCGAACGACAATCGACTGGGCGGGCAATGCACAATGTCCCGCGCGTAACGCAAGAAGAGCCGGAAAGTATCCCTGTAAGCCTCTATAGTGCAGGGACTCAAGCCGCGTTGCCTACTGAGATAATCAGTAAAAATCTTTGCAGCAGTGATGCGAAGTCAGCTGTCTTCATGGCAGAGGTGGATGTCTCGGTTGGAAGCGACAAGCAGCTTGCGCGAGCAGTTCTGGGATACCGGTCAAATACCAGTATGTATCGATTACCCGATTGTGGCCCAAATAACGTGAAAGGATGGTTACGCCGTTTGCGGCCGGATCCTTGCGACACTGGTTCTGCAGCAACACCTGACAAGCGAATGTATGACGCAAATCATGGATGCGCGGAGGCCGTCTGGCTCCAGTCATACCGGATCGGAGTTTGGTAAACACGGTGCGAACGGTACTGTAGGGCAGGCGTGTTCCACGGTCAGAGACGAAAAACCACTCGGCTCCCGGATACAACCCTTGCCGCAGTCGGGCATAATCACGCACCCGCCTGACGGCGGTGGAGTGTAGCGGTAGGAGGCGCGTGGTGCGATATTTGCTCGCGACTACCGTGAGGACTCCCTCGCTTAGATCGACATCACCAATCCGCAGCCCAAGCGCTTCGGATATGCGGAGCCCGGTGCAGGCAATCAGACCGAACAGGGTCTTATAAGTGTGGGGACGCAAGCGGCCGGATAGTCCCCGGGCGCGTCTGAGCAACTGCTTGATCTCCACGTTACTATAGATATACGGCGAAGTTCGCCGATGTGCCGGACCGAGGATATTCGCCGGAGGAATGTCCGTTTTGGAATTGAAAACCGCATGATACCTGGCGAATCCACGAATAATCTCCACCCGCCGGGCGATATAGATTCGCTCAGCTTTATGGGGCAACTGTGCCCACTGTAAAATCAGCTCTCGGGTCAAAGCCCCCCGATGTCCCAGACTATCGGTATACCGGGCGAAGTTACTCAACAATCCGCCTTCAATCCGAAGGGCGTAACCCAATGATCGTCGATGTTCCAGATACTCCTCGACCCAGGCTGACATCGGCTTTTTCATCCTTACCATGCCACCGGCCAGGGCTGCGCAACCGTGCGCAGCTCTTCGAGGTTTACCCGAGCATAGCGGCTTGTAGTGTCAATACTTCGGTGCCCGAGCCAGTCGGCTACGACCTTCAAGGACGTTCCCTTTCGGTGGAGCCGGGTCGCGAAGGTGTGCCGCAACACATGGGTTCCGGTAGCGCCAATGCCACACCGCTGAAAGGCTCGACGGATCGCTCCGCGCACATGGTGGGCTTCAAGAGGCTGTCCGAATGGAATCCGATGCCGCAGGAAAAGACGGTCAGAGCCTGAACGCGGACGGCCCCTTTTCAAATAAGCAACCATCGCTCGACCCACCTGCATCGGCAGCGGAATTACCCGCTCGCGAAGCTGCTTGTTTTCCGGAATGTGAATGATACCGTTACGCCAATCGATGTGCCGGATTTTCGCTGCGGAGACTTCACTGGCCCTGAGTCCCAGTTCCAACAGACAGAGAGCCATAGCGAAGTCGCGCCGACCGACGCCCGTGGACCTGTCGAAACTTCGCAAGAATCGCTGGCATTGCTGCGGGTTCAAGTGTTTGGGCAAAGTTTCATGCGGCCAAACAGCTACTTTGGGGATCGCTTTAGCCAAACCCCTCGAACACCATCCTTCCCACTCGAGATAAGCAATAAAACTGCGCAAGGATACCGCCAATACTCGAGCTGAGGCTGGTTTGCGGCTCCGCGCCTTTTTGGCCACATAGCTCATCAGCTCTCCAGCCTTCAGATCACTTAAGCCCAAATGTGGATCTACCGGTCTCGATAACAGAAACTCCCGAGCGTACCGATGGCGATACAGGCAAGTTGCTTCCGCTAAGCCCCCGACTTCGACTATGTGGCGGTCGTACCCTGCAAGTAACCGATCGACCGCGGGAGGATCCTGCGGAGCCTTCGGTTCAACGATTAAACCATGGCGGGCGAGAAGTGAAAAGAGACGCTTCAATGCACATCGACAATTATGCACGTCTCGGGGGGCTGGTTTTATGCAGCGGCACTGCGGCAAATGATCACAGACGAACGACTCCGCGTGGGCCCACTCCAGATCCTTGATGGAGATACCCTTATCTTTGAGCCAGTTCCCAAAGTGTTCAACAGCTCGCGTGTAGAAATGAACGGTCAGACGGGAGTATCCCCGTCGATCCAAATCGCACGCAAAGTCGCCTACGATTATGCCAAGATGGTTGGACGCCATCCGGCCTCGGACCAAAGTGCTACGGAATAGTGTCTCAATCACGGCAAGCTACAGAACAACAGCAGTTCTCAAAGCTTCCCATCCTTCCTGATATCAGAGACCCAGAAAAGCGAAAGTCAAAAATCCATCCCCACCAAGCCTCGAACTCGGCATAACTAACAACTTGGCATAATTCTTGTTATGCCGAGCTCGCCATAACAAGAAGAACTGGCTTTTCATCGGCCACCCCAAGGCCGGTTGGCGAAGCGCCGTGATCTACTCCATCATCGAGAGCTGCCGCCGGCACGGCCACGAACCGTCCGCCTACCTCACCGATGTGCTCAAACGCCTGCCCGACATGATGATTACCGACATCGCTCAACTGGCACCGTCCAACTGGAAGCCCGCTCAAGCCATCAAGGACACCGTCACGTCCTGATAGCCAAAACCTCTGAAACCAACCAAAACACCCCTGTCAATAAGGCAGTTCACCGGCCGTTTACAGTTATTCTATTCGCTGGATTTCTTTTTAGTCCCAAACAGGTTCTTGAATCCACGGTAAGCAAGGTACGGAAATATTATGGCCCATACTCCAACGTGAGCGGCACTAGAAAAATCCCCTGAAAAGATATTATATATCGTAGTAATTATACATAAAACCCCTGCTGGTCCGCCCAGGAAAACGTAACCGATATCAAAAAATTTATCTAATAGATTCATCGAAAGCGAGAGGGGTCACAATGTCTAAGCCAACGGTCACCCCACCAAAAAAACCGATCGAAAGAAATTCTCGATCGATTACGGGATACTTCCCTATCTAGTTCGATTTTCTTGATATAGCTTTTGTCGGTAACTTGATCTATGCCACCGCTGATTCCAGAAGTTAGTATTTCTGCCATTGCATCGAGCATTAGAGCTCGCTTGGAAAGCAATTTTGCATTAAATCCAATTCTTGGATCAACTATTTCCTGGTTGAGCACTCCTGGGATATTTTTATTTAGAGTATTATTGCTAGTGCTTGATACCGTACCGACAACGCCAATGTTTGAGAAATCTGAAGAGTTTCGTTTCCTAAATCCAGAAGCATCCACAATTGCTCCAAATCCAATAACTTCAAGGAAATCAGGAATTCCTGCACTCATAAAATCGACATTCATTTCTTTTACCGCGGAATTAATTCTGGAGATGTAGTATTCGGAGAGTCCATTTTCCTCAATTGCGGCAATACTCGAATCAAATAGAGCTTGTTTTTTAACTTCATTTTTCCATCGATTTTCCCAAAAATTTCTCTGCCGACTAGCTTCGGCACACTTTTCCGGAGACCACTTGGGGAAAGGACATTCAGCTAATCCCAAGGGGTCAACAAAGTTGAGCGGATTATTGCCGACCATGCCATATAAATTCAATCCCCCGAGTTCTCCAATAGGATCCCTGGAGAGCCATCTTCCCATAATGGGATTGTAGTATCGCAAACCATAGTAGGTTAAGGATGTCTCAGCGTCTGTATATTTGGTGGAAAACCGGAAGGGATTGTAATTTGCAGCAGTGCCTGTTGCGCGGATCGGCTTCCCAAAGGCGTCATACTCATAACTGGCGACCATCCCACCACTAACTGCATCAATTAAAGCGACAACATTTCCAATTCCATCGTAAACGGGATACCAGACTTCATTGGTTTGCTCTTGGTGATTGGTCCGTTCTATGAACAAAAGACCCCCAATTCCGCCGGCATCACGAAGCGTTCCGGTCAGATCAAGACCCCACACGTATTTTCTTTCCTCAACGAGACCGAAAGAGGCTTTTACAATCCGTTCGTATATGGGGTTCCACCCATCATACAAGAAAACGTTGTCCCGTACCCAAATATAAGCATTACCACTCCATACCGACACCGATTTTTTTATGCGCCGGCCCAGATTGTCGTAGGTAAACTGGAGGCGTTTATTGGGCGCTCCGGCGGATATCGCCGCGGGCAGCGGGGTCATTTCAATGAGGCGGTTTTCGGCATTCCAGGTGTATGACCAACGACCGTCACTGGAAAGGTTTCCATCATCATCATAGGCTGGCGCCACCGGGTCTTTTTCCAGAAATTTATAACCGGTTTCTTCGGCCACAGCATCACTGCCCCCCTCTCCTGCCCCGGGAACCACTCCGGTGACGGTGATTTCTTCCCAAACTGGTCCGGCGCTATTGTCCACCGGCACTTCGGCGTGAAAATAATTATCCGTGCGGGCAGCGACGGTTGCGTTGGCGGTAATGGCCAAACCGGGATCAGTTCCAGCTTGGCCCACAATATTAAAAAAGCCGGGAACGTCGCGCTGGGTGTAATGGTTCAAAAGATTCGGTGTGTAGGCGGCATTGCGCCCATTGGTGGATGCCTGCGTGCGGTTTCCGATATCGTCAAAGGTATACCCATAATCGTGCCCCACGATGAGCGGATCCGTCTCCGGATCGGGTGTAGCCCCTATTTTATCATGTTTTTTGCCGGAAGACACCTGCCCAAGCGAATCGTAATTGTAAGCCCAATATTCACCGTTTTCCAGTTCGGCCAATTGGCGTTGGTTGGCATCGTTGTAAGTGTAGGTGTAACTGGTGGCGCTTCCGACCGCTGGGTTTGAGGTAATCGAAGTCAACCGGTTGAGGTAGTCCAATTTTTCTTCGACAGTTAACATCGTAGTGGTCCCATTGTCGAAAGTAAGGGTTTTAACCGGATCGGTCAAGAGCGCAGCGGGCGTATGAAGATAAGTTGCGGTATGAGATCCGAAAACTGCGCTCTCCAGCCGGTTGGCCCCATCATACCCGTAGGGGGAATTTTAAAGGGGTCAATTCTTTATTCTTGTGGTTTAAATTAAATTATTTTCAATAGGAAAGGGGAATTTTGAAGGGTTCATGCCGCAATAATTTGAATCGGCTTTTGGAGTAAGGACCAGGACTCAAAGCAAAGTTCAAAAAATAAATATTGAGACATTTGTGCATTTTCACAGCCCTCCTCATCCTCTTCCTCTCCCATCCAAAATCCCTATCTTCAATCTCCTGACTCCTGAATTCTGTCTCCTGAATTCTCCTTCAACCACGCAGCATCAAGCATCCAGCATCAAGCATCAAGCATCCAGTATCTCCTCTACCCTGAGCCTGTCGAAGGGCATCCAGTATCATCCACTCCATTGTTTCAAAAGTTCGAGAAGTGATGAAAAGCAAGGCGCAGACCGCAAACCGGCGCGGGAGCGTAGTACCCTACATAACCAAGCGGTTGGAGGATGTCGTTCCACTCGGTACCGGGCTGCAACGCCGCTATTCGCGCTTGCCGGATTTAGGCTTCTTAGAGGGCGTCTAAAAAGTGGAAATGTGCGATGATGCGTGGCGGAATCGAAGCAGCGCAAGGCCGTTTCGCGCGTAGCGGGCTCAAGCCCGTGAGCGCGAAACCAACGCGGCGACCTTCGATCCCCG
>JAJFLV010000096.1 GCA_021772535.1 Opitutales bacterium | reverse complement strand
TTCCGCCGCCGCCCACCCGTGACCCATCCACCATACCACCACATCCAGACGTAATAGGTGATAGACCAACACAGGAGGAACTCGATGCGGGCTACCAGCGGGGGGTAGATCAAAGGGAACGGGAGCGAGCAGAGCGCGAAGCGGAGCGTGAGGCGGCCAGAAATCGACCTCCCGTCAGAACCTATCGGGAAACAAGTTATTTTGATGGACGGTTTCCCGGAGCCGTTGTCATAGACGACATTTACTCACCCAATGAAAGTGAGAACGAATTTACCCATAAAGTTGTTCTGCAAACCCGGGGAGGCCTGCGGCTTGTGCTCATCGAGTCGTCTGTCTTGCGCGATCCGGAGACAGGCGATGAGCTTATTTTTTCGGAGAGCGCGGTTGTGGCGACCGATCTCACGGTAATGAAACAACCGGAAGCCTTACTTGAGGAATTTACCCATTTTATCAACGCCCAGGGAGGCACTGTCCAAAATCCCGTTGGAAGACGCGATAATTATCATGTCACCGTTGAATATGCAGGCCCCGACACACTCTCGAACGCATCGGATAGGTTTAATTCCAATCCTGAACTGGTTCTCAATGTGGAATATAATCATATGGGTTTTGTGGACTTTTCCTTTGACTCTCCTATCGAAATAATTGCCGAAGGGGGAATTATTGTCACGCCTGACACAATTGCTCCACCTGAAATCGATTTCGATGTTCACCCGGAAAATGACGTCACAACCGCCGGAGACGACGCACCGTATATTTGGGAAAACGGGAAAGATCTGGGCATTGGCGATGGATGGCGGGAGCTGGATTGGTTCGAGGCCTATAGCGATTCCTTTTACCCGTGGATCTGGCATGAGGCTCACGGCTGGTGGTTCTTAGACGAGGCGAACGACGCCCCTTATTGGTTTTGGGATCTGGAGATGGGGTGGATCTGGACCTCGGGAGATACTTATCCGGCAATCTGGCGAATCAGCGATCGGGTTTGGTTGTTGCTGGAGTATAACGAAGAAATTTTTGGACGGGAATTTTTCAATTCGGCCACCAACAAATGGGAGATCGTACCCTATTCTCTGGAGGGCGAACCCTCGACGGGATCACCGCCCGATCCGCCGTAATATTTTTACCCCCCAGATTTGTGCCACACCTGTCAAGATCGATTATTTCGTTTGAGAATATTCAAAAAGGAGTCATGCCAAACTTTTTGATATTGGGGCTCATCCGATGAGCCTTGTGAGTCCGTTTCCAGGTTGTATGGAGTGTTGTATATGATTTCTTTTCCTTAGAGGGCGTTTAAAAGTGGAAATGTGCGATGGTGCGCGGCGGAATCGAAGCAGCGCAAGGCGGTTTCGCGCGTAGCGGGCTGCAAGCCCGTGAGCGCGAAACCAACGCCGCGACCTTCGATGCCCGCCTGCATCCCATTGGGACAGAGTGTTTTGGTGCACAACAATAATTGCCAATGATCCAAAATATAACCGGCGGCGCCCTTGAAAAAGGGTACCGCCGGTTTTCGTCTTAGCGCCAATGTTAAGCTGGGATGGGTTAAACGTCGTAGTAAAGGAAATATTCGTAGGGGTGGGTGCGTAGGCGCACTTCGTTATACTCGTCCATTTTAAGTTCGATATAATTGTCGATAAAGTCCTCAGTGAAGACATCGCCCTTGAGGAGAAAATCGCGATCCTCAGCCAACGCTTCGAGAGAACCCCTAAGGGAATCGGGAACGTAGGACAGGTTGGTGGCCTCTTCCGGGGGAAGATCGTAGAGATTCTTGTCCATCGGCTCACCGGGATCGATTTTGTTCTCAATGCCGTCCAGACCGGCCATAAGGAGGGCGGAAAACGCCAGGTAGGGATTGCTGGAAGGGTCCGGGCAGCGGAACTCGACCCGCTTGGCCTTGGGACTAGGACTGTAGGTCGGGATGCGGCAAATGGCGGACCGATTGCGGGCCGAGTAGGCCAGAATGACGGGGGCTTCGTAACCCGGTACGAGGCGTTTGTAACTGTTGTTAGTGGGGTTGCAAATAGCGCAAAGGGCAGAAGCATGCTTGAGCAATCCACCGATGTACCAGAGCGCTTCCTGGCTCAACCCGGCATATCCGTCACCGGCAAAAAGGGGTTTGCCATCCTTCCACAGGGAGGAGTGGATGTGCATGCCAGAGCCGTTGTCGCCGAAAATCGGTTTGGGCATGAAAGTGGCCGTCTTGCCATGGCTGAAAGCAACGTTTTTGACCACGTACTTATAGATGCACAGATGGTCGCCCATGGTCAGCAGCCGATTGAACCGCAGATCGATTTCGGCCTGCCCGCCGGTGGCTACTTCGTGGTGTTGAGCTTCCACCTCGAGGCCGAGATCGAGCATGGTGAGAACCATTTCATTGCGCAGGTCCATGGTCTGGTCACCCGGAGGGACCGGCAAGTAGCCTTCCTTATGCCGTATTTTATAAGCCTGGTTGGGCGCTTCCTCTCGGCCAGTGTTCCAGATGCCCTCCACCGAATCGACCGAATAAAAGGATTCATTGGAAACGGAGCCATAACGCACATCGTCGAAGATGAAAAACTCTGCCTCGGGTCCAAAATAGGCGGTATCTGCCAGACCGGTCGAGCGCAGGTAATCGCCCGCTTTTTTGGCCACCCCTCGGGGGGAGCGGTCATAGGGAGCCCGCGTGATAGGCTCCTCGATGTCGCAAATAAGGCTTAAAGTGGTGGCTTCAACGAAGGGATCGATGAACGCGGTGGCAGGGTCGGGCAGGACGAGCATGTCGGAGGCCTCGATTCCTTTCCACCCGCGGATGGAGGAGCCGTCAAAGCCCAGCCCCTCTTCAAAAGTATCTTCCGATAATTCGCCGACCGGCACGGTGAAGTGCTGCCAGGATCCGTGAATATCACAAAATTTCAGGTCAACCATTTTGACCTCTTTTTCATTGGCCAGGGCGATTACTTCTTTGGGCGTCATAGTTGCTTGTTTTCCTTTTTCCAAGTATTGGTGAGTTGATTAAATGAAGAAGGGCTAATGGGCTGTCCCCTCAATCGCATTTTTAAAATCGATCTTGATGACTGTTTGGGTGTAGATTGCTCTAGTTAATTTTGAAAGTGTAAAAACTTTTACAATGAGCACAATCAATGCCAAAGAGGAAATCTGCAACTCGATTGGATAAAATTAACCAGGGCAGGAATTCGTCGATGGGCGATTCCGGAGATTGGGTAATCACCTGTTTTCTCGGGGTAATTGTCGGTTATGCGGTATATCATCTCGGCGGGCATCACCCAAAAGCCGAATTGACGCAAAGCTGGCTGCTGGGCGGATTGCTGGTTCTGCATGGGGTTTTGATGATGCGGAGACCGGATGATTCCCGTCAGATTCACGGGACAGGGCTCCTCTTTTTACCCTTTCTTTGCTATGCCGGTCTGAGAACCGTTTTCCAATCGCCCATGCCTTGGCGAGGTTGGGAAGAATTTCTTGTGCTATGCCAGGGCTGGGTGGTTTTCTGGCTGGCGCTCCACCATCTGCGCAATCGCAAGCAGGTCCTCCTGCTCATCGCCCTGGTATCCCTGAGTGGTCTCATGGCCTTCCTGGCGGCCTGTTACCAGCATGTGGAAAACCCGCAGTGGCTGCCCATGGGCCGAACGCAGAAGTCCTATTTCGGCCGGGCCTCGGGGACATTCGGAGCGCCCACTCATTTCGGAGCCTTTATGGGTTTGCTCTCTACCCTTCTGCTTTTTACTGCCGCTTCTAACCGGTTCTCCTCGACTGGACGCCTCTTGTGCGGGTTTGCCGGCTTGATTTTCGGAGCCGGCCTGGTTGCCTCGGGAAGCCGGGGCGGCTGGATCGGTATGTTCGCCGCCCTGCTCTGCTTTCCCTATTTTTTAAGCCCTAAATGGTTATACCGTTTGGCAGGTTGGGCGGTGACGGCATTAATGACAACAGTTCTGGCCGTCGTTTTATATCACCAAGTAGATCTGGTTCAAGGGCGCATCGACCAGCTCATTGAAAACAGGGGAGAGCCCACCCGCAAATGGATGTGGCAAACCGGTTGGGATATTTTTATGGACCATCCTCTTTTCGGCAGCGGCACGGCCAGCTATCAACTCCTTTTTGAACGGTACCGGGCGCCGGAAGCCCAAATTTCTCCCATTTATGTCCACAATGATTACCTCAACACCCTGAGCGACCTGGGTCTCCTGGGATTTCTTTTATTTTTCGGCCCCTGCGCCTGGATTTTAGGCAAAGGTTGGTCCGCCTGGAAAAGAAAACCTTTCAAGGCGGTTATCAGGAGAGGACGCCGAAAGCGAAGCATCACCCCGTTTTCCAAAATGATCCTGGGCGGGCTGCTGGTCACCTTCGTCGGATTTAGCCTGCATCTATTTGTGGATTTCCATCTTGAAATTCCGGCTCTGCTATTTATGACCGCCCTCTACCTGGGACTGATGGTTATCTCGTCCAGCGGGCGAAGATGGAAAGGAATCGTCCTTCGCGGGCCGCTCGTCCCGGCACTCTGGCTGGCCCTTTGCCTGACCGGAGGCGGACTGCTCGCCCTGCGGGGCACATCAACCTTTATGGCCGCCACACGCTACCTGGAAGGGGAGGACATGCGTGAAAATTATCTGGAGGAGTTTTCCAAATACCAGAAAGACCGGGCCTTTGTGGAAACCATGGTTCAACGCTACGAAGAGGCCGTTCGCTGGGAGCCAATGCACGGCTGGGCCTGGAGCGACCTTTCCCTCGTTTCGATTCAATCCTACTATCTGAATCCGAAAAACTCGCGCGAAATAGGAAAAAAAGCCACAATATACGCTGAAAAAGCCATTGCCATCAGCGACCAGCAATGGGCTCCGCACTCCTATCTGGGAATTGCCTCGCAAATGGAGGGGAAACCTCGCCATGAGGTCGAAAAACACTTTCAAGAGGCCATTCGCCTGGCACCTACCAAAGTCGCTGCCTGGAACTACTATGCAGATTTCCTGAGCCGGGAATCCACCAGATCGGAGGAAGCTATGAAAGCCGTGGAGCAAGCATTAAAGCTTGACCCAACAAGCAAAAATGCGATAGTCTTAAAAAAGAAATTATTGGTTCCTAAAAATTAACGGAAGTATTTGAAATGCCCTCCAATCGTTCTCTGCCGGCGGCGATATTGTTTTTTTCCCTATTATTAGTCCTGCCCGCCCAGGTCTATTCCCAAACCATCAACTTGATCGTCCTTGCCCAAGTGGAGGGAAGCGTGACGGTTACCAACAACGCCACCGGCGTATCCGCCCCGGGTGCCAATGGGACTCAAATCACACAGGAATACACTGTTGAAACGGGGGCCGGCTCCAGCGTTATCTTACTTTTTACAAGCGGTTCCAGTGTTACGGTGACGGAAAACAGCAAGCTGCAAGTGGCCCAGTTCACGCAGGAACCCCACACGGAAAAGGGTTTGGTAAGCAACCTGCGGCGCGAGCCCAG
>JAJFLV010000095.1 GCA_021772535.1 Opitutales bacterium | reverse complement strand
TCCAAAGCGATGATCTTTCGCGCCTTGCCCGCCTTGCACATAGCGCAGGCAATTATCCCCAGCATTCCCACCCCTGTTATGAGAACCGTCCGGTTTTCCACACTTCCAGCCAGGCGAACGGCTCCGGCAACCGTCGCCACGGAACAGTTTATTAGCGCAATGATGGGAACCGGAATCGGCTTCTCAATTTTGATGACCGGCGTGTGCTTGCGCAGAATGCAGTATTCACTCAGTCCGCCATGGAGATGATTATCAGCCCTGATCTCTTCATGCCCGTATTTGAACAGCCCTTCTCCTTTTTGCGGAATTCCGATCTGCGAAAGGTAGCTGTCGGGGTTGGAAGCATAAATCCCCCAAGTAACTCGATCCCCTATTTGTAATGCTCCGCCCCGGCAATCCGTCCTTCGGGCGCCGGAACCAAATTCTTCGATTTTCCCAACGATTTCATGTCCGAGAATCGTAGGAGTCTTTTCGGTTCGCTTTCCCGTGAACGTGTATAAATCGCTTCGGCATAGCGTCGTGTATTCGTTTCTGACCAGAATCTCACCATCTCGGAGATCCGGCACCTCAACCTCATCCATCGTGAAGGGTTGGTTCTTGGCAAGGAATATGGCTAATTTGCTTGTTTTCATGGTTCGATCTATTGATGTGATGTAATCTTGCAGGCTCCACTGGTCAACCATGGACAAAAGGCCACAAGTCCCTTTTTAAGTTTAACTTCGATCATCGTGTGGCTAGGTTGTTTCCAGAGGGGTTCTTGTTTTGAAAATAGGCCTGGAGGACTTTTTTGGCTACCGGGGCCGCATGGCTTCCGCCGCCGTAGAGGTAATCCGGATCCGTGCTCTCCACCACAGTGGCAATGGCGATTTTGGGGTCTTCGATGGGAGCAAAACATATAAACCAGGCCATGGTTAGTTTTTCACCTTTGACTTGTGTCTGGGCGGTGCCGGTTTTTCCCGCTATGCGGATGCCGGGGACGTGGGCCATGCGCCCGCTGCCGACCAGCAAACCGCGGTCTCGACCCGAAACGGCCATTTCCATCCCCTCGACGATGCCATTGTAAAGTTCCTCGGGGAGGTTTAATTTTTCCCCGCCGTGGTCTATCCGGCGAGGATCGGCGGCAGGGTCATGGAGCAATGTCGGGTGGGTGCGGGTTTCCCGTCGGGCGAAAGAGGCGGTAAAGGCGGCCATCTGCAATGGAGTGACCAATAGGTAGCCCTGCCCGATGGAGAGATTGGCTGTGTCACCGGCAGTCCAGGGTCCATGCTGGCGAGCGGCTTTGTATTCCGGATCGGGAATAATCATGCGGTGGGTTTCATTGGGCAGTTCGATTCCGGTGGGTTGATCGAGCCCGAACTGACGGGCCGTCCTGCTGATTTGTGTTACCCCGGTGCGCAATCCGGCGTTTTGAAAATAAATATTGCAGCTCTTCATTATGGATCGTGAAAAGCTGATCTCCCCTCTGTCCCGGTGATTATTGCAGGGAAAATGCCGGTTGCCTACCTGGAGAAAGCCTTGGCATTCGAAAATTGTTTCCAGATCGATAGCTCCCGATTGCAATCCGGCAGTTGCCGTAATCACTTTAAAACTGGAGCCGGGTGGATAAAGGCCGGCAATGGCGCGATTCAGCCAGGCTCCTCTCTCATTGATGCTGCGGTAGACTTCATTGGGGATATAGGGGCTTAGGTTATTGAGGTCGAAATCGGGTTTGCTGGCCAGAACCAGGACCTCTCCGGTTTTGACCTCGAGGGCAACCAGGGCGCCTTTATTGTCTCCGAGCGCTTCCTCGGCCGCCTGCTGGAGATCGATGTCGATGGTGATGGAAAGGTCATTGCCTTTGACGGGGAGTTTTTGACTCGCCAGCTCATATTGAAATCCGGAGGGATCGACCACCCAGATTTCCCCGCCACTGGTCCCTTGCAGATGTTCGTCGAATTGCCGTTCCAGACCGGAGCGGCCGGTTTTTCCTTTGTAGGTGACGGTTGTCAAATCGTTTCCGGGCACGCCTTCCTCGGGTACCTCGAAAGTCGATCCGACAAAACCGAGTGTGTGGGCGGCTCTCGAACCGGAGGGGTAGTAACGGGCGCTCTCGGTGTGAATTTGGACTGGGAAATTTACGGGCAATTGTTCAGTCAGAAGGGCAAATTCGCTGAGTTTCAGATCTTTGATCAGAGGCTTGGGAAGAAGAAGGTTTTGGCGAAAATGCCGTTCGACTTCCTTGCGGTCGACCTGATCGTTTCGATTCAGAATACGGTTGATGCGGTTGAGGTAATTTTGCACCACAGCGCTCCTGGCCTCGATCTGAAGTTCATTGCGGTTGATTTTTCGGTTAGTGGATCGCGCACTTCGCACTACTTCTATATATTTGCGGCGAAATTCTGGGCGGAGTTCACTTAGGTAAATCACCGCTGAAAACCGTGGACGATTGCCGACCAGCAGGCGGCCTTTGCGATCATAAATGTTGCCCCGTGGACCGGGCACGAGAATTCGCCGGTGGTTCTGTTTTTTTTCCTGTTCGAGGTACGTAGGCCAGAGAATTACCTGTCGGTAAAAAAGCCCCACCGACAAGGCCGTAAAAAGAAGCGCGAAAATCAAATAAAATACACGTAATCGCGGACTAAAATTTTTATAAACTTCAAAAAGCATGATTCCTGGGCAGGAATTCAACTCTTGCCTTTTTTACCTCCGCATGGCAAAGTTTATATGCAGTTAAAATCTTGATTTTTGGGCAATTTTCACCGCAAGGATATTGCCTCACGGTACACGGAACAACTTTCAAGTTTCAGTGTTCAGCATTCGGCCCATTTCACACTATCAAAATTGCTGTAATTCGGAGCCCACGTCGATGTCCCACAGCAGGAGAACTTGCCTTTGCGCATCCACCCACCAACGGACCAGGAAAATCAAAAGCAACTGGGAAATTGCCAGGTCCGAACAGAAGCGCAACCAGAAGTCCCATTGGGCAAGCAATCCTTTACCGACCAGGAGTGACAAACCCAACATGATAAAAAAATTACTCCAAAAGGCAGCCAATACAATATGCCGGGGATTGTCGCGTCTCAGCTCTCGGCGCATACGAAGAAGGGCAGCAAGAGTGCAAAAATAAAGGATGGTATGGACTCCAAAAGGAACCGGTAGCGCTGCATCTATAAACAAGGCAGTAAGGAAACCGATCAACAATCCCTGGTTTGTTTTCAGGTAAAGGAACGCAAAAAGTAAATACAGGGCGTCCAGAGACAAGTGCAGAGATAGCGGGGCCAACACTGCGTTTACCTGATTCAGGGCAAAATAGAGAAGACCGTTGACAGCCAGAATTACGAGGGTTCGGCGGTCCTCATTCATGGCGTCCCTCCTGTCCCCAGGGGAATTAGCACGGCGACTTCTTTGAGGCTGAGAAGATTTTTGTCCAGGTAGGGCTGACCGCTTTGGAATAGACCGTCGGGACTTGTCGTCAATCGATTGACCCACCCGATCGTGAGGCCGTCGGGGAAGACACCCCCCAACCGGGACGAGGTCAAACGCCGGGGTACTGAGGCGGTCACCACCACATCGGGAGGCACATTCATGACTTTACCTCGCGGGCTGGAAAATGGAAGGTTGACGGCGCCCTGGTAAGTGACCGGTCTTTCGTCGTTATCAAAATGGGCGGCCATGCGAAATCCCGGGCTGGTTGCCAGCTCAACCACCGATGTGTAGGCGTGAACCTCCCGGATTCTCCCCACTACACCGCCTGAATATACGACGGCAGCACCCACGGGAATGCCATGCAATTTTCCCTTTTGAATAACTAATTGCTGCCACCAGGAGCTTTGATCCCTCCGCACAACCCGGGCGATCCGGTATTGAAACCGGGGCAGGGAAGGCAGAACCAGTATCCTTTCCAGCCGGGACAATTCGTCACGGAGAGCATCGATTTCCTGCAGCTTCAACTCGTAGGCGGAATTCAGGCGTGCCAGGTCCCGGCCGGTTTCGTAAAGTTCTTTCTTGGAGTGTGCCCTTAAAGCCCAGGAATCGCCCAGGTTTTTAAATTCTGCGGCGGTTACCCAAAGAGGCGCCTGGAACTCAAAAAAACCAGCCCTGGAATACGATTTGAATACCGCTGGCAAGAGCAGCCAGGTAAGCAACAATCCCAGCAGAAGAACAATGGGTTTGGTCGCATGAGGGATTTTTCTGACCAATGGTCGTGGCGGGAGCGGCTTCGCAGGTTAATTCGTCTGGGTTTTTGTGCCCTTAAGATTTTGAATTACGATACCGGTACCATTGGCGACGGCGCTTAAGGGGTCTTCGCCCACCATCACCGGCAAACCAGTGGCATCACTCAACAATTTGTCCAGACCCCGGATGAGCGATCCACCGCCCGCCAAAAAGAATCCGCGGTCCACCAGATCGGCAGAAAGTTCAGGCGGACACCGTTCGAGGGCATTACGGACCAGTTCTATCATTGCGCTGAAGGTATCAACGAGTGCTTCGCGCACTTCCTGAGAGGAGATTTGCAGGGTCTTGGGTAATCCAACGGAGGCATCCCGTCCTTTGATTTCCAGGCTCAGTTCTTCCTCCAGCGGAGTGGCCGAGCCGATCCGTATCTTAATTTCTTCCGACATGCGCTCGCCGATAACAAGATTATAAGCCCTTTTGACATAATTTATGATGGCCGTGTCCATCTCGTCGCCGCCCACCCGAACACTTTTGGTATAAACCACATCGGAATAGGAGATAATGGCCACCTCGGTCGTGCCTCCGCCGATGTCCACAATCATATTGGCCGTCGGTTCTTCGATTGGAAGCCTCAGACCGATAGCCGCAGCCATGGGCTCCTGTAGCAGCATGACCTCCCTCGCGCCGGCGTGGGTGGCGGATTCCTTGACTGCCCGGCGCTCTACCTCGGTGATTCCCGAGGGTACGGCGACAACGACTCGCGGTCCGGCAAAATTCCGGTGCTTGTTGGCCTGTTTTATAAAATGTCGCAACATCGCCTCGGTGATTTCAAAATCGGCGATCACACCGTCCTTCATCGGGCGAAGGGCGGTGATGCTGCCGGGGGTGCGGCCCAGCATGCGCTTGGCATTCTCCCCTACAGCGACAACTTTGCGAGTTGCATTGTTGATGGCGACAACGCTGGGCTCACGTAGGACAATGCCTCGATCTTTGACAAAAACGAGGGTATTGGCGGTTCCCAGGTCGATACCAATATCGTTAGAAAATAGATTGAAAATTTTACCTAACATGCTCGGTCAATACTTTCTGAACCGGCTTTTCAGTACTTTTCGGGGTAAATCCCGCCGATGTCAAAAGAAATTCTTTTTTTCGATGCTTTATCATCATCAAAATCATACAAGAGCTTTCAAAAGGCCCTCTTTTTTTCACGAGGCAGGGAATTCGACTTATTTTTTTTGGACTGCCGTTCGGCTAGAACCACTGCCAGGATCATTAATCCGCCACCGCCCAGAAGTCGGAAAAGATCGGTCTTTTCTCCGAAAACGAGAAGAGAGACAAATACTGCAAGGGGGATTTTTATATTGTTGAACACGGCAAGAGAGCCCGGATTTGTTTCCAGAGCGCCTTTGTTCCACAGGAAAAATCCCAGTCCCGAAGCCAAAAACCCGAGATAAAGAAGAACCAGTACCTGGATCCATGTAAGTTCCATTATATTAATCCAGCCCTGCGTTACCGTTGTTGATATCGAGGTTACGATAACTGCGCCCAAATAAAGCAGCGCATAAATTTCCCTGTCCTTGAGGGACCGGTGCTGGCGGCGGATTCTGCGGTACTCGATCTGGCCGAAGGCGAAGCAAACATTGGATGCCTGCATAAGGAGAAATCCCATTAAAACGCCTTGATAATCCACTTCCTGGTAACGTATCAGCCCAGCCCCAATGACTGCCAGAATGGCCATGCCAAGATAAAAGACTTGTAGTCGGCGTGCATAGAAATCGTTAATGAGAGTAACATAAATGGGGGTAAAAATAGTAAAGAGGGCCACCTGGTAAGCTGCCAGATATTGAAAAGCATAGAGGTAAGTGCTGTACATGAGGCCAAATTGCACGGCCCCTATGCTGATTAGCCGAATTGTCAGCATCGGAGTCAGCATCTTATGCCGGAGGAAGGGCAGAAATAACGGAAAGGCCAGGAACATGCGCGTCCAGGCCACGAAATTGGGGTCGATTCCCGCCAGGTTGTGTTTGATCAACCCGAAGGAAAACGACCAGATGAGAGAAACAATCAATAGATAAATCACGTATAAGCGATTGTAGGTGGAATTTTCCACGAAGGGAAATAAAAAATTCTCATGAGCAGAATGAGAATTCACGGCGCCCCATCGCACATTTCCACCTCTTGGACGCCCTTTCAAAAACCTGATCTTATAATTTTGCCAGAATAAGTTCGATCCCGAAATAAATGAGCACCACTCCCATCAACCGGGTGGCCCATATTTGAAAACGGGCCAGGGGGCGCTGCAACCTTGGATGAGTGGCCACATAGGCTACGAAGGCAAACCACCAAAAGTTCACCAACATCATTTCCATGGCCATGGCCGTTTGCAGCCACAAAGGTGTGGTAGCTGTGATGATCACGGTGAAAAGGCTCCAAAAAAAGAGGATCGCCTTTGGGTTCAGGAGGTTGCAAATCAATCCCTGCCTCACTGCCATCCAGGGAGTCAGTAATCCTGTCTCTGACTCCTTTCTATTAATACCGGCTGGGGTTGCCCGTTGCCGAAGGGCCTGCTGACCGAGATAAAATAGGTAACCGGCACAGGCGTATTTTAAAATGAGATAAAGATTTTCGGAGTTCTTTACAATTAAAAGAAGACCCAACAGGCAATAAGTTAAATGAATACCAATGCCCAGCATGATACCGGCCGAGGTATAAATACCCTCTCTTCGGGAGCCCATCAGGGAATTGCGAAGAACGAGAAAAAAATCCGGACCGGGAGAAGATACGGCTAAAAAGTGAGCAACAGCGATTTTTAAAAACGAAACTAAATAACCTTCCAGCATGAGGAACTGCAATCTGAAGGAAGGTTAGGTTAAAGCAAAAAGGATGAAAAGGAAAATCAGCATTGGAGGGCTTGATTCCCATTTTCATGCGCTAAAAAGTCTTCATCCTCATCCCGGAATTCTGATCGGCATGAATTCAGGATAATGGAGCGCACTTTTTGCAGACACCATCACCACCACTGCAATCACTGCCTTGGAGCAGTGACTGTAATTGTGATCCTAAAGAATGGCTTGATTTAGCCTGTCGCCCTTTTTCTTTACTGGGGGGGGTAAAGCAGCTCTCAGGAGTCTTTTTGCCTGGACGCCATTTTTCGGAAGATCCCGGGCCCATGAATTTGCCGCAGCATTTTCCGGCGATGAGCCACTGCCAGTTTAAAGGCTTTTTTCTCCCCGTATTTGCGAATGGAGAAGGAAGTGCACTTTTGCTCTCCCGGCGCCGGTCGCCAGCTTACCGAGTAGCATTCATTTATGGTGCCGTTAGGGCTTTTCTTGGCTGTTCGGCATACTCCTAATACTCCAGTCGTATTGCGGGAATCACGATAAACGATCCTTCGTCCGCGTGGCTTGGTGGGTATCTGAGCAAGTTTGTCGTATAGTTCATCGCGGAATTCGCGGGCTGCCTGCTGGGCTTTCCTTTTCCCTCCGCACTTTAGGTCGCTGTAGAGCTTGGAATACGTTTTTCCATTTTTATAGCCCCGCACGAACCATCCGTGGGTTGAACCCGAATCAATTCTGCTGATTCCCTTGTTTTTTGGATCTTTCCTTTTTCTTTTTGCCATAACCTTACAGTTGTAATTGTTGCAATATGTGATTTGTTCTTTTTTTCCTGTAGTTATGTATATTGGAAGAGAATTATCGATGGCTTGAAAATTAACTTAGTTTTTCAAGTTACAATAAGTTTCTGCTTCCTTAAGACATGATTTACAAGTCTAAAATTGGGAATTATCACAATAATTTTATCGAGGTATATGCACACATCGGAAATCAATCGCTCTTCTTTTCGTCAAATATGGAATGACACTGTCTTTTGGGTTAAAAATTAATCTCCTAACCGAAATTTTTGCGGTATAAATTCGCCACTAAATCGATGAGAAATAGCAGGCAAATGTAACGTATTATTGGCTTATTTGAAAATACTTCTGATTTTTCTTGAACTTAATCATTCCCCGGCGCTCGCCGGGAGGATTTAAAAATACCTTGTTCCCGGGCACACGTTTTCCCGCTTGCGGCGGGGAGTGGCATTTTAAGGGTGTCGGGTTCATTATTGAAGGACTTAAATTTGCAAAAAAGGCCTCGTTTTACTTCTTTTGAGTGGTTTTTCAAAAATTTATGGTTGTTTCCACCGCCTTCAATAATCTAACGATAATGTTGAACTTGAGATAGGTCTTCCTTGTCATCGGAAGATTTTACAGTAAAAGTTCGATTGATCACTACGTTATATTTTACTTGAGCCCCATTTCCCCCTTGATTGCTTTAAAAACTTTTCTTTTTACGTAAGGAGTCATTGAAATTGCCGACCCATCGATGTCCTTCAATCGTTCGTTGAAGAGGATTTTATATAAGCCCGGATAATTGTTTGTGGATCTGTCGGCCGATCTTGACCATCGGTGGAGCAGTTGTCTATTTTTTTGACTGCATTGAATCCTTCTATAATTGTACCGAAAATTGTATGCTTCATATGAAGCCAGGGGGTTTTTGCGGTGGTGATGAAAAACTGGCTGCCATTGGTGTTGGGTCCGGCGTTTGCCATGGCGAGAAGTCCTTCTTGATCGAATTTTACTTCCTTGGAGCATTCATCCTCAAAACTTTTTCCCCAAATCGACTGACCTCCTCTTCCCGTGCCCGTCGGATCGCCCCCCTGAATCATGAATTGTGGAATCACCCGGTGAAAAATCAACCCGTCGTAATATCCATTTTGGACATGTTCGGTGAAATTCTGGCAGGCTTTGGGCGCTATTTTCGGCATAAGCTGGATTTCGATAGCGCCCTGGTTTGTTTCAAAAACGACAATTGGATCAGACATATTATTTATTAATTTTGTTTCTACTATTTTTTATGGTATGATTTTGGTTAGAGTCGAAATGATACGGATTGCAGGATACATGGCCCCAGATGCTGGTATTGGCGAAAAGGGGAAGGTGTCCAGTCCTGGCTTCTGTCTCAACCGGAATTTCACTTTTCAGGCGGACAATTACAATAAAATAAATTGTTAGATTATGAAGGCGATGGCTATATTGGAGCACGGCGGACCTGAAGAATTGCGACTGATGGAGTTGCCCAAACCTGTTCCTGGAGAAAATGATCTGTTGGTGGAAACGCATTCCTGCGGTTTGAATCCCGTGGATTTTAAAAAACGCCAATCCGCCCTGGGTGGCCCTGCGGAGTTTCCCCTTATTCTAGGTTACGATGTCAGCGGGGTTGTAGTCGGCACCGGCAGTAGGGTGGAGGGTTTTGAGGAGGGGGATCTTGTCTATGCTTCTCCCAGCCTGGCTCGCAATGGGGCCAACGCTGAATACGTCCTCGTCGATTACCGCACGGCAGCCCACCGTCCAAAAACTCTCGACCATGTCGAAGCTGCCGCTGTGCCCTTGGTTACGTTGACGGCCTGGGAGTCTCTTTATGACCGGGCAGGCATTCAGCCGGGACATAATGTTCTCATCCATGCTGGCGGCGGTGGAGTAGGGCACGTGGCCATACAATTAGCTCATTTGCGCGGGAGCCGGGTCTTAACCACTGCCAGCAGCGATGATTCTATCGCTTTGTGCCGTCAGTCGGGGGCGGATGTAATAATAAATTATCGGCAGGAAAATGTTCTTGAGAGGGTGATGGAGGAGACGGATGGACAGGGTTGCGAAGTGATTCTCGATACCGTTGGCGGTCCGGTCTTTGAACAGTGTTTCCAATGTCTGGCCATGAACGGAGCGCTCGTCACCATTACTTTTACCGTCACGGACAAAGTCGTGGAAGGACTTTTCTTCAAAAACGCCACTCTACATTGCGAGTTCATGGGAGTCCCCGCTATTTACGGAATTAATATTGAAAGCCATGGAGAAATATTGAAAAAAGCTGCCGAATTAATCGATTCGGGCCGATTGAAGGTCCATCTGGGGCGCACCTATTCCCTGGAGAATTTGGCCGAAGCTCACCAATATCAGGAAAGTGGCCGCGCCACCGGCAAAATTGTCGTAACAATTAGGGACTAGACGATACTGGTTCCCCGTCGCTTTTTGATTCTGAATGGCCTGAGGAGTTATCGACCAGGAGACTTTCGAAATTTCTGAGGCCCCAATTCGATTCTACCATTTGCTGGAGATTGTCCTGGTAGTAATCGATTAGAGGATCTGCCTCGTGGATCAATTCCGCCCCCTCGTTGTTACCATAACCCTCCAAACTATTCTTGAATTCACCCAGGGTGACTTTTTTGAGGGGCCGGGCCGGTTGGTAACGGGCAGAATTTTCACCACTTCTCTCCTCACGGACAATAAGGCTGACAAAGCCCACATCGACTAGCTGGCCAAGGCACTCATTAAGAATATGCCCGGGAACCCTCAGAGTTTCGCTTAGCTCGTCCGCTGAAACTGGCGGGTCACAGGCCAGGAATCTTCGACTGATGATCAGGAATGCGGCCAGACTGAGCGTTTCCCTGGTGTGGGCACTGACGTTTTCCCAGGCTTCTCGATGGGTCAGTTTACCGGCGTTTTGCACCGAATAGGTAATCTGTCCCCCCAGAAGAACGAAAAACCAGAAAATATAAAGACCGATCATCAGCACCGGGATGATGCCCAACGAACCGAACAGGCTTTGCTGGGAAATGACCCGGTGCACATATATAAACGACAGATAATTGTTCAGGATGAGCAGCAGAGTGACGAAAAAAGCACCAGCCAATGCTGGTCGCCAGAGGACATGGGTGTTGGGGATGAACCGGTAAAAACTCCAGAGCAAACCCAATATGGCGGCGAAAGAAAAAAGCGGACCCAAAAGCTGGAATAAGTGTGATGCCTGGCTACCGAAAGGTAGATAATCGAATAACCCCATCAAAGTGCTGGCCGAAATTACCGTTACCGAGGCAAATCCTAGAACCGCCCCAAGACTGATAAAAGTCCAATAATAAACCACTCGCAAAGTCCAACTGCGCCCTTTGCGAACACCCCAGATTTCGTTGAAAGTGCTTTCAATCGAGATAAAGAGGCGAATTCCGATTACGATCAGCAGAAGGGCTCCAATAATTCCTACTGTGCCCGATTGTGCTTTTTCAATGAAATTGTTGATTAGGTTGATCAGATCCTCGTTGAGAACCTTTCCTGCATCCGGAGCTGCTGAAGAACTGTCCATGGCGCCGCTGCCGGCCGATGAAGCACCGGAGTCCAATTTCGTCAATTCACTGACTGTTGGAGCGATAAACAGCAGAACTTTGTTTAAACTTTGGGCAGCCAGGTTGGTATCGCCGCGTTGCAGGATGAACCCGGAAACCATAACCACAATAGCCACCAGCGGCCCCATTCCAATAAGTGAATAGTAACTCAAAGCAGCCGAACGGTTGAGTAGGCGGTTGTTGGAAAGACCGTTGAGGAGAATGGAAAGAATACGCAACAAAGCGAATACGCGTCCCCTTACTCCATGGTCATGTAAATTTTTGCTTCTCCAGATTTCTTTATTCAGGAAGTGGCTCAGCCAGCCTGAAAAATCTCTCCAGCGGGCAATCCAGGAGTGTTGATTATTCTTATGCGCCATGTCCGGTTATAATTGTTTGATATAAAATGACCGCAAAATTGAACAGGCGGCTGAAAAGCCGGTTAAGGCCTTTTTCAGGTCAAAAATTAGAACTCAGGGCTGCCCGTTGGCAATTATTGAAATAGGGCGTAAAAACCATAGCAGCCCATTCCGAGGAGGCCCATCAATCCGAAAATAATCATGAGCGTCATTTTCAAAGTGAGTGTGCATACGAATATTCCCAGTGATGCGGCAATCCCTGCGGCCATTAGAATCATTGATTGCTCATCGCCGGTTTGCCATTGGCCCCAGTGGAAAAATCCGAAATAACCAAAACCGAGCATGGCTCGGAACCGCACCATGGGGAAAATTTCCGAAACCGAAAGAAATAATATAATGGCCAGAAACAAATCTCCTAATCCAACAAGCAGGAGAGGTTTCTCCAATAGCGCCATGTAATTCTCCTCGTTGACCACCTCCATGACAACCGAAAAATTCGGAAACACGTTGTTAAAGGCGCTGATCAGCATAATGAACCCGAGAAAGGGCATGGATAGGGCAGCCGCCTTATCCTGCCACTTGGCGGCTTCTTTGAGGTGCTTTGTTTCCTCTGTGTCGCCCTCGGCGGCAGCCAGCATATCTGTTACCGATATGGCCTCAATTTCATCTTCCGACGCGTTGAGGAGATCCATATCCTCATCCGATTTGGCTTTCAGGATAAGTTTCTTTTTTTCTGGAAAAACCCGGTCGGCCAGTTCTGTGTTTTCCACAATGGCTAACCACTCTTCTTTATCATCGTCATAATAAAGGGTCTCCCTGTCCACTTGGTCGATTTCCACCAGTGACGAAATCTTCTCCATGTTGAAAGGGCCGCGCGTATCCTCCGATTCGGGCTGGCGGATATAGTATTCCTCTACTGCTGCTTCTTCTTCCTCTGCCATGGCTGTTCACCTTTCATCATTCTTGTTTTTCCTTTCCTGGGCAAGGAAATTTTTCTTTCTCTCGCGCATTTCTGTCAGGTTGGGGTAAGCCTCTCCAGAAATGCTGCCATTACTCTACTCATGGGGTCTCTTGTTCCACGCTGCCAGTGCAAATACCATGGAGAGTACTGAACTGCCGATCCAGAAATAAAAAGCCAGGCGAAAATCATAAACCTCCACGCTATCCACAACCGATTTGCCTGCATCGATCAAAAGCCCGCTGATCCAGTCCTGGGTGGCCGCCGCCATGTAGCTGAATAGACCGATTAGCCCCTTGACGGCCCCGGCCGCTCCCTTGGGCATAAGATCCACTGCAATCAGCCCGGCTAAAAATACAATCAATCCGCCGATCCCGAATCCGAACAACCCCAGGGCAAGGGCATCCAGGTAAAAATGCTCCGGCGGGATCAAATACAGCATAATCAGGGACGCTGTTTCGCACAGGCCGTAAAAAAGAGTGGGAATATTTCTGCGTGAATTAAAGAACTTTTCCGAGATCCAGCCCGAAAGGACGGCCCCGAGAAAGCCCAGCAGGGGATACAGGGACATGGCCGCGCCGGCCTCGATCAATCCATACCCCTTTGCCGTCTGCAGGTAAAAAATTCCCCAACTGTTGATAGCGTAGCGCCCCACATACATGAGCGCACTGCTGATGCCCATGACCCACACGATGGGGCTCTTGAAAACCAACATCTGTTGTTTGCCGATAGTATCGGTGCTCGGTTTCCCGGCTGAAAAATCCTGGCGGTATTCAGCAACATGGGGCAGCCCATAAGTTTGCGGACGGTCTCCCAGATTGTAAAACAGGATCACGGCCATGCCCACACAGGCGATTCCTGGCCCTATGAATCCGAACCGCCACCCGAAATAACTGATTATCATGGCCGTGCCCAGGAAGGTAAGGCCCTCGCCCAAGTTATGGGCGCCAGCCCATATGCCGTAACGTCGTCCCCGCTCCTTATGGCTGAACCACTGGCAAAGAGAAACCACACTGGGCGCCGACCCGATCGACTGGAACCACCCGTTGAGCAACCACAGAACCATAAATGCAACAAAATGACTGGTCAGCCCGAATAAAATATTGAGAAAGGCCGAGCACAACAGGGCGATGGACATGAATTTGCGGATATTGGCGCGGTCTGCCAGGAACCCGTTGATGCATTTGCCGAATGCATAAACGTAAAATAGAGCCGCACCGATGATCCCCATTTCCGTAACGTCCAAAATTCCCGCATCCAGCATCGGTTTCTTGGCCACGGACAGGCTCAGCCGGCAGGTATAAAAGAAGCCGTATCCCAGAATCAACCAGGTGAAAATCCGAAGCCGTTTGCTTTCGTATTTGGTTCTGACCTTCTCACGGTCTTCAATTAAGGGCAGGTCAGGACCCGTTTTGAAATAACGAATGAATTTATTTACCATAAAATATCTCCCTGAGGCCGGATTTTCCGAAAAAGTAGTGGAAAGTATCAGGAGGTCAATAGTTTAGCTTATTCTCTGGATGGTTCCTGCAGGATATCCGGATAACGATCATGCCTTCTTTTCAAAACCCCTCAGATGGGCATACAATTTCTTGTGTCATAAATTGCTCGACAAAGCTTTTTTAATACCGTTAAAAAATTACTGGATTTCCCATGACTCTGAGCGAATTTTTCAAACAACTCGATACCTTCGATCATCTGGTTCCGATTACGGAACTGGTGAAGCTTGTCCGCAAGGTTCATTTGGGCTCAAAAGAACTTGATCCTTACCGGATCTTCAATCCGGACTGCTACCAGAGAAACCTCATGCACCGGGGTCCGGCCTGCCAGGTCTTTCTGATCTGCTGGCTGAATGGTCAGCGCAGTCCAATTCACGACCATCCTGGGTCCAGTTGTGCGGTACGAGTTATTGAGGGCAAGGTAACGGAGACAGTTTTTCAAAAGGCGCCCAATGGTCTGATTGTCCCAACCGTTACCCGGGAGTATGAGGAAGGCAATATCTGCGGTTCCGAGGATACCGATACTCACCAGATTTCCAATTTAATGGAAGATGGGAAAAATCTCGTCACCATGCATGTTTACACACCGCCATTGTTGATGATGAACTGTTATTCGCTGACCGACTCAAAGGTTCACGAATTCGTCACTTCGGAATGTGTGCCCGTTTCCTGAACGCGAGTTTAAGGTATTCCGCGGCCCTCGCATTCCAACCGCATCATCGGCCTTCCGCATGACACAGCGGGTGGGTTCAATTTTTGCCGAGAACGAATTTATCGATCCCGAAGGCATATTTGGACTGTTTGCTATGCGGGTCTCTCCTCGTCGCCTCAATGCGGATAATGAAAGTTTTGTCGTGCGGTTTGAAACGGCCCAGGTTGGTTAGCTCTGAGAGGCGCGGATTCGGACTATGAGTATCCAGCGTGGATTTCACTTTTATGCCGTTTACCTGAAAACTTAGAACGGGTGTTTCCGGGGTGTTCATGGTGGCAATCGAGATATCTTGAGGCCGCTTACCGGAAGCAGGAAGCCGCAGCTCGACGAAATCCGTGGGCGATTTCGCCTTCACCCATAACACGTAGTCGCCGCTAA
Source organism: Opitutales bacterium (assembly GCA_021772535.1). GTDB lineage: Bacteria > Verrucomicrobiota > Verrucomicrobiia > Opitutales > UBA2987 > JAJFLU01. Next base: position 11,419 of record JAJFLV010000095.1, on the reverse strand, counting down.
GCTGAAGACCGGCAGCTTCCATGATCGACATTTTTCGCGCAACCAGACCTTTCGATTTTGAGACAATTTCCAGACTTTCACACTCGATCGCCGAGGGGTCGTATTGGTAGTAGTATGGTTTGGTTAAAAGAGCAGATGCCGCCTCCGGTTGAGGCCCCCGATTACTTTGCAAACCGGGGAAGCCGTACCAATGAGTGGCCACCGCAAAAATCATTTCGATGTTTTGAGACCAGTGCCAAACTTCCATATCGTGATTTAGAGAAGACCGAAAGGGCAGTCCATCCAGCGAACGTACCCGAGAGTTTACGGTATAACCCAAATTGTGTCCTTCGCCATCCGCCCGAGGTTGTGCCGCAAAAGGGCCGTTGAAAAATATTGCTTTGCCCCATGCATACCCATAGTAATCCTCCGTCCCGGTTCCGAAATGAGAGGGAAAGTTTTCGCCATCGACGGTTATTTTCTCGTCTCCTTCCCCCCACCAACTGTATGCCGGGTTTAACAGGGTCAAGGTATCCCCCACAAAAACTCCGCGCCCTTTCAGATTAACATAATTCCAATCATGAAAAGGGGTGGTATAAACATGTTCATCATAACGCCACCCCGAATAAAAATGCATCGAAAGGTCATCCCAAGCCCATTCTCGGGTAATCAACTCGACCGATGCTTCAACATTTCCGGAATGCAAGTTGTGAAGAACCAGGGAAGCTGATTTTTGGTAGGGCATGACCCACCTGACCGTTATTGTGCCATCATCATTGACCGAGCGGTACCAATCGTGAAAAGGATTCAGCCCGATACCGCTGCCGCTAAAGTCTCCCACCGGGCACCATACCGTTGTTGTTCCATCAAACTCCATTTCGAGAACCGTCGAACGCAATGCCTGGTCCAGATCGGTGGACCTTAATCGAATTTGAAGACTGCGCACGGCCGAAGGACCCTCCGGCAAATCGAGAGAGATCCGTCCACCGGAGGGTATAACCTCGAAGTGTGAAGTTTTATCGCCGGTTACCTCTGTTTCCGGGGCATTCAGTTTTTCAATGATCTCGGCCAACTTATCCTCTGAGTTTAAATAATCCGCCATACTGAAAGACCGAACCTTGGTGCCGGATTCATAGCTTCGGTAATTAACGTTATACCAGAACGCATGAATAAAACTGGCGTTCTCCATTTTCCGAATGTTTTCCTGGTCGTAGGTGATTTTGCACCGTTTTGCGTAGGGGATTGGAAGAAAAAGATTATTACCTTCCCAAAGGTGATCTTTTTCCCGCAGATTCGCCATTGAGAGTGGGGGTTTGATAAAGGATCGGCCGGATAACAGCTCGTGCAATGTTCCCTCGATTTCAGGTTCATTCGCTCCATCGATGTAAAACCGTAGCGTTCCCTTTGGCTCATTGCCAACCGGACGCTGGCCGGCCGCCCACATGCGGACGATTGCTCCGGGTCCCTCGACATCCATTAGAACCCACTCTTTACGGCCGTTATTTTCTTCATGACGAATAAACCAGCTCCAGTCGTGATTAGCGAACCAACCCTTGGCATCACTCGGAGTTTTCGAGTCCCGTTCGTAACTGCTGGCTTGCTTGAGCGTAAACTCCGGGTGAGGCCAACGCGCAATAGCTTCGCGGTCGACCATTTCATCCAGTAACGAAGTCAATGAAATAACCTTTGCATCTGGAAGGATTGAAGAATCAGGCTCTGTATTGATTTTTGCCGCAGGGGAGAAGGGGTCTATGCCGTTATTGGATTCAACTGTATTATTGATAAAAGCTCTTTCCACAGTATCGAGGTTTTGGCCCAGCAGATCGCGCGCGATCGCATCCAGTTGTTCGCGGTTACCCTCGAAATGGAAAGTGCGATGCAAGTGCCTCAGTTCTTCACCGGGAGCGAGCGCGGCTGCCGGGGAGGAGCTTTCAATTTCATAGAAAGGTCCCAACGGTTTTTCTCCAGGAGCCGGGGAACCGTCGTTGTAGGCGTTGATGGCATCGCCGCTGTAGGGTCGATCCTGAATCTCCCACATCGAATTGACGTATGCGCTGGCTGATTCTGTCTGTGAATAGATAACGATTGTTAATACTTTTTTTTCAGCGTCCCATGAGCCAGCGATTCTTTTCGAGCGGGTGGGGGAGATTCCGATCTTGCTCCGGAAATTACCATCGCCTCTAAAGTAAACGACATCTTCTTCAATCCTCAAACGGTCTCCGGGAACTTTTCCGAAATAGCTGTCGTTAATGCCATTTTTCTTCTCAACCAGAGGATTAGCTTTAATTGGGATCACGACCGTAGTTTCAGGTGAAGGTTTGTACATGCCGAGAATCCAGATCGAGAGAAGGCCGGTTTCTTGTTTCCAATTTTCAAAGCCTATATTCGTTATCGAATTTTCACTCACATAACCGACCGGAAAAACCTCGTCCGGCAACTCAACGTTTAACTCCTGTTCGATCTCTTTCCGGCTCAAAATTCGGATTGACCGATCGATTTTCAGGTGAAACCTCGTCCCGCTATAGTTCATCAACTCATCTTCTTGTTGAAATCGAACATGAGTCGGAGATCTTTCACTGATTGAATAGGGTTTCGTATCGATGAGGGCAGGGGTAGTCCAATTATCAAATGTAAATTCGGAGCCGGGTTCAAAAAACAGACCGTATTGGCCGCCTTCAGGTCCCAGCCAAAATCGATCTTCACCGCCGAAAACATAAATATGGGCTTCAAGCCGCCCAAATTCTTCATCCGGTTCCAAGATTCCTTTTTTAATAACCGGATAATTAAGCCAACCGAAACTGGTTCCGCGCGGTGAGCCGGTCGAGCTTGTCATTACTCGTCCCTGATAATCGGGAACAACCGCCACACGGCTCTTTCCCGACTCCAGTAGAATCACATTGGCATGTTCTCTTAAAAAAGAAATGTCCTCAGAAAAGGACAATGGCTGGTCGGAACCCGATTTTGCATCCACAGCTAGAGAAATCGTTGAGAATATTAAAAACCAGACAGAATGTTGTGCAGCTTGGTGGAGTCTCGTGGCCATTTGACAATGAAATGCCAGAAACTTGTCTCGTGTCAACTTGGCGGAAGAATAGGGCGAAGCCGAATCCGCAAATTTATTTATTAGACATAATATATATTGTGCGTTTTATTTATGCCTTTATTTTAGCCCTGTCAAAGAGATTCTTGCGCCTCAGCTTCGATATTCACTTCGGCAATTTTTGCCTCGATTTTTTCGATCACTTCATTGAAGGAGCCATTTCTGAGAATGTCGTCAAACTGGATTCGATATATTTTTACCATGCTGGCCCCTTCAATCACGATGTCGATGACTTCCCAGTCGGTGCGATCGGAATTTGATTTCAGACGGTAAAAAATAGGCGTTTCCAGATTATTCCTGGTGACCAGTTTAACTTTTACCAATGCATATTTCTCATCAATACTTTCGTCATAATAGACGATCTCCTTCAAATCCCCAAAATTGTCGACAATGATATCCGTATAGTTAATTTTTAAAAAACGGGTCAAAGTAGATACGAAAAGGGCCTTTTCTTCTGCTGTTCTCTGCCTCCAGTGCCTGCCCAGGCACCTCTGGCATAAAGCATACCAGTCGATTCGTTCATCCGCGGCTTTCCCGATCAGCTCTTTTTTCTTATCCAAATTATCCGGACCTTTGAGGACGGGATCATCGAGTATTGCCACCATCTTGTCTATTGTCTCCTTAACCTGGTCGGTGGGTAAACCGGCCCTTAAGGGTGTGGAGTGAGCGATCAACGCCAAAAAGGTGAATGTCAATGTCTTGAAACAACGCCTCAAGGCGCTTGCTGGGATTGCCTTTGGGAACATGGGAACTGTGGGGTTAAAATTTTCCGTGGACGAACTTGGATATGAGTCCCTCGAAATCCATGGCGGGTTCCGTTTCCAGAATTTTTCCTCCCGGCTGAATGATGTCCTCTACCCCGCCGGGGACAATTTCGACAAATTTTTCACCGAAAAGACCCTTGGTCTTGATTGAGGCGATGGCATCCTCCTGCAATTCCACTCCTTCATCCATAATCATGAGGACTTTTGCGTCATAATCGTCCAGAGTGATGGTTTTGACGCGGCCTATTTGCACACCGGCAATTTCCACCGGAGCCCCTCCGGAAAGCCCCCCCACGTTGGAGAATAAGGCGTATACCTGATATCCGCTGGTATCGAAAAAGTCCTTTTTGGCCAGTTTGACGCTCAGGTATCCAATTGCCGCAAGGCCGATAGCCATAAAAAGTCCGACTGAAAACTCAAGATAGAGCTGCTTTGTTTTCATTTTTCTTTTTCCTTTCCGGTTTCAATAAATTTCAGTTGCTGGGTAAACTATTTTAAAAGCAAGTGGTTGAAGATAAATACGTTCGGTTACTCATACTGCACTGGACCTTCGATGGTTCCTTCCACAAATTGCCTTATTATCTCGTTTTCTGTATTGATGGACCCATTTTCACAAGGGGCGGTTATGATCATTCCCTTGTGGAGCATGGCCACCTTCTGAACAATGGAAAATATTTGGGGTATCCGGTGTGAGACGATGATGCCGGTCAAATTCAAGCGTTTGCGGAAGGCGTCGAAAAGTTTGAGCATGGAATCGGCGATGATCGGGTCCAGTCCCGTCGTTGGTTCGTCAAAAAAAATAATTTCCGGATCCATAATGATGGCTCTTGCCAGGGCGGTTCTTTTGACCATGCCGCCGCTTAATTGTGCCGGGTATTTCGATTCGACTCCCGCCAATTCGACCTGTTCCAGAGTTTTAGCGATCTTTTCCTTTATCTCAACCTCGCTCAAACGGGTTTTCTCCTCCAGGGGAAAGGCTAAATTCTCGTAAATGGTCATGGAGTCGAATAAGGCGCCGCCTTGAAAAACAAATCCATATCGCCTGCGAATCTTTTCCAGCGTTTTTTTGCGCGCTGAGCACAGGTCCACGCCATCCAGCCAAATATGCCCCGCGTCCGGTTGCATGAGGCCGGCGATGTGTTTTAGCAAGACGCTCTTTCCACTGCCGCTGCCACCGATCAGAGCCACGAATTCACCCTTTTCGACCTGTAGGGAAACATTCCGCAACACCTCTGATCCGGCTAATTTTTTCTCTAAGTTTTCTATGCGAATCATCTTGATGGAATCGTTAAAAAATTACTGAGGTAATAAAAAAGTCCCAAATAAGAATAAATACGGAAGTTGTTACCACTGCCTGGGTAGTGGCCTTGCTCGCGCCCTCGGCTCCAAGTCCCGTAAAATACCCTTTGTAACAGCAAATCCACGTCATTATGAGGCCAAAACTGAGCGATTTGTAGATGCCTCCGGTGATATCGTCCATCTCAAGGTAACGGCTGATTTCCCCAAAATAAGTTCCCGTGGGCAAACCCAGAAGTTTCACCCCAATTAAATATCCGCCAAAAATTCCAACGACATCGAAAATCCAGGTTAGTATGGTCATTGAAATGACTCCCGCCACCATTGTTGGGAGGACGAGGTAGCGCAAAGGATTTAAGCCCATTAACTCCATCGCGTCGATTTGCTCATTATTTCGCATGATGGAAATCTCGGCCGTTAAGGCCGAACCGGCGCGTCCCGTGACCAGCAGCGCAGCCAGAACCGGCCCTAATTCACGGATCAGCGAAAGTGCCACCAATGGGCCTAAAAGAGCTTCCGACCCCACCCTTTTCAATGTGCTGTAGCCCTGCAACGCCAGAACCATGCCGGTAAAAGCTCCCGTCAGGCAAATCAGTCCGGTTGACTGCCAGCCGATAAACTGCACACGCTTGACGATTCGGCCCCATTTGACAGGCGGAGTAACCAGACAAGCCAGGCTCTCCACCAGAAAAATTCCCGAACGCCCCAACCGTCTCAGGCGGTGGGTCCCGAATCCTCCTAACCAAAGCACCAATTTAACCAGCATTTTTACTTACCTGATTGCCTCTATTATTCGTTTCCTCTGCCAAAATCAAACTGAATGTTTTGAGCAAAAGCCTCCATGCTGGAGGTGTCCCGTTGCTGATTGGGTTGATGGACACTGAAATGTATTTGAACATCATAAACATTTTGAGGCTTAAACAGTCGCCTTTATTCGCTGAGGTCAAGATTGCTTACTGGCCCGAGTAAAAGGGAGAACTACACCTTTGGGCCGGAACCCTTCATGAATTTCGGTTTGGAAACTTTCCCACATGGTTCATTTTCAACAAGTTGATCAATTATTAAAAAGCGCATTGGTAACAAATTTTGATTGCACCGAAGGCACCTTTCAAATAGCTGGTAGATGTAGCCTTGGAAACTTTTTCCCATCTTCCTTTATGAAAAGGGTTGTTATTATAGAAGACCAAACCGCCGTTCGTGAGATGATTGCTCAGATTGTCTCCGCGCAACCCGGCTTTGAAGTAGTGGCCGAATCCGGCGATGGACAGACAGCCTACGGCCTCTGTATCGAAATGAAGCCGGACTTTGTCATCCTCGATGTCATGTTGCCCGGCCTCAATGGCGCGGAGGTTTTGCGCAGATTTGCCAAATCATTGAAAAAAACCAGGGTGCTGGTCTTTTCGGGATATCAAAATTCATCGTTGATACGCGAGTTGTTACAAGCTGGGGCACACGGGTTTGTGGAAAAATCGGCCCCCCTGTCTGAGCTTAAAAAAGGAATTGCAGCGGTTGCCGATGGAGGCAGTTATTTCGGTCCCGAAGTAGCGCGGCTTTTGCGCGAAGCTGTGGCTAATCCAGCCTCTCAGAACCCCGCCCTCGATTTGCTCACTACCCGCGAACGTGAAATCCTCCAGCTCATCGCTGAGAGCCACAGCACCAAAGAAGTCGCCAGCAAGTTGAACATCAGCGTGAAAACTGCGGAAAACCATCGCACCAACCTGATGAAAAAACTGGACCTTCACGATGTTGCAGGCCTTACCCGGTTTGCCATCGAGCAAGGATTGATTGACACTCCGGGCCGTCTCTGAAGTTGCCGGTTTTTTTTTAAAAAATCACCTGGATTAGCCGGTAATGGATCGCTCAATTCCGAGCTGTCAGACAGTTTTTTAAAATTGAGGCTATTCGCTCCTGAAAAGAAGATATTTCACAAATTACCGGCCACTGAATTAAATTGCTTGCGCCGGGTAAATCTTTGGGCATCTCTTTAAGAAGCCATCCGATTTTCAAATTGTAATATACTACTGGATTTTTACCATGTCCCATAAAGGTCGATTTTTTTTGTTCCTGACTCTCTTTCCCTTTTTGCTTGTCCTCGGTTGTTCCAAAAAGCCCCCTCCCCCAACTCCCGAAGAAACCATTTTAGGCCCGGGCGGTGAAAGACTTACCTATCGGGTTGTTTCCGACGCCTACGACGGTTCGCATACAATGCTTGAGGTGAGGTCTCCCGATGCCGGTTTTATGTCGGTGGATAACCAGATTCGGGATTTGCTGCCAAAGATATACTTTGATTACGATGTGGCCTCGATTCTCCCCGCGGAACGTCAAAAATTACAGGAAGCCGCGGCCCACCTGCTGGAGAATTCCTCTGACAGGCTCCTCATAGAGGGGCATTGCGACTGGCGGGGAACGACCGAATATAACCTGGCTCTGGGGGACCGGCGGGCCAATGCCGCCAGGGATTACCTGGAATCTTTGGGTGTGGATGGAAGTCGTATGGAAATCAATTCCAAAGGAGACTTCGATGCCGTGGAAGAAGGATCGGTGGAGCAAATGGCGGAAGACAGGCGCTCTGATCTTATCATTGTCAGGTAAGGTTTATACACGAAGAATTTCGCTGTGATAGGAGTTTTTATTTCTCTTCGGCCACCTTGGAAATAACCTCTTTCAGCCCGTGCGTAACGCGCGCCATGAAGGAAAAACCCAGAGTCTTCACAGTATCCGTTATCTGGTGGTAATTCGGGTTTCGAAACGGAACCGTATCCGTGACCATTAAAGCCGGGTAACCCTGTTTCCAGAACGCCCAATGGTCGGACCAACCTATTCCGGGGATAATTGACAAGGCGGCAATTCCCTCCGAGGGAAACGGACAGTTTTCCCGAAAAGTCTCCAGTGATAGGCGAACCAGACCTCGTGACCGTATGTTTCCCACAAACCCAATAAAGTTGCCCCGATCCGGATAAAAGAGGCTGAAGGGAAAAGGATATTTTTGCGAATTGGGTTCGTTTGAAAAATATCCGATGGATTCAAGGGAGTACATCGCCGCCACCTCTTCTTTCTGGCGGCTAAGTTCGCTGGCATACATTAAGCTACCCATGGTTGGCGTCTGAAAATGCGGAGGTTCCTCGTTGACAAAGAACACAAAACGAAGGGTTCTCCCCGGCGTTTTTCCGAAAAAGAGTCGTGCCAGCTCGATCACCGCAGCTGTTCCGGAGGCATTGTCATCCGCCCCCGGGCACCCGACTACCGAATCATAATGACCGCCCACAATCACGATCTCCTCTGGCCGGGCTGTTCCCTTTATCTCCACCTCGAGGTTTCTTACGGAGCCTTCGGGAATTTCAAAGTATTGTGACCGGACCTCATATCCGATGTCGGCAAGTGTCATTTCCAGGTATTCGGCCGCTGCTTGCAAGCCAGCCCAGGCCATAAAATTTCTCTCACCAATATCGTGGGCCAGCTTGCGCACATGGCTTTCCAAACGCCTTGCGATTTCTTTTTCCTCAACGGTCAAATCAGGCAATTTACCGGAGTGGCTTTTACCCGGCATTGCCATCATCCAGAAAAATAAAAACGCAATAGCCAATAGGCCCACCACGATCAAAATTACCGTGTTTATCCACCCTTTAAAATCCTGAGGTAGAATTTCAATTTCCATCCTGTCACTGAATCAACAGGGAAAATCAATGCCCGTCGATTAGATAAGGTGGACAAATGAAATATGACGAGGATCAGCTCTTTTTTCCTTAAGGACGGGAGCCCCAGAGGTTTCAATTCGTTGGCAATCCCGCCGGAACACTGAATATGCTGACATCGTCGAACCTTTGGAAAAAGCGTTGGCCGGGCATATTGTCGTCGAATGTAAATATCCAGCCCGGGTTTTCGCCGAAAATGTAAATCCAGCGATAGGTGTCAGGTGTGAGAAAAATCCATTCACCAAGACCTAGGTCCCATAGGAATATTTCGTTTTCCGTGCTGTCCTCGGAAACAAACTGCCAGCCGTGTTCGTCATGAAAAATCCAGGGCCAGAAATCGACATTGTAATTCAGGTACCACTCAGAACTGCGCCAACCGGAAAAACCGATAATCGTTGTACCCCCAAAAACATCGGGCGTTGTGGTTGTGGGGTTGTAAATCATGTCGGCGAATTCCGGGAAATCGATGAAAGGATTTCGGTTGCCCTGAAAATTATTGAAAATTATTTGATTCCTCAGACGTTCCCTATCGGTTACTGGGAATTGCTGATGCCAGGCAAGCAGTGTGTCCAGTGCACCCAATTCTGTGGATGATAATTGCAAATTGTTGGTCAGAGTAAGGTCGGTTGTGGCGCCATCGCTCCCGTCATAGCGCACTGCCATGTAAAACATGGACCGTGCTATGGCGCCTTTTACCTCATCCGGCGGTTCCCATGAATCCGAATCACTGGAAACCAGCGGGGCCAGTGAAAAAGAACCCGGCGGGCGATAGCCTGAATCGCTAACATCGCTTTCATCAAAGATCAAATTTCCCCTGTCGCTGTTGGTCGAGACAAAGCTTGGTCGAAGGTTGAAGAGGTCCGAATTATCCGGACCGGAATCGCTGATCCCCCTCGAACGCGGCCAGAGGTGTTCCCGATTATAAATTCCCGTAGATGTGGTGAAGGGCACCGAGACTCTTGAATAAATTAAAATCGCGTTGGTGCCAATCGATGGATCCTGGTCGGTTATTAGAAATGCCTCATCCGTCTGGGAGTACGAGATAAAGGTATGGCCGTCGATGATATCGTGAAGAGCATCAGCCAAATCCGAACCGGTTTTCCCTTCCGCCGTTGAGTAAAAATTTTCCGGAACCGGTTCAATGGTTGTCTGGGCGGTTGCCAGAGCGACCAGCAGTGATGTCAGTAAACTGAATAGAATATATGTTTTTGGCAAACGCATGATTTTCATAAATTATCCTCCAGAGCCGCCACACCGGGAAGCGTTTTGCCTTCCAGAAATTCCAGGCTGGCTCCGCCCCCGGTACTGATAAAGGTGATGCCATCCTCAAATCCCCCCATCTTGATCGCCTTGACCGAGTCCCCTCCCCCGACGATGGATATCGCTTCGGTATTGGCTGCAATAGCTTCAGCTACGGCAAAGGTGCCTTTTCTGCAGGGCTCCATTTCGAAAATACCCATCGGCCCGTTCCAAAGGACGGTAGCCGCATGGGCGGCTTCATTTCGGTACAATTCAATTGTTTTGGGGCCGATGTCGATTCCCGACCATCCATCAGGAAAACTGCCTTCGACTACGCGGGTCTCCCCTGTTGAGGCAGATTTGAAGTCCAGTTTTTCGGCAATCAGGTGATCGACCGGAAGCAGAAAACGGACACCCTTCTTCTTCGCCGAATTGAGGATCTTGGCGGCAATATCGGTTTTATCGGATTCACAAAGGCTCAATCCAACGTCGAATCCCCCCGCCAATTGAAAAGTGTAGGCCATCGCTCCGCCGATTAAAATGGAATCCGCTTTTTCCAGAAGAGCATCGATGACCCCGATCTTGTCGCTCACTTTGGCTCCTCCCAGTATTACCACGAAGGGACGTTTCGGATTTGCGGTCTTCTGGCCAAGGTAGGCCAATTCTTTCTCCAGCAAATATCCGGCCGCTTTTTCTCTCATCAAGGCGGGTAATCCTGCTGTCGATGCGTGGGCCCTGTGAGCCGCTCCAAAGGCATCGTTGACAAAAATTTCTGCAAGTTTGGCCAATGCCTTGCTGAATTCAGGATCGTTCTTTTCCTCGCCTTGATGAAAGCGCAGGTTATCCAGCAAAACAACCGAACCGTCGAGAATTTCCCGAACTGCGGATTCCACTTCAGGACCAATACAATCTTCCAGGAAAATTACCGGCAATCCCAGTTTCCGAGCCAATTCCGCTGCCACCGGTTTGAGACTGAACTGTGGATTTCTCTCTCCTTTGGGTCGTCCCAGATGACTGGCCAGAATAACTTTTGCGCCTTGTTCCTGTAAATATTTGATGGTGGGCAGGGCTGCCTCAATCCGGGTGCTGTCGGATATATCACCCTCGGAATCGAAAGGCACATTAAAATCCACCCGGACAAACACCCGTTTGCCGTTTGCGGAAATATCGCCAAGAGTTTTCATGAATGAAAAAGCAGTCTGATCGTTGATCGTCCGATCAAAGCAACGACTTTATTTAGAACCTATCTCAAATTCGCAGATGAATGATGTTTGTAGCACCACGGCAGCAGATGCCAGGCGGCTTCGCGCCAAGATGGGCTGGAAGCCCCTCGGGCGCAAACCAACGCC
>JAJFLV010000094.1 GCA_021772535.1 Opitutales bacterium | reverse complement strand
CGAATGTCTTCATCGGTTTCGCCGTTGCGGAGGACCTCGCGCAGATCCCAGCCTTCGGTCCCGAAGAGGCAGGTGTAGAGCTTGCCGTCGGCGGAAAGACGCGCACGGGTGCAATTGGCACAAAACGGCTGGGTGACCGATGCGATTATGCCGATTTCCACGTTCGAATCCTGATAACGGTAGCGGCGGGCAACCTCGCCCCGGTAATTGGGGTTGAGGGGTTCCAGGGGAAATTCCGTCTGGATGAGTTCAACGATTTGGCGGGAAGGAAAGATTTTTTCAATTTTCCAGCCGTTATGGTTGCCCACGTCCATGAACTCGATGAAACGCAAGGTATGACCCGTCTTTCTGAATAATCTCGCCATGGGCAATATTTCATTCTCGTTGACGCCTTTTTGCACCACCATGTTGATTTTGATGCCCAATCCGGCCTTGGCGGCGGCTTCAATTCCTTTCAAAACGGATTCCACATCAACATTGCGCCCGTTCATTTTCTGGAAACAGTCGTTGTCGAGGGCATCCAGGCTTACCGTTATTCGCCCCAGACCGGCATTTTTAAGACGCTCCGCAAATCGCGGCAAGAGCACGCCGTTGGTGGTCAGAGCGAGGTCGTCGATGCGCGGAATATCGGCCAGCATTTTAATCAATTGGTCGAGGTCCTTACGCAGCAGGGGCTCCCCGCCGGTCAGGCGGATTTTATGCACGCCCAGGTCCGTGGCGATTCGAGCCAAACGTGTAATCTCCTCGAAGTTGAGAAGCTCGTCTCGTTTTAGAAAAGCGTACTGGCTCCCGAAAACCTCCGCCGGCATGCAGTATGGGCAGCGGAAATTACACTGGTCGATAACCGAAATGCGCAAGTCCTTGAGGGGCCTTTTGAGGGTATCTATTGGAAAATCCATAATCTTGAAATCAATCTGGCGAACAAATTGCCGCCAAAAGGAGACATTGTCCAATGCTAATGAGTGGACCAATAATCGTTGCCCTCCACGTATTCCCTGTCTTGTCTATGGGTATGTCATTAATCACTGTCAACGAGGCCTCCAGGATCATCGAGGAAGCCACTGGAACCCTTCCCGCAGAGGAGGTTTCCCTGGTTGGCTCGATGGGCCGGGTTCTTCGCCAAACCGTGCATGCCGACCGTGAAGTGCCTCCCTATGATCGGGTCATGATGGATGGCATCGCATTCAGTCATAAAGACTGGCAAAACGGCGGCCGCAATTTTGCCATTGCCGGAATCCAGGCGGCCGGTTCGCCCCCGAAAACTCTCCCTGGTTCCGGAAACTGCTTTGAGATCATGACCGGTTCGGTCCTGTCGGCTGGATGCGATTGCATTGCGCCTTACGAGGAAGTGGAAATCAAAGACGGTTTTGCCGGAGTCATCGATGGTTTTGAGGCTGTGCCTGGCCGTTTTATTCATAAAAAAGGTTCCGATTACCCACAGGGAGCATCCCTTCTGCAACCCGGCTGTCGGCTAACCTCCCGGCAAATCGCTGTAGCCGCGGCCTGTGGCTGCACCGAATTGAAGGTCACACGGTTCCCCAATATCAGCCTCGTTTCCACCGGTGACGAACTGGTGGAAATGGGTCAGCCGGTGGACCAGCATCAAATCCGCCCGTCCAATGTTTACTCCTTGCAAACGGGGTTGACCGCTTTGGGTATTCCAACTGTCAAGCGGTTTCATCTTAACGACCAACCCGAGGAGTTGGAGAAGATAATCGCGGGTCTTTTGGAAGTATCCGATGTCATTATTCTCAGTGGCGGCGTTTCCAAGGGCCGCTACGATTATGTTCCCGAAATTTTGGCCAAACTGGGAGTGAAAAAACTGTTTCACGGAGTTTCCCAGCGGCCCGGAAAACCCTTTTGGTTCGGAGTTCAAGAGGACCGCTCTCCGGTTTCCGTATTTGCCCTGCCTGGCAATCCCCTGTCCACCTTGATTTGTTTTCATCGGTTTGTTATTCCCGCCCTCGAGAAAATGCTCGGTTTGCCGGTTTCGTTGCCGGTGTGGGCTGTCCTGGCCGAACCCTTTGATTTCAAACCTCCTGTGACCCTTTTCCTGCCGGTCAGCGCCGAACCACAATCGAACGGGCTCCTCTCGGCGGTTCCGCGGCCCGGCAGTAATTCCGGGGACTACGCCTCGATTGTGGAGACCTCCGGCTTTGTCGAGCTGCCCGGCCGGGAGTCGGATGAATTTCCAGCGGGGTATTGCCCGAGGTATTTTCCCTGGAATTAGATGCCGAATACAGGCGTCCCATCTCAAAGGGCACGATGTGCGATGTAGGATATTTTTCATTTCTCAGTAATTCCTCAAATTCATAAACCCCTTCCGTTGTCGAATCCTGAAACCCGCATCCCATAACCTGATTCTTGCATCCTGTGTCTTTTGGCCTATCATTTTGCCTGGACATAAAATATCAAAAGGACGAATTCTTCATCCAACATCGCAATTGAAATGACCGGTCTATCCCACATCAATCCCGACAATCAGCCGGAAATGGTCGATGTCGGGGCAAAGTCCATCACGCATCGTGAAGCTCATGCCCGAGCGGTTGTTTTGCTCAACGAGGAAATCATGGAACAGCTTATCGGGGGCGAACTCATGAGCAAAAAGGGGCCTGTATTCCAGACCGCTTATTTGGCAGGGATCATGGCCGCTAAAAAGACCCACGAACTCATCCCTCTTTGTCACCCCCTGATTATCGAGGATTGCAAAATCCAGATTCTGCCCGCCGATGATAACCGCGTCATCATCGACTGTAAAACCAAGGCCACCCACAAGACGGGGGTCGAAATGGAAGCCCTCACCGGGGCCTCGGTGGCTGCCCTGACCATCTATGATATGTGCAAATCGGTCTCCAAAGAGATCGTCATCGAAAGCATCCGCCTCATAAAAAAGACCGGGGGCAAAAGTGATTTCAAGGTGGCCCCTAATTCCTGATTCCCCTCTTTAAATCTAATTTGAAAAGATAGGCATAGATTAGATGGAGTCCTTTGAAAAAAACGATATTTACGGACTCGTTTTGGCGGGGGGACGTAGTGCCCGCATGGGTAAGGACAAGGCCCTTCTCCACTACGGAGGGAAATCTCAGTTGAAGAATGTTCTCGATTTGGCTAACCGAGTCTGTTCCAATGTTTTTCTATCTCTTCGATGCGGCCAGACGGCGCCCGTTGAAGCGGAAATTCCTGAGTTCAATACCTCCATTCTGCGTGACAGGCTGGAGAATATCGGTCCTCTCGGAGGCATAATAACGGCACTGGAAAAACATCCCGGCCATCCCTGGCTGGTTCTTGCCGTGGATCTTCCCTTTCTGGATATTGAAACCTTGAAGCATCTTGTAAAAAATCGCGATTCTGAGCGGCCCTTTACCGTTTACCGGAGTAATTTCGATGGTCTTCCAGAGCCTCTTTGCGCGATTTATGAGCCGACCGCATTGCCCATCCTGCTTGATTTTTTTAACAGGAAGCAAATGCCATGTCCGCGTAAGATAATGATGCAAACCAATCCTCGATTACTCCAGCTTCCTCATGTCCGCGCACTTGACAATATCAACACACCGGACGATTACAGGGAAGCCTTACAAATATTAAAAATTTCCCGGAAATCATGAGAGCAGACCAAAAAACCGTTTCCTTGCTTTATTTCGCAGTCCTTCGCGAACAGCGCGGGCTCAATGCGGAAACCCGAACCACAAGCGTTTCCACGGCGGGGGCGCTCTATGAAGATCTAAAACGAGACTGTGGTTTCACCCTTTCCCGCGATGATCTCCGGGTGTCGGTCAACGGTGCTTTTGTCGATTTCGAGCAGCCGATCGCCGATGGCGACGAAATCGTGTTTCTCCCTCCCGTGGCCGGCGGCTGAATCCGTGGTTTTAAGTTACACCAATTTAGAATGTTGATAATTAATACATCGTCATGATCACAAGTCCCGGAAATGCCATAACCATTCGTTTGAAACTCGATCATCGTGCAGGTGTGCTGGCTCGGGCGACCTCGGTAATCGGCGAATGCGGTGGTAATATCGGCGCCATTGATATCATACGGGTTGAAAATGGTAAAATTATTCGTGAAATCACGGTGGATACCACAGGGACCGAGCATGGCGATAAGATTGCGAAAGCCCTGAATCTAGTCGATGGGCTGGAGGTTGTCCATGTTTCGGATCGCACATTTCTTATGCACCGGGGAGGAAAAATTGAGGTCCGGGGCAAAGTTCCCGTCAAGACGCGGGATGAACTCTCAATGGCTTATACCCCAGGGGTGGCGCGAGTTTGCCTGGCTATCCATGAAAAGCCCGAGGAGGCCTTCAATCTTACGGTTAAGAAAAATATGATTGCCGTAGTCAGCGATGGAACGGCCGTGCTGGGCCTTGGCGACATCGGTCCCGAAGCGGCCATGCCGGTGATGGAAGGCAAGGCCATGCTATTCAAGGAATTCGCCGGGGTCGATGCCTTTCCTATCTGCCTTAATACAAAGGACCCGGACGAAATCGTGCAGACTGTTAAAAATATCTCCCCGGGCTTTGGTGGCATCAACCTGGAAGATATATCCGCACCTCGCTGTTTTGAAATCGAGCGGCGTTTAAGCAAGGAACTCGATATTCCGGTATTTCATGACGACCAGCATGGGACCGCAGTGGTTATGATCGCCGCCCTGATTAATGCACTCAAGGTGGTGCAGAAAAAATTCGAAAATCTGCGGGTTGTGGTGGCCGGGATGGGCGCCGCCGGAATTGCCTGCACCGAAATGATGATTTCCCTTGGGGTGCAAAATATTATCGGATGCGACCGTCAAGGCGCCATTACCCGTGACCGGACCAACTTGAATGAAGAAAAACGCCGTATGGCGGAAATAACCAATCCCGGCCAGGAAAAAGGATCATTGCAGGAAATGATGCGAGGGGCCGACCTCTTTGTGGGCGTATCCGGCCCCAATCTGCTGTCGGTTGAGGATGTTAAAAACATGAACACTGACCCGATCATTTTCGCCATGGCCAACCCCACGCCGGAAATCGCTCCGGAACTGGCAGAGCCTCATGTTGCCGTTATGGCAACCGGTCGCAGCGATTACCCCAATCAAATTAACAATGTACTCTGTTTTCCGGGGATTTTTCGAGGCGTTCTCGATTGCCAGGCCACTACCATCAATGAAGAGATGAAAAAAGCCGCCGCCTTTGCCATCGCCTCTGTCGTCGGGGATGAGAATCTTTCACCCTATTATATCGTGCCCAGTGTGTTTGACCGCTCCGTGGCAAAGACGGTTGCTGCAGCAGTAGCCCATTCCGCAATAAAATCGGGACTGTCACGCCGCAGCCATAAGTGAGCGAACCCAAGACGTCAGGAATGTCCATGTTTTCAGTTTCCGAAGAACCGCTTGAAGACCTCGACCTGCAGGGACCTCTCCTGAACAGGGAGGCCGGAGGCTGTGTGGAATTTTCTGGAAGAGTGAGGGATTTCAATCAAGGAAAAACTGTCTCCAGCCTTGAGTATCAAGTCTATGCCGGCCTGGCGGATAAAGAAGGCAACCTCATCTTAAAAGAAGCACGGGAAAAGTTCGATATTCTGGAAGCCCGTTGCGTTCACCGCTCCGGGCACCTGAAAATCGGGGAAATGGCCGTCTGGGTGGGAGTGGTTGCTGTGCACCGGGCGGAAGCTTTCTCTGCCTGCCAATATATCATGGACGAATTGAAGCACCGTCTGCCCATCTGGAAAAAAGAACATTATGCCGATGGCGATTCGGGCTGGATTCGCTCCCATACACCTCCCCTCAAAGCAGGCGGTGATTTAGCTTTCTCATAAATCGAATTCAAATTTATTATGACTGAAGAATTTT
The DNA here is from genome assembly GCA_021772535.1 of Opitutales bacterium. Lineage (GTDB taxonomy): Bacteria > Verrucomicrobiota > Verrucomicrobiia > Opitutales > UBA2987 > JAJFLU01. The sequence goes on along the minus strand of JAJFLV010000094.1, from coordinate 2,417 downwards.
CTGACATCGGACTCATCGGCCTGGCAGTGATGGGTCAAAACCTCGCTCTTAATATCGCCGATCACGACTTCCGGATATCGGTTTACAATCGCACGACTTCGAAAATGGAAGCGTTCGTGGCGGAAAATCCCGATACTCCCGGTGGCATTGTCGGCGCGGAAACGCTGGAACTATTTGTCCAGTCCATTGCCGCTCCAAGGAAAATTATTATCCTGGTCCAGGCGGGCAAGCCCACAGATGCGGTTATAGAGGGGCTCATCCCCCTCCTCGATGAAGGAGATATCGTTATCGACGGCGGTAATGCGCTATGGACGGACACGATCCGCAGGGAAAAGGAATTGCGCGCTCAAGGGCTTCGTTTTGTGGGATCGGGTGTTTCCGGCGGAGAAGAGGGCGCCCGTTTCGGGCCTTCGCTGATGCCCGGTGGGGCCATTGAAGCCTGGAAGGAAATCGAGCCCATCTGGCATGCCGTGGCGGCAAAAGTCGATGCCGCCACTGGCAAACAGCTTGAAGGGGCGACGCCTGGAAACCCGGTTGAAGGAGGAGTCTCCTGCGCTGCTTACATAGGACCCAACGGGGCCGGCCATTACGTTAAAATGATCCACAACGGTATCGAATACGGGGACATGCAGATGATCTGCGAAGTCTATCACCTGATGCATGGACTTCTCGGTATGGAGGCTGGGGAAATCGGCCAGATCTTTGCCAAATGGAACGAGGGGCTTCTCGACTCCTTTCTCATTGAAATAACGGCTGATATTTTGCAGCAGACCGATTCCGCCACCGGGGCGCCGTTTGTCGATATCGTTCTTGATGCGGCAGGGCAGAAGGGCACCGGCAAGTGGACCAGCATTAATGCCCTCGATATGGGAATTTGTGCGCCCACTATTGCAGAGGCGGTTTTCGCCCGCTGTTTAAGCGCAATTAAGGAAGAAAGAGTAGCCGCAAGTCAGCTTCTGGCCGGACCTTCCGCTGAATTCAGCGGGAACAAGGAAGAATTTATTGAGGTTTTGCACGACGCTCTTTATTGCTCGAAAATCTGTTCCTACGCCCAGGGATTTCAATTAATGCGGGAGGCTCAAAAAGAATACAAATGGACCTTAGACTTCGGTCAAATTGCCCAAATCTGGCGGGGGGGCTGCATCATACGGGCCGCCTTTCTTCAAAAAATAACGGAGGCTTACGCGCACAATTCATCGCTGGCCAATCTTCTGCTCGATCCTTATTTTAACGAGGCTGTGCGAAAAGCGCAGGCCAACTGGCGCCAAGCAGTCTCGGCTGCGGTCAATCACGGAATTCCGACACCTACCTTGTCCTCTTCCCTGGCTTATTACGATGGCTACCGCAACGCCAGGCTGCCGCAAAATTTATTGCAAGGCCAGAGGGACTATTTCGGAGCCCACAGCTATGAGCGAACAGACTCTCCGCGAGGCGAATTTTTCCACTTGGATTGGCCTCACCCCGAGCGTCCTCAAACAGCCGTTTAACCGGTTGCTGCCATTATACCATCTTGGGAAAGAACCAGTTGGCCGGTAACCACAGCCAATTCTTTCTGGACTCTGGTTGCCCTTTCTAAAATTTCTTTTTCGAAATCGTCCTCAGTGAATCGGGGGTGAAAATGTTCGCGCAACAGTCTCCAGCCGGGCTGTTCCTGCAATTCCGTGTCAGATTCTTTCAAAGGGGCGCCACTGTATCCGACATCCATCTTTTTACTCAGAAAATTGGCCATGTTGACGATGGCGACAAGTTCGCGGTCAGAGATCGCTTTTTCCGGAAATCGATGGAACCGAACGGCCGATTTAACCTGGCTTGGAAGTGATTGTTTTTCGATGAAAGCTGCGCCGGCCTCTTCGTGGGTCATGGAGAAGCAGCTATATTCAGCCTCCGTCAGAGGTATTTTTTCCTCCCGCGACCAAGTCAGAACGGCATTGTATTGCTCGGGGAAGAGATAGGCCAGGATCACTTTGCCGGCATCATGGAGTAAACCGGACAGATAAGCATGCGGAATTTTTCCTAGAGTGAGAAGATCATTTATCTCTAAGCATAGCTGCCCCGTTCCCACCTGATGAAGCCAGAACCGATGGCCTGCAAAAGAAGAAAAAAGTTGTTCAAAGGGAATGATATTGCGTGTTCTTTGCAGAATATCTTCCAGATTTCCCATTCCGATCAACTGCATGGCAGATTCCAGGTCGTCGATCGAACTCTGGGGCGCAACATAGGTGGAATTAGCCAGGGACAAGATTTGCAGGCAAAGCCCCGGATCCAAAATTACATGGGTCACCGCATCATCGAGGTGAATCTGTCGATGGCTGATTCTATTTCGGATGAAGGTCAATACCGGTTCCATGACCGGAAGATAATCAATCCGCGATATTGCCTGAAAAGTTTTAGCTCCACTGTGGTCCATGGAGAAACCC
>JAJFLV010000093.1 GCA_021772535.1 Opitutales bacterium | reverse complement strand
CTTTTTCCATACAAAGGAAAATGAAAACCTTTTCCCGCCAAGGCCGCAAAGCCTCGTCCATCGCCTTGAACATTTTAATTTTGATCTCATCGGGATAGGTCTGCTTGCCATGGGGGTCCGGAACCAACTCCGTCTGCAGGATCTTTGTCGGGCGTCCAACCTCGCGTATCTTTTTTAAAACCGGTTTGATCAGCGTGAGGCTTCCAAGAGAAACAAAGAGAACTTCCTGCGGGCCGAACCGCTCCATTAAATCCCTGGCCGCATCCGGATAATCCCTCTCCCATCCCTCATAGTAAATCATGGGGTGAAAGTGAAAACCCACCTTGATACCCTTGTCCGCCAAGGTGCGGGCGGCTTGCAGTCTCTCCTCCAGGTTGGCCGTTAGATGTTCCTCGTTTTGAATGATGATGGGCGTGTTCAAGGACCAACTGCAGACGACATTGTTGGGGACATCCCGTTCCAGCAGGTAAGCGATATTTCGGGACTTGGTTTTTAATTCCAGCAGTATGTTCGGATGATCCTCGGCAAATTGAAACATCGCATCCAGGATGCCGTTACGGTTGCCCCACGCCAGCGAATCCGAGGATTGGCCCGTGCCGATATGGTAAAATCGATTCTTGTTTAACGTAATGAGCTTTAATTTCTCGGCGATATCCTCATCAAATACAATTTTGTCCTGGTAGAAGGTTTGAATCGTGCAATAACTGCAACCCAGGGGGCAGTTGTCGACCGCATCGATGGTGTATAGATTGCAACAAATGGTCTTCGTTGAAGCCACCGGACAGGGGCCGAATATCTTTTTATCGGATTTTTCACTTACGACCGGGTTTCTTCTCGGCGGCTCGGGCAGGCCAGGCGTCTCCCCGGGATAAACCGCGGGACCGCTTTTCAATCCTTGCATGTGGGCTTGCAGTTGCCTCAAGAGATGTTTTTTCAACTGCCTTCCCTCCAGATCGGTCCGGCTTATCTGCCCTTTCCACCAGCATTGCAGATCCTCTTCACCCCACATGTTGAGATCGCGGCAAGCTTCCACCACCTGGCGGAATTCCTGAAAAGTAAAACGGTGCTCAAAGGCGACCTCCCTCACGAATACCTTCTGCTCCGCCGGCAATCTGCCGTATAGCGGTTGTTTCAGGAGGGATTCGAGCTTTTCCGAATAATCAAGAGTGAGACTCATTTTTCCAAATCTGCATCAACATCTACGGATTCATACCGACACCTTCAAGATGATCGTGGTGGCGTTGCCGAGTCCGGCTACAAGCGTAAATAACTTTATCTAATTAGAGACCGGGCGCAAGGCACAACATCAGCTGTTCAGGGCTATCCTTTGCGGTTGATTCATGGCTGCTCGAACTGGTAAACCTGCCCTATGCCGGGAATTCGGTGCTATTACTCTCACTCTTCGGCCCCGGCCGGTGAATTGCCGGGGAAATTTATCCAATTGGGCGCCTCGGAAAGCCGTCACCTTTTGAAAGCCCGAAGGACCAGGATAGGTGATGATGTGACCGCCTTCGACGGCGAGGGCAATCTCTGGGAATGCCGCCTGGAAGAGGCTGACGAGAGCGGCGCCGGTCTTGCCGTGCTCAGCCGCCAAAGAGTGCAGCCTCCCCGATGCCAAATAATCCTGGCCCAGGCGCTGCCAAAAAGCAATGTCATGGATCGGATCTTGCAGAAAGCAACGGAATTGGGCGTCTGGAGCGTGCAGCCGCTGATTACCGCTCATTGCGAGGCAAAAATCACCCCTTCCGCCTACAAATCCAAAATTTCGCGATGGCGCAAAATTGCCATCGAGTCCTGCAAGCAATCGGGCAATCCATTTCTCCCCTGCATTGAATCGCCGATGTCCCTGGAAGATTACTGTTCCGGATTGTCCCCCGGTTCGGGTTCCCTCAAACTATTGGCCTCCCTGGACCAGAATCATATAAAGCAGAGCAGCCCCCTCAATTTTGGAGATTACCCGCCCACGGAAGCGGTCTGGCTCATCGGTCCCGAAGGCGATTTGTCGGAGGAGGAATATGCGCTTGCCTACCGGCATGGGTTTCAACCGGTTTCCCTTGGTCCTAACGTATTGCGGGTGGAAACTGCAGCCACGGTAGCCTTGGGAATCCTCAATTACAGCCTCGCCACACACGATACCCGCCGCGAGTCGCCGTCAGACCCTAAATGACCTGCGTTGTTGACAAGGGCGAGCGGGCTTCGCAAATATCATCGTCAAGCACTCTACCTCCACCACGACCACAAGGGGATGATTGAGGGGAAGCCAGCCAATGTTCGAGCACGCTAATTTGACCGCAGAAGCCTACCAGGGATTTTTGGAGGAGCACAATGAAGATGAAGCAGCTGCCTTCGCCTCCCTTGTTACACCAATCGTGGAGCGTTTCTGCGCTAAAAACGAACTGTCGCCAATTGATTCCGACCTGGTGGACGAATTTTCCGCCGCCCTCTGGGCGATCGCTCAGGAAGAGGGTATTTCAAGACCCCTGCCCAAAAAGGAAAAAGGCGAACCCGTAAGTCTCGAACCGGAGGTTAAAGCGGAATTGATAACCGAATTGCTCGACCGGATTGAAACCTCCGAAGCTCGCTTCGCATTGGCCCACATGGGGAAATACTTCTTCTCAACGATGCTGCAGCCGGAGTTTGCCGATTGCCGCCTCAATTATTGCACCGCCAACGAGGAGGGGGAATACCGCCGCCAAAACCTGGACTATTGCAAAAAGCGCATTAGTGGCTCCCATTGTGTCGACTGTCCGCTCTTCATCCAGACGGAACCCGAAAACCATCCCCAAATTCTGCAATTGCAGTGGAAAGCCATCGACGACTCGGAGCTGCACGAAAACCTTGATGTTTTCTTACCCGAGGATTTTCGCCAATTCCGATATTTTATGCACCTGTACAGGCGCTGCGCCGCCGGCTTCGAGGAAGTCGAAGAAGCGCCCCCGGCCGACGAAGCAATAGCAGAAACGGAAGCGGAGTCAGAGACCCCCGAGGGGACAGGTGTTGACGAAACCGGCTTTGAGGATATCGGAGCAGACGAAGTTGCCGTAGATGAAACCGGTTTTGAGGATATCGGGATCGAGGATGATATGGATTTTGGAGACGAAGATTGGGGGTAGCCCCGGTGCCGGACTACTTTTTTACCCGGTGGTTTATTTCCGAAAGGGGAATGGATTGAAACTGGGCCGGAGGGGGTTTCACTGCAGGCGGGGACAAGTCAGCCTTATTTCCCTTTTCTCCCTCCAAAAGGTTGTAAACCGCCTTGGTGTATTCTTCCTGCTCGCCTTTGACATACTCCTGCAGGTTCTCAATTTTTATTTTTTTTGGATCCAGATCCTCGAAATCCTGCGCCTTTTCAAAATCTTCCACTTGAATGAGCGGCGAACGGCCCATTTTAAAAGCTATCCTCATTAAATCCTGTAACTCGGTAAAATTGCCCGGCCAATTTCTTTTTTCCAAGTAGTCGAGAGCCTTGCCCTCAATCATCGCTTTTGCGTGCGATTCCGATTTATTTACTTCCTCCTGCAGGATTTGGCGTGCCAGCGCGGAAATATCCTCAACGCATTCCCGGAGGGGCGGGACAACGACTTTCAACCCGCCCAGGAATTGGAAAAAGCGTTCATCAATCAGCCCCTCTTCAAAAAGAGTCTCGCTATCCCTGTTCAGGCAGAAAACAAAACGAACCTCACCGGGCAAGTCATCGAATGGTTTCTCTCCTTGGGCGATGCGGTAGATGATGGATTGTTCTTCGTTGCTCAACTTCTCCGTATTCAAAACCGCAAGGGTAATTCGTTCCGTTGAATCCTCATTAAGTTTGGTTAATTCGGACAATACACCCTCTGCGGAGGCTCCTGGTTGCAGAAAATACAAATGTTCTCCGCCCTCCTTGTGAAAATGGAATAAATCCCTGCAAACCCTTTTGAATTGGCTGCCTTCCTCCCCGACCAAGAGAAGGTTCGACCGAAAATTACGGTTCGCATACAATTGCTGGGCCAACTCCCGGGTGCTCGCTGACTTGCCCGGAAAGGATTGGAATTCAACCGGCAGACCGCTCTGTTCGTCGGCCCTTTCAGCCTCTTCTATCACGGCCTTTGCTCTTTTCAGCAAAGAAAAAATATTCAAAGGTTTGAGGAAAATGATTTCCACACCTTTTTCCAGGAAATCCTTGATGGTATTCTTTTCCAAAAAGCCTGAGACCACCACAACCGGCACCTCAGCGCGGATTTCCCTGATTTTTGACACGAACACAGTGCCTGTCATTTCAGGCATGAGGAAATCGGTAACGACCAGATCAAAATCATTCGCTCTAAAAACTTCGACTGCCTTCCGGGGATCTTGGATCGAAATCACATTGAAATCATCCTGCCGAAAAACGTCGGTTAACAGGCTGTTAAAATCGATATCGTCATCCAGTATGAGGATGTTTTTTTGCATTTATCTGATCCCCCCCATAATTATTGTCTAAAAATCCATTCTTTTTGATTAATTCATCGGTGATGATTGTAAAACCTGAATAAGAACTAAGCAACCCCGAAATTAAAACCCATCTTAACACCGATTTTCGTCCCCAGCCTGTAGTTCCTCGATCAAGGGTTGGTTTCGCGCTCCCGGATGGCTCTCTGAATGGCTTGTTTACTGGCTTTGAAGCAACTGTAGAAGTTTTCCTTTCAACTTATCGACCCCTTTTTTCGTGAGGCAGGACATCGGGTGAACTTCTGTAGCAGGATGTTTTTTACGAAAAATTTGCAGATTTTCCCCCGCCTCTTCCAAATCCATTTTGTTGGCAGCCACCAAGTGGGGTTTTTTCAGTAATTGGGGATTATAATACTCCAGCTCGCTCAACAGTTCCTCATAGTCCTCAATTGGTTGCCGTCCATCCACACCTGCCATGTCGATGAGCAGCAGATGCAATCGGCAGCGTTCGATATGCCGCAGAAAACGATGTCCCAGACCCTTGTCGGCATGGGCCCCCGTCACCAGTCCGGGAATGTCGGCCAGCAGCAGTCGGGTATACTCTTCGGGATATTCCACTACGCCGACTTTCGGGTGCAAAGTCGTAAAAGGGTAGGGCGCTGCCTTTGGCTGGGCCCGGGTAATCAGGCCGGTAAGCGTGGATTTGCCCGCGTTGGGAAAGCCCACCAGCCCGACGTCCGCAATGGATTTCAATACAAATAGAAACCGCCCTTCCTCCCCCGGTGTGCCCGGAGTGGATTTTCGCGGAGCCTGGTTAATGGACGATTTGAAGCGAAGATTGCCCTGGCCGCCTTGACCGCCTTTAAGTAAGAGAAAGCGCTCTTCATGCTCAATCAGCTCGGCCACTACTTTTCCGGTTTTCTTGGCCGAAACCACCGTGCCGGGCGGCACCGGGAGCA
>JAJFLV010000092.1 GCA_021772535.1 Opitutales bacterium | reverse complement strand
TTGTAACCCCAAGCCACTCTCCCCGACCTTTAATCCCGACAACAATAACATTTGTGCTGGGAGTGGAAGGGCCTTTTGTTTTTTCCATCCTTCAGACGCAATCACTGTCCCAGTCTCTTGCATACGATCTACTACATGTGTGGCATACAATGTCCGATCCGCTTCAATCACCGCATGGATATAATCTGCTACGACCTCTGGGTTAATTCCACCACCATGGTGCTGCCCTGACCCTCCCACAGCAATAGAAGCGGTGAATAGAACACTCCCAGTCAACACGACACCTAGAAGAAATGGGGAACATGATCTCATGTGACACCTCCTGGTTAAACTTCCAAGTAGAGGACCACTGATGCTATTTCACCGATCTCGATATCAAATTATATTCTAGGTGATTCATTATTTTACCGTAAAACGCTGTCTGACCCCAAGGCGGTCGTTTGAGTAATTTTTCATTTCTGCTTTTTTCATAAAAAAAGGCGAGGAAGTCGTTATTGACTTCCCCGCCTTGGCTTTCACCACGCACCCGTTGCGGGCTATTTTGCGACGGTAGGAATGATCTTGGCTGTGCCAGGATCATCATGTTTGGCTTGCTGATTGGAAGGCGCAGAACCTGACAATGGCAGAATCCGCTGATCCGTGCTCGGCAGCACCCGGAGATAACCCCATTGTCCTGATTGGGAATAGGGTAACCGGCCATTGCTCCACACATAGTCACCAGGCAGCGACCATTTTCCACCGGCAGACGGAATGAATACATCCAGGTCTTCGGAACCTGAAAATTCAACGGTGCTAATCATATCCGCACCTGGCAAGAAGGGCTCGATTGGCCATTCATGTTTTTCCACCGTAAACATGCCATTTTGCTCGCTGCTGGCACCAAAGACATGAATGCGAACTTTGTCGCCGGCATGAGCCTCGATGGTTGGCGTGACAGGATCCTGCGGATTGTCCACTTCACAGGGTTGGAACATCCGACCCAAGGAGCATCCCGTTTCTTCTCGATGTAGATAGGGTTCGGCACGATAATTCACACCGGTTAACCCTGCCACATTTTGCACATACGGCATAAAGCTGGTTCCGATGATGTTGTCCTCGTCTTGGAAGTACAAGGCCACATCACGATAGTTGGCTCGGCCTTCATTCCCTTGAATGGTCCGATCCACAATCACATCAGCATTCCAGCTATTTTTTAGAGAAATGTCTTCTCCCGTTTTCGGATCGCGGTAGGTCGAGCCCTTAGGACCAACAATAACGCCTCCGAACAAACCATTACGGGGATTTGTCGATACATTCCCCCAATCCCACACTAACGTTTGCATTTCCCCATTAAAGGGATCTGCATAGTAGGTGTATGTTTTCGACTTTCCAGGAGCCACCGTTTGGTCCCCCTTGTTATTCCCTAAATTCACGCCTTGTGAATCTTTGGGATCGAACGCCATCCCAAATGCTGAGAATGACGCCTGCCCTTCTTTGAGCTTGTTCGTCAATTTGACTTGGAGACAATCACCCACGTTTGCCCGTATGGTTAACGGCATAGGTTGCGCATCAGCTGAGACTTTTTTCACTTCATCCTCCAGGACATAAATCTTTGCCTCTGGATTACGCAGTTCAATTGTCCGCTCAAAGTCGACTTCGATCGAGTCCGGAGCATTCACATTAAAATTCATCCCCGGATGATCGATGGCCACCACATTAAACGCTTTCACTGGAGCATCTTTTGGACACACCGGTAATCGTTCCGGTATCCCCTCTTTCCCATACGCCTTGTTCGGCAATGGCTGAAGATCACCCACCGGTTTATCGAGGACTCGAATAAGCCCCCAGGACCCTTCCGAGAACTTTGAGCTGCGTCCATTAAAGAACATATAATCGCCAGCTTGATGGCGAGGACCGCCCGCTTCAGGGACAACCAAATCATATCGCTCAGCAATCCCAATATGCAGGGAATGCTTACGATTCGCTTCTTGCGCATATCGTTCAGACAAGAACGAATGGCCAGAAATCGTGAACACATTACTTTCATTCATCGTCACGTCTAACAGCCGAAATACGATGGCATCACCCAAGTAGGCCCGTATCATGGCTGTACTGGGATCGCCATGCACCGCACTGCTGAAGATCTTCGATGGATCAGGATTATTCGCCAATCGTTGCGCGAATGGCTCGGCCCTGAAATTCAATGCCCCACCTGTCGTATGGGTTCCCCCATTTAAGAACGGCATGGGCGTCATTTTAATTTGATCGTTTGGCGGCATAATAAATGACACCGTCCGGCCGGCTTCCAAGGCCACATCAATGGGTTGCCCCGGAGGATTTCCTGCCGTCACAACATTTACTGTATGCGGCACAGTATCCATGATATGCACCATTAATTCACGGAAGCTGCCAGCCACATCATGGCCAACGCGTTCCACCGCATGAATATCCGCCACGGGACCGGTCCGAATCCGTTCACCGGTTTTCGGATCATGCCATGTAGAGCCGAAAGGTTCAGCAATCATCGTTCCGACCGCACCATGTGGCCAAGTGGTCCCACCAAAGGCATGGTCATGCCAGAACACACTGCCGACATCTGCATCCACCCAAAACCGTTGCCGCACATATTCCACGGTCACGATCTCATCAACTGGATGCTTGAATTTGAGTGGATAGGCAAACGTCAGAGTCTTGCCATCAATTTCCACAATGCGTCGAACTTCTTTTTCTTTGACATTATCTGCACCAACCAAGATGGGAGTCCCCACATGATATTGTGCAGCATTGGTGACTTCCAAAGTCTTCGATCCCGCTTTCGCTGCCTTGGTCACCTTGGCATTCATGGGAATCGGTAAGCCTTTTTTGGTTGGCTTCTCAAATTGTGTAAACGGACGCATGGATTGCTCATAGGAAAATCCAGAAATCACGCCGTCTGACGCTTGATTATCAAACTGAAAGAAATGGAAATGCGTATTGATCTTGGACGATTGGAAATTGGTGATATCATCATCTAACCACTCACTCGTCAACGTCCAATCAATACAATCATACACATTGGCCCGAACCACCAACGGGAACTTCTTATCGTTGTCAGCTCGTACCGCTTCCTCTTCTTCATGCACGACATACAACAACCCATTAGGATCGACGATGGCAGGCTGATCGCCTTCCGCCGCAGACAATTCAATTGGCAACTTAATGAAATGCACATTGTAATCTTGCGAACCGGCTCGATCAGGGCACAGACTCCAAGGCCCGTTTTCTCCAGGTTTAGCCGGTTCCACTGACCGAGTCCCATCCGGGTTTAACCGAACCATTTCTAACCACGGTGCCGGATTATGATCGTTCGAAAATGGCACTCGCTTACCAAAATGTGGCGTCAACCATGGCCAAGCCACTTTCCCTGTAGATGGTTCAAACCGAATGGCCCGACGCTCACCTGGCGTATACCCTTGCCACTCTGGCTTGTACTTGGGATTCTCCCCAATCGTTGGTTCTTTCTCACTCATGGCCTTTGCGCCGTCCCAGACCCAATCAATGACGGTCGCATCATAGGCTTTCATCTGACCGAGCTCATCATCCTTATGACCGGGCTTCCCTTGATTACTCAACTGCATTTCGACCCAGTCTTTGATATTGACGACGGCTGGCTCGACCTTCCAATCACTCTTGCCTTCACCGACAATCTTAAATTGTTTGCCAAACCAATTGACGGTCTTACCCACCAGCTGATCAGATGAGACCGGCTTGTGGATACGATCCAACCGATCCGGCAACTCCCGCAAGGGAGGCATCACATCATTTTGCATGCCAGGCACCTGCATCGTGTTATACACACGCCAGTAGCCCCACATCCCAGCCACATAGTGATGTGCAACATGACAATGGAAAAGAAAATCTCCAGCCAACCATTGGCATAAACCGGAACCGCATTCCGTTTCTAAATCTAAAGCTTCCGATGGCCCGATGACTTCGACATCCACCCGATCAGATTTAGTACGAATCACGGGATACTTCACTGGCCCAGTTTGCCCTGTATTCCACACAGGCATTTGGGTCGCGCGTGGACTCCGTTGCCACCGAATAGAACCCCCATGCGGATGATGGGAATGGAAGACTTCCGACCCACCATGCACAATACGGAACTTGGCGGGATCGCCTAAATAGCTCCGAGGAATCGTCGGAGCTGCATCACCAAAGGTATAAGAGCTATACGCCATCGACTCATCTTCGAACCCAAAATATTCATGTTGCACATGCATATTATTGATGCCGAACGGCTCACTCCGATAGTTAAGCGCCCGTGCACCTGGACGATAGGCATCCGTCAATGGATCGCGTTGGGGCAAGAAGTCCCCGTGTTTGTTCACGGGACGGAAGGCTTCATCTCCGACTTCATGATAAATGAGGACAAATTCCCGAAAGTCTGGGCCATCCCCATTATCAATCATCACTTGCCAACCACTGCTGGCCTCTGTGGCTTCTCCCGTGCCTAAAGGTTCGTAGTAATTCGATCCCCGAGGTTCCACGACAAACACCCCAAACATACCCATGACAGTTAATTCCCGGTCATTGCTGAAGGTATGAAATTGGCGACCACCCTCCTGCGTTTCTGGATGGATATACCATTCCATATTAATGGTCTTACCTTCTTCTGCCACCGAATCGGCATTAGTGGTAAGTGCGGGCTGACCCGTGTCACTCATCACCATATCTGAGCCATTGATATGTAAACTCACTTCTTCCCCAAACTCTAATTTGTTGTGAAGTGTAATTTTGACGCAATCGCCTTGGTTCCCTCGAATAACCAACGGTTGAATCCATTGATCTTGGATGCCATTTTTCACACCGCCCGGGTCGTTGTGCCCTTCCTTTTCACGAGCGGCGGCATTCTTGGCTTCTTCCGCACGAACCTTGTCCATATTTTCCGTCAAGGCATACATGTACCCAGGATAGTAATCCAGCCATTGATTCAAGGTAATTTCAACATTGACCGCCGATATATCATAATTCCTGACGGGGGCCGTCTTGGGACACATCCCGCCTTTCATCGAAACAGGTTCCACATTGGAATTACTTGCCAATAAGCCATTCTCCGGGCCACCACCATATTGATGAATCATCGACATGGAATTAAACGCACCTGTGTCGGCGCCCTTGTGGTCCATTTCTTTCTCCATTTGCTGCATCATCCGTTGATGCTGCTGTTCAACGAGTGCCGCCCGCTCCGCGCGACCCTCCATCGCATCTTCCACAATCGTTTGCCCCTTGAGCCTTTCGGCCCATCCAGGGGACTGGGAATTCATCCCCACGGGATGAACCATTGGAGAAGAAGCCTCTTCGGCACTGACAACGAGAGGCGTACCCCATAAGGCCGCTCCCCCAAATAGCGCCAAAAATGCTGAAACTGTGAATAACGTCGATTTGACGTGAAACATACTCCGGCCTCCTTTACCTAAGACGTATGGTGAATAAAAAATCCCAACCAAAATGTAATCCGTTTATTTGTTGCCTACAATCTTCCACTGTTTGCCTGATTCTTCTGATACTTCGTTCATCCTTATTCCCGATTTAGCGCCGACATTGGGTAGCCTCATAAAATTCAGGAGGTTGGGCATTCCGGAGGCCGGTCCATCACAGCCCGCCCCAATGTCGGCCGTAAGAGATTTAGCAACATAAATGCCAAGTACCTTATATCTCTGCAAATAATAACAAGAGGCAATACTCATGAGGCTTTAATGACAATTCGTTATACTGGAAAATGAGCCAGCTATGGCTCAATATTCCACTGGTCTGGGCAGCCATATCTTCTGCACCGAAACAAGTCAATGTAATCAATGCGTTAGATGTCCAATTAACTGGACACACGTTATGGCCAAATGGGGAAATTTAGGGCAGTGCTATTCTATGGTGCGGTTGCCTAACTTAAAGATTGGAACAGCAAGTCTTGTGGAGACGTCCCACGCGGGTCTTATCGCCTTTTGCATCGGAAAGAGCCTGAAAATATAAGCCCCTTCGGCCGCCTGACTCACAACTTCCTCGTCTCCATTGGCATGAAACACATCTAGATTGAACAACAGATCGGAAACCCGAATCGGGAAATCTCAATTGGTCACCACAACCCATGCAATCAAAAAGCCCACTGTGCGAACAGTCCCATGCCACCGGGAGGAGAAAAGTGAAATTCCTCTCAGCTTTCCCTCAAGCTGCCATACTCAGAATGCGATTCCGAAATAAGCCCCAGCAGTACCAAAATTGTTCGTCGTATCCGTTTGCCCCGTGGCTAAATGGAAACGACCATCTACACCCAGATGGAGTGCTTTCCACACTCGGAATTGCGCCCCCACCCCAAATTGCACGCCAATATCCAAGACTGTTGTATCATCAGACGGAGGACTAATAACATGAAAATCTAATCCCGCAGGAATGATCCAAGGGCGAAAACGGCTACCTTCCATAAACATGATTTTCGGTGCGACATTCACCGTCAGCATCGTGATTTGGACTTTCTCTTTTCTTACCGAACAGGTTGGAACTCCAGCTGCGGCACAAGTGGACGGAACAGCCTGCGTGACCCTCTTGGAATCAAATCGCTTGAATTCCACTCCAATTTCACCCAACACCCACGTTCCAGGAAACAGATCCCAAATATCTCTGGTGAGGACCAGGTCAAGCCCCGCGCCCACATAATATCCCGAATCTCCACTATTATTTCCCTGGAACCCAAAGACATCTGTGAAGACCTCCCCCGAACGATCACTCGTCGCCCAAGCCCCTCCACCACGAAAGAAGACCATATTCCCCGTTTCTTGTTCCGCTCCTGGTGAAGCAGAAAGCGTTTTTTGCTCCAATCGTTCCAACCGTTCCTCCACCGTGGCCGCTTGTGCCATACCTGATTCTGCAACGGCCCACAACATCCCAAACGCAATCAACCCACATAGACTGCTACGTACAATGGACTGCCCTTTGCTCATCCCGCACCTCCCTCTAGAATTAGTACATAGACCCAATCGCTTATAAAAATGTTCTCTGGAAGGCAAAACCGTTCCATTCAGCGACTTGTCCTTTCATTCAGTGCATTCTGGAGGCACTTCGACTTGCCCTCGTCCCCCATAGTCCAACCAGCAACAACAGTGCCGTCAACAAAATAATCAAATAAAAAGCGAGAACCGCCAACACCAGCGCACTTCACAGCATCATCTAAAAAAAATTGGACCGCAGAGGCTTAGCGAGGCATTTTCCACTGTCTTGGGCATGAACGGAGCGACCCATCAATACCTAAATTTTTTCAGTAACTTATGTGTTCAAACACTAGGACGCTTCGCAGAAAAAAGTGAGGCGTTTTAGGGCAGGAAATACAAAGGATTACGAAATGTTGTAATCTCGCAACTTGTTGTAGAGACTTGAACGACTAATGCTTAGAAGTCGGGCAGCGCGGGTTTTATCTCCCTTGGCATCAAGGAGCGCTTGCAGAATTTGACTTCGTTCGGCTTCTTGTCGTGCAACTTTTCCAATTCTATTCAAATCATTTTTTTCTTGTCTTTCTTTATACTCAATAAATAGATCCTCAGGGCCAAGGATGGAATGCCGACAAGTCACCACGACTCGTTCGATCACATTCTCCAATTCACGAACGTTGCCCGGCCATTGATGTTGCAGCAGTGCCAACTCCGCCTCTTGGCTCAGTCTCATTGGAGCACATCCATGTTTTTGTGCCGAACATCGTAAGAAATGAGCAGCCAATATTGAAATATCTTCCTTGCGTTCCCGCAAGGAAGGAACCGTTAAGGGCAACACCGCCAACCGGTAATACAAATCTGCCCGGAACGTCTTCGCTTTCACTAACTCTTCAAGGGGTTTATTACCAGCCGAGAGCACTCGGACATTGACCTTGATGGATTGATTGCTTCCCACAGGCTTGATTTCGCTTTCCTGCAATACCCGCAGCAACCGAGCTTGGAAGGCGGGCGTCGTATCGACAATTTCATCTAAAAAAATCGTGCCGCCTTCGGCTTCTTCATACAAGCCCTTGCGATCAGCCACCGCTCCAGTAAAAGACCCCCTTACATGCCCGAATAATTCGCTCTCCAGCAAGGTTTCAGGTAACGCACTGCATTCCACCACAATAAAGGGGTGGGCTCGTCGACGGCTCAAGGCATGAATGGTTTTAGCCACCAATTCTTTTCCCGTTCCACTTTCTCCTTGAATCAAGACGCTGGCCTCACTGGCTGCCACTAATTGAATCATTTCTACCAACCGTTGGATGGGCTCACTTTCACCAATAATCGTCTTGCTGGTCGCCTCATTCACAGAAAACTTCTCTTCGTCAGGATGAACCGGTGGCGCTTCAGCTTTCGAAACGGCAACGACACTTTCACTTCCACGTGCGCCCATCAGGACCACGAAATGCGTCGCGCCCGTCTCCCCTCTTATTGGCACAGCACGTGGCAACGGACACATTGCAGGGACATCAGAAAATGATACCGGACTGGATGACCCAAGATGATCTTGATCGCTTGAGTTA
>JAJFLV010000091.1 GCA_021772535.1 Opitutales bacterium | reverse complement strand
TGAACGGATACCTTGCCCCGCGGAAGTTTGGCCGCCCGCTGCATGGCCGCGTAAACCCAGCCGTCCGTCGCGGGAACGATGCCAATCGGGTTATCCGCCTCATAACCGAAATAAAGCTTGAAGGACTGCACCCCGGTTTCCTCCGCGATTTGGGGGATTTCATGGATATGCTCCTCCCGCTGAATGCCGAAATGAAAACCGAAATCGAGGCAGGAATTGGCCTCCCCCACCGTCCGCCGGTCGTGGTAAAAAGGGATGTAGGAAGGTTCCTTATTACGGATGTAGAGGAAATAAGTGGTCAAGCCGCCGCGCGCCGCCTGGGCGCTTTCGCTGCGCATATCCTCGTCGTAAGGGTAGTTGACCCCCAGATGGCAATGCGGGTCGATCACACCCGGCATGAGGCAGCGCCCCTCGGCGTCGATTTCCCGTTTCCCCTCGGGCAGCGAATTATTTGTGCCGGTGAGAAGAATTTTTTCACCGTTGACGGCGATACCGCCAAAAAACTCGCCCGTGTGGTCCACCACCCGAGCATTGCGAATAACGAGATCAGCTTTCATGGGAACAGAACTTGGAGCGGATTTAAGTCATTGACTAGACAAAAATAAAGCTGGCATATTCCTGCCCACCGGCGTCTCCCACTACTGCAAACATTTCTCTTAAACCGTAATTTTAAAAAAATCGGAATTTACAATGGAATATATCGCAATGGTCGAATCAATCGAAGGGGTGCCCCAGTACCAGTTTCTGTGGAAGGAACTGCCTCTCGAAGAACGCATCCCCGCCGCCGCCAAAGCCGGCTTCAGCGGGGTTGATTACTGGGATTGGATCGACAAGGATATCGACCGGCTGGCCCAAATCGCCAAAGACAACGGTATTTTCGTCAACTCCGTTTTCGGCTCCCGGCGCGGCTCCCTCTGCGATACGGCCGACCACGAAAAGATTCTTGAGCAATTCAAGGAATCTCTCGATATGGCCGAACGCACCGGGGTCAAAGCCCTCTTTTTGCAGACCGATGAAGTCGGCCATGGCGGAATTGTCGTGCCCCACTCCCGGCCCTTGACCGATAAGGAGCGCTGGGAGCAACTTGATGAAGGGGTGAAAAAAGTGACCGAATTGGTTGCCTCATCGGGAGTCGATGTCGATCTGCTGATCGAGCCGCTCTCCCAGGACGACGTCCAGGGTTATCTCCTGCGCAGCGCCAGCGACACCTACGAACTGGTCAAGCGCATCGATTACCCGCGCCTGAAATTCGTTTTCGACCTCTACCATCAGCAGATCAACGAGGGAAATATCATCAACAACCTACGGCGCACCATTGATAAAGCGGGAGCCATTCATATCGCCAATGTTCCGGGGCGCGGCATGCCAGGTTCGGGCGAAATCGACATCCACGCCATCTGGCGGGAAATGCAGGCCCTTGGCTGGGACGGCCCGGTCGGATTCGAATGCGTTCCCGGCAACCACACCACCGAGGAAACCCTGGCCGGCATAAAAACCGTCTTCCCCTTCCCCCCGCCGGGCAGCTGAAATACCCCATGTCATTTTTAAGAAGGCTTCTTAGAGGCTGTTTCCTGTAGATTTTAGAAAGGGCTGGAAAAAAGAATTGAGTCGGACGAAAAAATCGGCCACTATTGATATTGAGATATCGAGGCCAGTTTTCAGGTAATTGGATTCATAAGTGATTTTTCCAGAAAACGCCCTGGAGACTTAGGCTGAGATTTCGGGCGGTTGACCGCTTAAGGCCGCCCTGAAAAGACGATTTTCTTGAATGACATTTTTAAAAAATCAAATTGTTAAGCGATCCAATGTTCCTTTGCAGGGCGGAAGCCGAAAAGGTTCAATATTTAACAACACTCACCTTGAAGCTAATTTAAACTATCGATGCCAACATTTGAAGAAATTGACACACCCCGGACGGCCTCCCGAAACGATGCGTCCGTTTCCGATCATAAAAATTCCAGAGCCAATAATTCGCTGGCTCCCAGTGCTCCCCATCGCAGTGAAGTAATCGAATATTCACCGAACAGGCAGGGTCACAGCACATCTAATCGGGCCGCTATTTTGCGAAGGGCGCATCGCCTCACCCGAACCAAAAAATATACCCAGAAAATAAATACCGGGATGATCAATCCGTTTTCGGATACCATGATGTCCCTGGGCGATGGCGACCTGAAAACTTTTTTTGTGGAGCGAGTGAAAGGGATTTTTGGAAGCCTGGGTAAACTCATCAGGAAACTCTTTCCCGATAGGAAAAAGAAACCGTCACAAAGAAATGATGGTCCTCCTGGACGAAGGAGGCGATCCCGTCGTCGGGGAGGAAGAAACCCGAACCAAAAACAAAACAACGGGCAGGGAAAAGATCGTTGGAACAAGGAAAGGCAAAACCGAAATCGCAAAAACGGCCCCAAAAACACCGGCGCCGGGCAAAAAAGAAAGGTTGCCAGCAAGGGAAATTCCCCGAGTGATTCCCCTAATAAAAGCAACAGGCCTAAGCCCAGGTCCAATTCCAATCCCAATGCCGCCAATCCCAACCGCAACCGCCGCCGCAGAAATAGGCCTGCCCCAGGTCCCAGAGCCTCAAATTCTCCCAGCAAGGACTGATCTCCTTTCTGAACTATGGAAGTCCTGAAAATCCGGGGCGGAAATCCCTTGCGCGGCTCCATTACCGTTAGTGGAGCCAAAAATGCCGCACTGCCGATATTTGCGGCCACCCTGCTTACGGACGAGGAATGCATCATCGAGAATGTGCCGGACTTGAGCGATGTGCGCTACATGGCGGAAATCCTGCAATGCCTGGGGGCACATGTTGCCAGAGAGGGAGTTCACGGGTGGGTATTCAAGGCCGAAAACCTGGTTTCACGGGCGCCCTATGAACTGGTTCGCAAAATGCGGGCTTCCGTCTGTTTGATGGGTCCATTGGTAGGGCGGCTGCGCCAGGCCGATGTCTCCCTGCCGGGAGGTTGCGTCATTGGCCCACGGCCGATCGATCTTCACCTCAAAGGTTTGAGCAAACTGAATTGCGACATAAATATTTCCAACGGCTATGTTCATATCGATGGCCGTTCCATGCGCGGCGGGGATCTTTTTTTGGGCGGCCGGCATGGCCCCACCGTCACCGGCACGGCCAACCTCCTCATGGCCGCAGTACTGGCCCCCGGATGCACCCGGATCGAAAGCGCGGCCTGCGAACCGGAGATCGTCGATCTTTGCGGAATGCTCAACGCCATGGGCGCCAATATCAGCGGTGTGGGCAGCCATCACCTGACCGTGGAGGGAGTGGAAAAATTGCATGGGTGCCGCTACCGGATCATCTCCGACCGCATCGAAGCGGGCACCTTTCTCCTTGCCGGAGCCATTACGGGGGGCGACTTGACGGTGTCCGGAGTGCGTACAAACCACCTCAGCGCCCTTCTCGACAAGATGGAGGAAGCCGACATTGAGACGGAAATAATTGGAGAAAACTCCATTCGAGTTATCGGCGCCGGCCAACGCCGGCCAGTCGATTTGATTACGCTGCCCCATCCTGCTTTCCCCACCGATTTGCAGGCCCAGATGTGCGCCTTGATGAGCCTGACGCCCGGCCTGAGTATTCTGACAGAAAAAATCTACCCCAATCGCTTCATGCACGTTCCCGAGCTTCAACGCATGGGAGCGGATATTTCGATCGAAGGACCCAGCGCCATTATTAAAGGCAAAGACTCATTGTCGGGGGCTCCCGTCATGGCATCGGATCTGAGAGCCAGCGCCGCCCTCATACTCGCGGGATTGGCCGCCCAGGGGGAAACATGGATTCAGCGCATTTACCATATCGACCGCGGTTACGAGCATATTGATGAAAGGTTAACAGAACTTGGCGCTGACATTGCCCGCCTCCCCGCCTCTGAAATGCCTAAGGAAATGCTGGTCGAGGTTTAATTTTTCCCATGAGTGAAACGGAAAAAGGCGCCCATTACCTGCAGACCGCTCTGAACCGGGATGAAAACGTGGAGGCGGCTCTGCGACCAACGGCTTTTGCGGATTTCACCGGCCAAAGCAAAACGGTTGAGCGGTTGCAAATCATGGTGGGAGCGGCACGGGACCGTGAGGACGTCCTCAATCACATTCTCATCAGCGGCCCTCCGGGTCTCGGCAAAACCACCCTGGCCTGCATTCTCGGCCACGAAATGGACAGAAAAGTCGTCATTACCTCGGGTCCGGTAGTAGAAAAACCGGGGGACCTGGCCGGGATGCTGACCAACCTGGAGGAGGGCGACATCCTTTTCATCGACGAAATTCATCGCATTCCCAAAACCGTGGAGGAATATCTCTACTCGGCCATGGAGGATTACCGCATCGATATCCTCCTTGACCAGGGGCCCAACGCACGGAGTGTGCGCCTAAACATAGCCCGATTCACCCTGGTTGGCGCAACCACCCGCCTCGGCCTGCTGACGGCGCCCTTGCGAAGCCGGTTCACCCTGCAAACCCGCCTCGATTATTACGAGCGCGAACAAATGCTGGCCATTGTCCGGCGCAGTTGCGGCCTGCTTCAGGTGGAGTCCGATGATGACGGGATTGCGGAAATCGCCGGCAGGTCGAGGGGAACTCCCCGCATTGCCAACAACCTGATCCATTTCGTGCGAGACTTCGCCCAACAGAGAGCGGAAGGGAAAATCACAGCCCAGGTCGCAGCGGATGCCCTCGAATTGCTCGAAATCGACCGAAATGGGCTGGACGAAATGGACAAGCGAATCCTCCGCCTGATGGCGGAAAATTACAAAGGCGGCCCCGTCGGACTAGGCACCATCGCTGTAGCGGTGAGTGAGGAGGAACACACATTGGAGGAAGTCCACGAACCCTATCTCATTCAGGAGGGGTATCTGCAACGCACCCCGCAAGGGCGCATTTTAACCGAAAAATCCTACCGGATGATCGGAATGACCAAACCGGACGACGGTCAAATAACTTTCTTTTAGTTGGTGAGGAAACGGGGTAAGAATTCCTTATCCCCCTGAGTTTACCCAATTGTTTCAAAAATTCGAGAAGTGATGAAACCAACGCGGCGACCTTCGATCCCCGCCCGCATCCCATTGGGACAGAGTGTTTTGAGGCATCAGCGGCGTTGCATCAACCGAGTCAGGGCTTCCAGCCCAAACATCGATTGATGCGCCTTGCTGACTGTCACAAATCATCTCTGCCATCGTCATTTCGACTTTTTAGAGGCCCTCTAAGTAGTGCGAGATGGCGCCCAGTGTCAGGATTTGAGAGAAGAAGCATCCAGCATCATATATCAAAAATCACTTGTCCTTTTGGCGAAGCCAGAACTCTTTGCTTTTTGGCATTGTAAAGAGGGAGTCCGAAATCTCTTCGTTGACCTTGATGCTCTCGAAGTCGACTTTTTTATAGATGCTCTTGTTGGCTACATATTCGCGACCCAATTCCATGACGACACCGTAGAATTTGCGAAAACCGGTTGGGTAGTAATCAGCATTGGCGGTGGATGCGGCAAATTTTTCCGAAAATCCGTACCGTCGAATGAGGTAGTCTTTGGCATCGAAATAGTAGAAAACGATGGCGCCGTTGCTCAGCCTGCCTTTGACTATATAGGCCGGTTTGCCATAAACGGTGGTGGAACTGTCGTAAACAAAGAAGTGGCCTTTTGACTGGTGATCGACCAAGGGACCGTAAAAGTCCGCTTCCATGATAAAGTCCTTGGCTTGAGCCGTGGTCATGACGGCCGGCGGTTTTGGCTTGGGTTCAACCTCTTGCGTCCAGGCCGTTTGACCGTCGTAAACACGAATGGTGCGGTAATCCCGGCCAAGTTTCCGGTAAGACTGTTCGACCCGGTATTTATGGGGCGCCTTCCGATACCAAATCATGTCATAGAGGTTCTTTCCTTCCTTCTGAGAGCCCTTTTTCTCGATAGTCTCGAGGGTCTTGATTTGCTCCGGTCCGCCGCGCACAAGCAAATGATACTCAATCATTTTAGCCGCATTGGCATCTGTTGCGGTGGGACCTTTGTCCACTTCTTCACCTTCCTCAGATTCTTCTTCAACCGAATCTTCAGTCAGGTTTTGTTCCTGGGCATAGAGGGGGGAATAGAAGACCAAGAGAAACCCCATGAGACAAATGTGGATCAAAAATTTCATCGTTATGCAGAGTTTAAAGATATTTGTCAGAAAATGCCCGTTTTGGCAATACCTTAGCAGAGTTCAAAAACCCCGATCAAAGCAGGATATCGGTTTCACGTGTTATCCATTCTTTGATATTGTTGAGGAGACTCCCCGGGACATCCTCATCGAAGTTCAAAGATTCGATTTTTTTATTGAGAATCCGGGTGGCCTGAGCCCGCTCATTGGGGGGAAGATTGCGCCACCAATCCTCCTTTACCGGATAACCCTCGTGGCGGGCAAACAGGTAGAGCGTTTTCAGCAGAACCACTTCAGGATTATACCCTTTTTCCCAGGATTCCAGGGCAATTGCAGTCAAGCTGAAAAGTTTCTCAAAAGTTTCCACATGAGACAGGTTTTTAAGAAGTAGGGCGGCAAACTCTGAAGCCAGAAGGAAGGTTTTATAATTTCCTGCAAGGCCGTTGTGCCTGGAGATGATACGATAATCACGCAGAAACCAGGCGATTCCAGATTGAGGTTTTTCCAGATCAATTTGGGCTCGATCAAACAGATCCGGCTGAACCTTGGGAGTTTTTTTGGTTGAAAATCTCTGGAGGCAAAGAAGCAAACCTTCGCCTTGGGAAAAGATTTGGTAACGTTGGTAGGATTCACCCGCGACCTCCTTGCTCAAGAGGAATCCTTCCGTGCTTAGCCGGGGGCTCGGCATCCCGGTCAATCGCCCGGAGGAGTTACTGAAGTTTCTACACTGCTCCGGGCATGGGCAATGGGCGCGGCCTCGGGATTGTTGATTTCAACATTTTCCATTTGGCCGGTTATTTTATTATAAACTGGAACCACAGCGCCGCCGGAAATAATCAGCTTCATACCGTCGGCCACCGGCATATCCATTTCGATAACGTTTTCCTTCGGCACCATGACGAGAAATCCGCTGGTCGGGTTGGGGGTTGTGGGGACGAAAATATTGTAAACATCCCGACCCACCCGCGAGCGAACCTCTTCTCTACCCTCACCAGTGAGGAAACCGAGGGCGTAAATATCCTTGCGAAAAAACTGTAGGAGGACCACTTTTTGAAAGACTGCCTTGTTCTGGGAGCTAAAGGTATCGATGATTTGCTTTACCGTGTTGTAAACGTTTCTAACAATAGGAACATTAGTCAGTAATCTTTCGATCGCCCGGACAATATAGCGCCCGATCAACAGTTTGGAAAACCAACCGATAATGGTGATAATAATGAGAACGAGAAAGGTAGAGATGATGCTTAAAGCGCCCGCGAACCAGGGATTGCCTTCCAGATAATCTACCAGGAAAGGGAAAAACAAATCCCTTGCGGGCGTTCCCACGGAATCGACCAAGACATTGATGACCAATATGGTGACACCGACGGGAGTGAGCAGTAATAGCCCGGAAATGAATGCGTTGCGTAAGGATTTTATCATGGTTTTGTGTTTTTCCCGGCGGTAAAACCGCCCATTGCCCCATTGCCCGAATATGTCGATAGGGCACTTGCTTCACAAGAACATTTTGCCGAAATCAGGTGAATAGGACCTGGATGCCGGTAAAAGTCTTCAACATTTCTTTTTAGCCACCTGAAGGCATAAATTTTACAAAACTGTTAAGGTCCTTACCGTGGACTTGGGTTACGATTTTATCTTTGCCTGGCGGGATATTTTTGTTTCATTCGGCATCTTTATGCCTGTGTCAGGGAGTCGTGGGTTGGACCCTTGGAATTCCTTAAGGTTTCTCAGCGGAAGAGATGCCTCTTTGTCGTTGAATTTCGAACAAACAAACACCTGTGGCAACGGATATATTCAAACAATTGACGAATCCGCGCATGGGAATCCGCATTACTTCATCGCAAGTTTCTTCCGTTAATCGCCGCAGTCCGGTTCCTTCCGAGCCCATGACCAGCACGGTTGGCTCAGTGAATGATGCTTCATAGAGTGATTTTTTACCATGATCGGAGGTTCCAATAATCCAAAAGCCCCTTTCTTTGAGGTTGTTCAGAGCCCGGACCAAATTGGGAACCCGAATGAAAGGCACTTTTTCGGCAGCACCTTGAGCGACACGTTGAACCGTTTCTGTTATGGCAACCGCGCGATTCCTGGGGGAGAAGACCGCCCCGGCACCGGCAGCATCGGCGGTGCGAAGACAAGCCCCAAGGTTGTGGGGGTCCTGAACCTGATCGAGAGCGAGCAATAATGAACTCCGTTTTTCCTCTGCGAGCGAATAAAGGAAATCCTCATTATAATGGACAACATCCAGTTGAGATTGCTGGGAAAGTCTTCGCGCTTTTTTTTTCACGGCTATGAGGTGAGGATTCTGAAATTAGTTGTCAGGAGATTGTGTCTGAAGGAACAACTCCAGGTAGCGGCAGAGGATTTCCACGTTTTTGTTGAAGAGTTTGCTGCTGATTCTATCCCTGGTTTCGTATTGGCCATCCCAAAGGCGGTCGGGTACCCTTTTACGGTAGCGGTCGCTTTTCACTATCCACCGACCTGAATCATCTTGGGAGGAGATGACCTCGGCGACTTCTTTTTGTAAAGCTTCCAGTTTTTCCAATATTTCCTTGCGGGAAAGTTGGCGATCGTGTTTCTGCGGATCAACACTGTCGCTTAATTCCGTTATGCGTTCAAATCTTTTTTCTGTCATTTGCAAGAGGTTGGTCAAATCCGATTCGTAGGCATAACCCATGCGCCGTTCGAGACTGAGTTCATCGGTTGAGTTAACCCGGATTCGTCCCCTGTCATAATAAAGAGGCCGACCCGTTCCGATCTCGATAAACCGGGGCCATTTTCCGTTGGGCAACCGGCTGGAATGCAGCCATACAAGGGCATCGGGAATGGGTTCAAGATAGCGGTCCTTTCCGGTATAAAGGTAAAGGTCCATTAATGTTTCGAGGTTGCGAATGGTGACATGAGGACAAACCGAGGGAGGTTCAAAGGCCCTGGCCCAAGCCGGCTGAAGATAGTCGTTATATTGCTGGGCCCAGCCGGGCTGCGGCGGGGGTAACTGGGAGAGAATGATAAACCAACCGGTCTTGTTTACGGCGTCGAGGTAGGCCTGCCCTCCATAAATTCGGTGAGCATCCATCATTACCGAGAGGCAATCGTTGATGCCTCCATCGTTGAATGTGGCAAAGTCGTGGTAATTTCCCTGCTTGGGGTAAACGTGCGGCCATCCGCCATGGGGCAGCTGGGATTCGAGCATCATCCACAGCGCTTTTTCGACTGCCTGACGAAGGTCCGGATTATCGATCTGGTCATCCAAAGCCATGAGGAAGCGAACGGCGCTTTGAGTCTGGTCATCGTCAAAACTCACTTCGGATTCCGGGTCGTTGGGATGATCGAAATGTATGGTGTGCTGCCAACCTCCCAAGTCATTTTGCCCACCAATCAAGGCGTTGGCGGCATCTTCGGCAGCTTTTAAGAATATTGGGTTATTTACCACCCGGTATGCCCGCAGAAAGGACATGCCAACCGCGGGCGTTCCCGGCGGCTGGACCTCAATGGTGCGATCATCCACAAGTCTTTCGCCCCATTTGTGTTTCAGGTCGAGCGAGTAAAAGAATACATAGCCACCCTCGTTGGCGATGGAATGATAAAAGGAGACGCCCCGCTCCAGCGATTCCTTCGCTTCAGCGGCGAGTTTATCATATGAGTTCGATTCCGCTCCCAAACCAGGCAGGGACATACTATGCAAGGAGAGCATGAGAATCGTAATCAGCGCTGAATCAATAACCCTTTTTTGTTTCATAGTGACATTTACCCCATTGTTTCAATCGGCTTTTTATGGGCGGGTGAACAATATTTTATTTTATAATAAAAGAGTTAAGATGCAGAACCGGTCAATTCTGGCCGCCACTGAATGTGAGGAAACGAAAATGCCACCGTGGCGCTACAAACATCATTCATCTGCGAATTTGAGATAGGTTCTAAATTTACTTGGTCCTACCGGTAGATAATGATGACCATTGCAGTTCATTTTTTTCCGCGCTGTGGCATTTCTGTCTCCCATGCAGTGCGAAGGTCTTGGTACAAGAGGCGAGCTTCTTCAACACGCTCTAACAGGCTTTTCGCCTGTTTCCGGAGTTGGAGGGTGTCGATTTCAGTTTCCACCGCATATTTAACAGCATCATGGTCCTCCTTTCGGTAGGCGAACCAATGGGATGGAATGGGTTGTTTATCGATGCCCTTTGCGCTCCACGACATGTTCAAGTAGCTTCGCTGTGGATGTTGAGTCGCAAAAATCAATCCAACCTCATAAGGAGTATTCGACGTCAGTTGAATGGCGGCCGATTCTTCTCCTCGAACCTCTTTTCGAATGATTGCTTTGTCCTCAATGAGAAGGCTTGCCGGTCCACCTGAGTCTAAAAAGAGATTGATGGATTGGGGGATGTTGGGGGGCAGGGTCAGGATACCTTTCCACTGAGCGGACCAATTCTTGCCACGTTCACTTCCCTCTGGCCATGTTTGCCTTGGCAAGCTGATGATATCCACTTCCTTTGGTCGGGTCAGATCCGTATTGCCATACCACAGTCCGATGAGAGATCCGATGGCTCCATTTTTGGAATCGCCGGTGGGTTTGGACCGGGCTGAATCAAGAGCGTAATGGATTCTGTTTTCGATTTCATCCAGGCTGCTCATTCGTTGGTCGATCAGGTTAAGAGCTTGATCGTGATCCCAGAAACGAAGAGGTGGACGGCTAATATAAATGGGAGTAGTATGCGCAGCAGATCCGTCATTGGCATAAGCCCGTGCCGCCAACCAGCAACCCATGTCGGGGTCCAGATCGAATTCGAGCTGTAGTTCATGGGGTGAAGACTTGGATTCGGTGGCCGACTTAATGACCTCGCCATGTTTGACGATTTCGAGGCGCGTAGGAGTCAGACGATCAGGATGTCCCCAAGCTCTGGCTTTCACTTTTAATTTTCGCGTATCCTGATTTATCTGGATTTCGTCTCCGGGCAGGGCATCGTTGACCGAAAATTCGATCATGGGACCATTGGTGACAAAGGTGTGCCCTTTCCCCAACGCTTGAAACCAGGCATCGCTGGTGAAGTCTTTCCCTTGCACGAAAGCATAGACGCGGACCTCTCCCATAGTAGCGCCCCAAGGTACATCGGATCCAGCAGATGCCGTAATTTTAAACCCCAAATCAAGAAAATCGTAATATAACCTCGTGCCCAGGATGTTAAATTGAAGCAGTTCCACGAAATCTACTTTACCTTTGGGGATATTCAGGCTCATGTCGCGATGGACGCTGAATATCTCCCGGTTGACGTGGGCATAACCATATAATCCTCCCAGCTCGTGGACTCGATCGTAAACCCAGTCATGGAGGAAATACTTGGCAGTCTCGCGCACGGGCATCGGAATATTTAAGGCAATGGTATGCCCCAGATATCCAATTCGAGGGTCCTCCTGACCTGGAACCAGGATGATATTGTCTTTTTGGATGCGGCCCTGTTTTCCAAATGCCCGCTGTTGGAAATAGGTGCGTTCATGGTCGCCCATTTCGAGTAGATTGACGATCCTGAGATCTTCGGCCATGGCCCATTTCATGAGATTGTCGGCGTCGCTTTGGCTCATTACCCGGGCATGTACGTGGTCGTCACCGGAATACCAGCCCTTCGCCGCCATATTGGTCCAACGTTTGGGTTGGTAAACCTTTTCCACCATTTCTCCCGAAGATATCCGGACGGTATCAATTACCTGCAAGTGCTCCAGTCCTCGCAAGATGGAGATCTGCCATTGCCCGGGAGGTATCATCATGTCAACGGGGCCGGGAACGATCCAGTAATCGCTTTCCGGCAGTCCAGGAAGTTTCAAACGTCTGTTTCCTGTGGGTCTGTCGCGAGAGAGTGCTTGCGAATCGAATTGCGGGGTCAGATTGAGGGCGTTATCGGGAGGTCGGAGGCTGCCGTCGAAAAGCCACTTCAGTTGAACCATGGCTGGGGTGGGGTTTCCGGTGTCGTCCGATAATATGGTCAGTTTCAGACGGCCCGGTTGCGGTGCGGTTACCTCGATGGGAAAGGAAGTGATGCTGCCGTTTTCCTGCTCCAGAGATACGTAAAGCGAGGTCACCCCGTCAGGCACGTTTTGCAGGGTGAGCAGGGTCCAGGTGGTTCCCGATGAGGCGACCGGGATGGTTGCGTATTTTTGGATATAAGCCAGGTCCGCCGTAGTTGTCTTGAAGCTTACCGGGCCGTGACCTCTTGAGACTTTAAATAGAATGCCTCCACGGTCTCCGGGTAATGTCACGGTGCCGAGCGATGCAAGGTCGGGTTTGGCGCCGGTTTCCCATATAACTGGAATCGCGGTCCGGACCGATTCGAGAAGCTCGATGAAACGCGTTTCCGGAAAAGCATCCGGCTCTGGAACCTCAGTTTCGTCAATTAAGGTTCTCAGCGAGCGGCGGCTCTGCGGTTCCAGGAGGTAGGGATGGTTGGTCAGCAAGGCGCCGGCCAAGGCTAAGCGCCCTGATTTTTGAATTGGTTTTGTTTCGTCGCCAGGAGGATGAGCAACACTCCATGGAGCAATGGCCATTGTGACACACAGGCAGTAAGAAATTGAACACCAAATAGAAAGTCGGCGTCCCGGAAC
>JAJFLV010000010.1 GCA_021772535.1 Opitutales bacterium | reverse complement strand
CGCATCCCATTGGGACAGAGTGTTTTGAGGCATCAGCGGCGTTGCATCAACCGAGTCAGGGCTTCCAGCCCAAACATCGATTGATGCGCCTTGCTGACTGTCACAAATCATCTCTGCCATCGTCATTTCGACTTTTTAGACGGCCTCTAAGGCCTGCGGAAAAAATGATGGACTCCTGTTCGTATTTTCTGCCCAGAGAAAAGAGGAGCTTTTTGAAAGTTTCCTCGGTCATTATTTCCAGTTTGATGACAAGAAAGGAGATGTCTGTTTTATGGCCTTTGTAGACTCCGATAATTGGTTTATGGGGCAGGTTCAATTCGGTCAGATCCCGGCTGAGTGAAGCAAATCTTTCAAGCTTCACTCCGCGGCTGGCTGTGGCGAAATGCTTCGAGGTTGATTCGACCATTCCGTAGGCACCCTTTTCAATTGTTTTTCGGAGAGGT
This sequence comes from Opitutales bacterium, assembly GCA_021772535.1. Classification (GTDB taxonomy): domain Bacteria; phylum Verrucomicrobiota; class Verrucomicrobiia; order Opitutales; family UBA2987; genus JAJFLU01. The sequence goes on along the minus strand of JAJFLV010000010.1, from coordinate 7,660 downwards.
ATTTCGTTGAAGTATTTTTGACCTGAATGAAACTGCGGATCCCTTGTAAGGTTGCCAATAACGCCATCGGATTGTTTTCCAGAGGGTAATTGGCCAGAAATAGCGGCACCTCCCAAGAAAAGATAAAGAAAGGCAAAAAACCTCTGATTCATAAAACGAACATAGAGCATTCTCATTTGATTTCTCTTAGAGGGCGTCTTAATTTCAAAAATTCAAATACGCATTTGACTCAACCCGATTAGGGTGTAAACACATTTTGCAGTAAATACCAACCTCTGCGTTTGAGTTGGTTATTGGTGATATAGAAAGGAAACTGCGATTGCAAAACTTTGAATATTCAGCGCCCGTAACGGTGAAAGAAGCTATCGATTTGTTGGCGGGCGATAATTGCGGAGCACGTATATTGGCTGGCGGCACTGATTTGATCGTTCAACTCCGGCAAGGTCATTTGTCGACTGACCGCGTTGTCGATATAAAGCGTTTACCGGATTGCAACAAACTCAGCTATGACCCCTCGGAGGGGTTGATTCTTGGAGCAGCCGTTCCGTGCCACCGCATTTACGGGGATGAGACCATCGTCAAAACCTATCCGGGTTTGATCGATGCAGCCGCCATTATCGGGGGAATTCAAATCCAGGGAAGAGCCACGGTGGGCGGAAACCTCTGCAACTCTTCCCCCAGCGCGGATACCATTCCAATCCTCATCGCATACCGCGCCGAGTGCGAAATTGCAGGCCCCACGGGAACTCGCAAGGTGCCAGTCGAGGACTTTTGCACAGCGCCGGGCAAAAACATTCTGCAAAAAGGTGAAATTCTTCTCGCCCTTCATTTGCCCTCGGTTGCGAAATCGAGCGGCGCTCATTATCTGAGGTTCATCCCACGCTTCGAAATGGACATCGCGGTGGTTGGAGCGGGAGCCTATGTGGAACTGGATGAAGAAGGCCGTTCATTTAAAAAAGCCCGCATCGGCTTGGCCGCGGTCGCCCCGACTCCGCTTTTTGCGCGAGAAGCTGGAGATCTCCTCCAGGGCAAGGAAGTTTCCGAGGCATCCATCGATGCTGCCGCCCTTGCCGCACAATCAATCGCTCGTCCGATTTCCGACATGAGAGCGCCCGCAGAGTATAGAAAACACCTCGTTAAAGTGTTGACCAAACGCGCTTTGTGGGGAGCGGTCCGCCGTGCCCGCGGAGAATTCGTTCCCAACGCGGTGCAGGAAAATGGCCGCTAGATAACGGATAATTCAATTAACTTTAATTTCATTTTAATCCCCAACCGGAAGACTTTTGATGAGCAGAAAGCTCTATGTAAATACAACCATCAATGGTGAGGAGATCGAATTTCTCTGTGAACCACGGCAAAGCCTGCTCGAGGTGCTTCGCGATGATCTTGAAATGACCGGCACCAAGGAGGGTTGCAACGACGGCAATTGCGGGGCCTGCAATGTGATCATGGATGGAGTTTTGATGAATTCCTGTCTCGTTTTAGCTGCCGAGGCTCAGAATCGCAATATCTCCACCATTGAAGGACTGGCTACTCCCCAAGGCTTGCACCCCTTGCAGCAAAAATTTCTCGAAAACGCCAGTTTGCAATGCGGCGTTTGCACACCTGGATTTCTCATGGCGGCAAAATCACTTCTCGACCATAACCCCGATCCTACGGAACACGAAGTGCGCCATTGGCTGGCAGGAAACCTCTGCCGCTGCACTGGTTACGATAAAATCGTTCGGGCCGTCTGCGATGCCGCCGATGTCGTCAAGGAAACGGCCTAGACTGCTTGCTAATTAGACTAAACCAATTTCTATCTCCAAAAACCGGAAAATATACCCATGTCAGCCACTTCAACTTCAGTTAATGGAAATGGTAAATATAAGGTAATCGGCACGCGCCCCATTCGGCCCGATGGTGTCGATAAGGTGACCGGGCGCGCCCTTTATGGCATCGATATGAATTTGACAGGGATGCTCTATGGGCAGATTCTGCGCAGCCCTCACCCCCATGCGCGCATCCGAGGCATCGACACCAGCAAAGCCGCTGCCCTCGAAGGTGTCCGCGCCGTGGTTACAGCAAAGGATTTACCGCCCGCCGGAGCCGATGAGGTAATCAGCTTGGTTGAGGGTACCTTTCGTTTAACACACCTGCGCAGCAATATCCTGGCGGGCGACAAAGTTCTTTATCAGGGCCACTCCGTGGCTGCAGTTGCGGCAACCAGCCTGCATATCGCCGAAGAAGCCCTACGGCTGATTGAGGTCGATTATGAAATACTGCCCGACGTCGTTGATGTGGTTGCTGCCATGCAGGAAGATGCGCCCCTCCTGCACGACGATCTAACCACTCAGGAATTTGGTGAAGATTCTGGTAAAAAGAGTAATATCGCAAGCCATATCCAGTTCAAACTGGGAGATTTGGAAAAAGGTTTTGCCGAGTCGGATATTATTGTGGAGGAGGAGTTTAATACCGCTTCCGTCCACCAGGGCTATATCGAATCACACAATGCTACCGCAGAATGGAAGACGGATGGACAATTGACCGTTTGGACGAGCACCCAGGGCGCTTTTGGTGTGCAGAAGCAAACGGCCGGCATCCTCGGCATTCCGGTTTCCAAAGTAAAGGTCGTGCCGATGGAGATCGGTGGAGGTTTCGGAGGCAAGATCCCCGTTTACCTGGCCCCGCAAGCTGCCCTCCTCTCGAAATTGACCGGTCGGGCGGTAAAAATCGTTATGACCAGGACTGATGTTTTTCAGTCGACCGGTCCTACTCCCGCTTCTTATGTAAAAGTTAAATTGGGAGCCGATAAAACCGGAAAACTCCTCGCGGCCGAAGCCAACATCGCATTTGCCGCAGGCGCCTTTCCCGGTTCTCCTATCGGCGCCGGTGCAGTATGTGTTTTTTCCTGCTACGACATTCCCAATGGCCTCGTAAATGGCTACGATGTCGTTCTCAACAAGCCTCGTAGCGCCGCCTATCGCGCACCCGGATCTACCCAAGTCAACTTTGCCGTGGAGACTTTGGTCGATGAGATTGCCGAAAAATTGGGAATGGACCCGATTGAAATTCGACTCCTGAATGCCGCAGAAGAAGGCATGCGACGAGTGGATGGTGCTGTTTATCCGCGTATTGGATGCCGTGAAACCCTTGAACAGGCCAGAGCCCACGAGCATTATCAAACCCCTTTGACCGGACCTCATCGTGGTCGAGGCATTGCCACAGGATTCTGGATGAACGCCGGTTTGAAATCAACCGTCACTGCCAGCGTCAATGAAGACGGCACCGTCAATCTGATGGAAGGCTCGACCGATATCGGAGGCTCCCGCGCCTCAATTGCCATGCAGTTTGCCGAAGTCCTCGGGCTCCCGGCAGAAGCCATCAATCCAATGGTTGGCGACACCTCCTCGGTTGGCTATACCGAGTTGACCGGGGGCAGCCGGGTAACTTTTGCCACCGGCTGGGCTGCCTATGAAGCAGCCAATGAGGTTAAAAGAATATTAATTACCAAAGCCGCTTTATACTGGGAAGCGAAGGTGGAAGAAGTGCGTTTTGAGGATGGAGATTTCATCCACGCTAGCGACCCGGAAAAGAGGCTCTCGTTCAAGGAATTGGCATCCCATTTGGTGGACCTCGGAGGGCCTGTCGTCGGAACGGGAGCGGTTGATCCGGATTCCGGTGTTGGCGGGTCCTTTACCACCTGTCTGGCCGATGTCGAGGTGGACCCTGAAACCGGCAAAGTAAAAATTCTCCGCTTTACTATGGTCCAGGACGCCGGAACGGCCATTCACCCAAGCTATGTCGAAGGGCAGATGCAGGGCGGTTCGGCACAGGGAATCGGCTGGGCGCTGAACGAAGAATATTTTTACTCCGAGGGTCGAATGAAAAACGCCAGTTTTCTCGATTACCGCATGCCTACCTGTCTCGATTTGCCCATGATCGAAACAGTGATCGTCGAAGTTCCGCACCCGCAACACCCCTTTGGAGTGCGCGGCGTCGGTGAGGCCTCCATTGTGCCGCCCCCCGCCGCCATAGCCAATGCCATTTACGATGCGGTTGGGGTGCGCCTGCGGGATCTGCCCATGCGGCCCGATCGCATTTTCTCGGCCTGTCTGGAAAAACAGGCGGCTACTGTTGCCACTTGATTAAATAATTAAGCAAAAAAATGGCCACGGTCTGGATTCCATCGCAAATGCAGAATCTTTCCGGCGGGATCGAGCAAGTCACCGTCGATGGCTCTACTGTCCGCGAAGTAATCGCTAACCTCGATGCAATCCATAGTGGTTTTCGTGAACGGCTTTGCCACGAAGATCGGCTCAAGCCGACAATCGCTGTTGTCATCGATGGGGAAATATCCTCCCTCGGCCTCCGCCAGAAGGTTTCTCCGCAAAGCGAGGTAAACTTTCTCCCTGCCATGAGTGGTGGATGACGTGTGCCTCAATTCAACAGGTGGTCACGAAGTTCCTTGTATCTGGCAAATTTAGTGCTATGATTTAAGACATGGATCGCAGAAAATTTTTACGTGCTCTGGTCGGCGCGGCGGGCGCCCCCATTCTATTTTCCAACCAGGTCCAGGCTGCTAAAATCAGCACTGGCGAATCGGACAAACTGGGGGCTTTGCTGCCCCGGCGGCCCTTTGCGGACACTGGCGAACAACTGACCATCATGGGCGTCGGTGGCTACCATATCGGTATTTGCAGTGAAACCGAATGTCAGCAAATTATCGAAACTGCGCTCGAAAATGGGGTCCGTTTTTTTGACAATGCCTGGAAATATAACAAGGGCCTGAGCGAAGAGCGCTACGGCAAATACCTGACCCCGAAATACCGCGACCAGGTCTTCATCATGTCCAAAGCCGACTCCCGCGAGGGCCCTTCCCCTCGCCAGCAGCTTGAGGATGCCTTGCGGAGAATGAAAACCGACTACCTCGACCTCTGGCTGATCCACACCGTAAGCAGCCCGGAAGATGCCGAAAACCGCGTCCCCGAAATGCTCCCGGTCATGCTCAAAGCTCAGGAGGAAGGCAAAGTGCGCCATTGCGGATTTTCGGGTCACACTGTCACCTCTGCCCATTTGAAAGTGCTCGAATTGGCCAAAGGCGGTCCCTTGAAGACTTGCCTCATGCCCATCAGCCCGATTGATACTATTGCCGAAGACAGTTTCACCTTGAAAGTTCTGCCCCGATTGATCGAAGAAGGCTACTCGCCCCTGGCCATGAAAGTTATGAGCTCCGGTCGCGTTCTCAAGAAATACGACAGCAAGTCAATTGTGCCCGACCGCCTTTCACTGGAGGAAAATTTCTGGTTCGTCCTCTCCCTGCCTATCTGCTCACTGGTCAGCGGGATGCCGAATCTCGAAAACCTCCGCCAAAACATCGATATCGCCAAGCGCTTCACATCCCTGACCGAAGGCGACCGCAAAGCCATCGCCGACAAAGTCGCCGAAGTCGCCAACTCCAAAGGCCTAGAACCCTATCGCAACTGGCTCTATTAAAAAGAATTCAAAGCGCCACCAAAATACCTGAATGGGGTTCCTGAATTGACCGGTAGTCGATTACCCAAACGGTTTTGGCTGCGGCGTCTTGTCTGAGGATGGTGGCAGGACGGGCAGCTTGAAGGATGGCTGATCGCCGGTAAGCGTTTTCAGAAATGCGACAATCCTGGCGTTCTCTTTGTTGTTATATTTCCTGCCTAATTGCAGCCGCCCCATTATATCCACCGCCTCTTTCAGGGTGGTCACTTCCCCATCATGAAAATAAGGGTAGGTCATGTCCACGTTACGCAGGGTGGGCACCTTGAACATGAATCGATCCGCGTCCTTGCCGGTCACAGCCGCTCGCCCCTCCATCTTGTTGGAGGTCTTGTAGGGTTCGATCAAACCGATCTTCTGGTAAGAATTGCCTCCGATGGCCGAGCCGTTGTGGCAGGCTACGCAGCCTGAGTTTTTGAACAGTTTGTAGCCGGCAATCTCGATCTCGGTAAGAGCCTTCTCATCGCCCATGAGCCACTTATCGAAGCGGGAGTTCGGCGTCACCAGGGTTTCCTCGAAGGCGGCGATGGCCGTCGTTATATCATCGATAGTGATCTTTTTCGACCCGAATACCTTGTTGAACTCGGCAACGTAACCGGGGATCGACTGTACCACGTCCACGGCCAATTCATGTGTGAGGGCCATCTCGCCCGGATTGGCGATAGGGCCGCCAGCCTGCTCCTTGAGGTCCTTTGCCCTGCCGTCCCAAAATTGAGCCAGATTCATGCTGGAATTGAGCACGGTCGGTGCATTGATGGGACCCTCCTGCCAGTTGTGGCCGATTGAGGTCTTCAGGTTGTCCGAACCGCCCATGCTCAGGTTATGACAGGAATTACAGGATATGAATCCCGATTTTGACAGGCGTGGATCGAAAAAGAGCTTTTTGCCCAATTCCGCCATGGCCGGATTTTCAACCATCGCCGCCTCGATTGGCTGGATGGGTTCGTTCTTTGGCAATTCCGCTGAAATTGCTGAAATTGCAAATCCAATAATAAACAATACTAAGACTATATTTCGGTTTTTCACGTTTATCTCCTTAAAGGTTTTCTTGCTTAACCCAGTGATTTTTTCGTTTCCCGATTGCTGCTTTCAAGCGGGCAACGATCTTAACACTCCTTCCCTTAAGGTATCATAAAGTCATCCCCGTATTTTGCAAGGAGATGACCACTATCTTTGAGGCCAAAGTTTCTGTTTACGTTAACGAAGGCGAATTTTCCTGGTCTGGCCCTCATTTAGGGTCAAATCAATGCCGTCAAGGAGTTGTTTCCCAGTAAATGCCTGTTCTAAATTTGTCGATGAATCCTTGAATCGGTAAGAATTGCCCGATTTCACTGTAAACCACTCGGGGAACTGGTTGATCCGGGGCCAGTCGAGGGGCAGGTGCATGACTGTTTTATGGCGGGGGGCATCGAAAATGATTTTGCCGCTCCAATCCGACTGAGACTGAATACTTAGCCATATCTCGTTCCCGTCCTGCACTGCTCCGAAAATAACGTCTTCCCGCCATGGCTGGATGGTGACTCCTCTTGTTTTCCACAGGCAGTACATGATAGTGGTACGGGCAAAGTTGCCGTCTCCGTGCCAGCCTTCGATTATGCCATCATCCTTTTGCATGGCCCACATCACTTGAATTTCGCTGTCTATCCATTCCGCCGCCGTTGCCACCGGTTCCCGGTTATATAGATTGAGGGCGCTTTCGATTGAGTCGGCATAGCCATCGGAACTGCCTCTTTCCCAGTCATAATTGCGATAATGTTCATTTATGCTGGATAGAGCTTTCAGGGTTGCGGTGCGGTAAGTCTCGGTTTCATCGATCAGGTAAACCGTATAAAAGCCGTTAAGAGTGTAACCCCAGGTGTCGGCAATTCGGTCCTCAATTACTGTTCCATCAATGGGATTGATCTTGTCAAAAAATAGTCCGTGCTCATTCCGTCCCACTTCCAGAATTCGGTCCAGCATCCGGTGAATGGGTTCCTCGTATGCTTTCTTTTTTTCCGGTAGGGCAAAGTTGACGGCGGCGTAGAGTTCGCAAAGACCGGAAATAATCTCACAGCCGTGGTCGCGCAATCGGAGATAATCCGCGTCTCCAGTCGGGTGATTCCCGTTCAAAAGATAATAGTCCCCCAGCCGCAGGCCCCAATCCAGGTAT
>JAJFLV010000090.1 GCA_021772535.1 Opitutales bacterium | reverse complement strand
AAATCAGATAGGAAGGATGCTGGAGGCCGGTAGGCGGGTAAAATTCATCGTGGGTGTAGCCGAACCCCAGTTTTTTGAGTAAATTGGCGGAAGCCTGATTTTTTGGGTGATGGCCCGCGAAAAGGTTTTTCACGCCAAGGGTTCCAAAGGCGTAATCCATAACGGCACGGGCCGCTTCGCTGGCGAAACCCTGCCGCCAAAACCGGGGTAGTATTTGAAAACCTGTTTCGTAGGTTCCTTGAGACAGATCGTAGGGTCGAAGGCCGCAACAACCAATAAATTCATCATTAGAGAGAAGAAACAACGGCCAGTATTGAACACCGTGGGTTTCCACATTAGCCATTTCCCCCAGAATCCTTTCCCTAGTCCGCCGCCGGGAAAGCACTCCATGCGCATCAATCAAACGGGAAACTTCCCGGTCGCCCCAAAGCTCGAATGCCAGGTCGAGATCGTCCAGCGACCAAAGGCGAAAACCAAGACGTTGAGTGTGAAGGAAATAGGAAGATACAGACCAATCCGACATAACATGAATTTGAATTGCAAACTGGCGGAAGGGGGGGGATTCGAACCCCCGGTACCCTTTCGGGCACTCTGGTTTTCAAGACCAGCGCATTCGACCACTCTGCCACCCTTCCCTTCCATTTCACGGTAGCCACGGGGTCGGCATTATCGCGGAATTAGTGAAAACTGCATTCTGACTGCTTGATCAAATAATCAATAAATTTGGCCTCATGACGAGGCTAAAAATGCGGCACAGATTGGTCGTCTTAATCAATTAGTCAAATGTTCTTAGAAACTTCAGACATACCGGGATTGTGATCTTTTTCTGCTCGACCTGAGTAGGACTCATAATGTATATGGACATTGGTTAAAATAGGGCACCCTCCTTATCATCAAAAATTCGAGCCCTGCCCTTTTATTGGAGTATTTTTGGAAATAATGAAAATTACCCAACATCCCTTTTTCAGCCGGGTCAGCAGTGAACAAGTAAAAGACCTGGTTTCAATAGCCACAATTGAACGCTACCCCCCTGACACGATGATATTCGAGCAGGGCAGCCCCTCCGAAGGGCTGGACCTCGTCCTGGAGGGAGAAGTCGCCTTTTGCAAACTCATCAGCGATGGCAAATCCCGCGTGGTGGGATATTCCAAAGCCGGCACCTTTTTTGGCGAAATCGGCCTTTTTACCGGCCAGCCAAGGGCATTGCGCGCCGAGTCGCGGGGAAACGTGGTCATTGCCAATATTCCCCGCGAAGGGCTTCTCAAATTCATCAAACAGACCGACGGCCCTTTTGACAATATTTTGCAGAGCATAATCAATCACCTCCATGAGACCACCCGCCACTACATGGACGATATGCTCCAGCAGGAAAAACTCTCCATGGTCGGCACCATGATGAACACCATTATTCACGATTTCAAGAACCCGTTTTGCCTCATCAGCCTGGGCGCGCAATTAATGGCCCAAATGCACCCGGATGCACAGTCGCAAAAACTCTGCCGCAATATCGATGCCCAGATCACCCGGATGGTCGATATGGCGGAGGAATTGAATGCATTTTCCCGAGGCGACCAGAATCTGCAAATCGCCCTCATCAACCTCCATTCTATGATCGAGCGGTTTAAAGACCTGAATTTTCCCTTTTTCGAGAATGACAAAATAGAGGTGGAAATATCCCTCCCCGACATTGAGATTGAGGGGGAGGAAAATAAACTCCTGCGCATTTTGCAAAACCTTGTCGGCAATGCCATTGATGCCTTCGGCGAAGACTCAGGCTGGATTAAGGTCGAGGGTTCGGTCGAGGGCGACGGTATGTTGCACATGACTATCGCCGACAATGGCGGAGGCATCCCGGAGGAAATTCAACCCCGTTTTTTCGAACCTTTCGTGACCTTTGGAAAAAGTAAAGGCACCGGCCTCGGCTCCGCCATCGTCAAATCCGTTGTGGAATCCCATGGTGGCAAGATCCATTTCGAAACCGAATCCGGTAAAGGCACTACCTTCTACATCACCCTGCCCCAGAAACAAGTGGTCAAAGCCTCCTGAAGGAATCATTTTACGGGCAGGAGGAATCCCTGAGATTTGTTTGGCCAGGCTCAGGCAAGCGTTTCCTGGCTCGTTGATCCGATTTGTCAGCCAGCTAATGCTCCCAAAGATCACCTACCTAGCAATCTTGGGGCCAAAAAATTTCCTCTGACGGCTTGAACAAACGGTCAAACTGTGGAATATTAGGCATTACCCGATTTAGTTAAGCCAGCCAGCCACCGCAAAACGGTCCAGCCGGTCTTGACCAGGAACAGTGCAAACACAGGAACGAACCAAGCACCGCATGGACAGCAATTTCTCGCATACGCGAGGCAATCACTATTTGTCTGACAATAGATTCAGGAAGAATTTCCTCCAATTCCGCAAATATCAGCGACGGTTTGAGAAAGTCAAAGACCGGCTCGAACGCCAGCTTGCCAACGGGGATTTGACGAGGCTCCGATATGGGACACGACGCTACCTAATCCACAGATACCATTTTCTCAAAGCAAAACTGGTCCGGCTCAAAAGGCGTCTTTTCAGGATTGCTGGCATCGTAGGCCTCAGCTTAGCCCTGGGCACAGCCTATACCCATGCCACAGATCTGGATATATTGAATCTTTACAGCCTGGATGGGAGTAACGGTTTTGTCATCAATGGTATTGGCAGGAGCGATCAATCCGGCAGTTCAGTCGGCAGCGCAGGGGACGTAAACGGGGATGGTTTCGATGACCTGATAATTGGCGCTAGTTTTGCCAGCCCAGACGGCAAAATCAGTGCAGGCCAAGGCTACATAGTTTTTGGACACGCGGGCAGTTTCGCTACTAGCCTGGAGTTGTCGAGCCTCGATGGAAACAACGGGTTTGTCATGAATGGCATTGACGAGGAGGACAATTTCGGCTTTTCGGTGAGCAGTGCTGGAGATATGAACGGGGATGGTTTCGACGACGCAATCATCAGCGCTTATTCTGCCAGTCCCCACAACATCAGTGGAGCAGGCGAATGCTATGTGGTATTTGGCAAGGCAGAAGGATTTACCGCCAGTCTGGAGTTGTCGAGCCTGGATGGGAGCAATGGTTTCGCAATCAGCGGAATCGTTCAGTATGGCAGATTAGGCGCATCAGTAAGCGGCGCCGGGGATGTCAACGGGGATGGTTTCGGCGATATAATTATTGGAGCATCTGGCGCAGAACCCCGGGAATCAATCGATGCGGGAGACTATGTCATCTTTGGCAAGGCGGACGGCTTTAATGCAAATCTGGATTTATCGAATCTGGATGGGAACAACGGTTTCGTAATCAACGGGATCGAGGCGGAAGACAGGGCTGGTTTTTCGGTCAGCGGGGCCGGAGATATGAACGGGGATGGTTTCGACGATTTGATTATTGGCGCATTATGGCGAGATCAGGGCAACAATAGAGATGCTGGCGAGAGTTATGTTGTGTTTGGCATGATAGACGGTTTTGGGGCCAGCATGGAATTGTCGAACCTGGATGGGAGTAACGGATTCGCTATCAAAGGCATCGATGCTTTTGACTTATCCGGCAGATCCGTAAGCGGCGCCGGGGATATCAACGGGGACGGATTAGACGACATAATCGTAGGCGCCTATGGCGCCGATCCTCATACCGACGATCCTATTGGCCCGGGAGAAAGCTACGTGATTTTTGGCAAGACAAGTGTCTTCGGGGCTAGTCTGGATTTGTCGAGTATAGACGGGAGCAACGGGTTCGTCATCAATGGCATTGATCCGGGCGATTCTTCAGGCAGGACGGTAAGTAATGCCGGGGATGTCAACGGAGATGGCTTCAGCGACATGATCATCAGCGCATTCCGTGCAGACCCACACGATGTCAACGATGCGGGTGAAAGTTACGTAATCTATGGGAACGCAAACGGTTTCGGAGCGAGCCTGGAGTTGTCTAGCCTAGCCGGGACCAACGGTTTTGTCATCAACGGCATTCGCGCGTTCGACGGATCCGGATACTCGATCAGTAATGCCGGGGATGTCAACGGGGATGGTTTCGATGACATGATTATAGGCGCATTCCGTGCCAGTTCAAACGGAAACAGTAACGCGGGCAAGAGCTATGTGATCTTTGGAGGGATATTAACCGTAGAAATCGAAACTCAAATTGGCGACGATGGCGATAACTTGCTCACAGGAACGTCAACTGACGATATCCTTATCGGTGGCAAAGGAAATGATACGCTGATTGCAAATGGCGGGGCCGATGAGTTGCGTGGCGATGAGGGCGACGACTCATTGGAAATTTTATACACGGCGTTCCGGGTGTTAGATGGTGGAACGGGAGCGGACACCCTTCGCCTTATTGGAGACGGGTTTAACCTGGACCTGACAACGATGGCCGATGCCCGCATAACCGGGATTGAGGCAATCGACATAAGAGGTTCAGGATCCAATACACTGGTCTTGGACATAGCTGAAGTTTTGAATCTTTCGAGTGAATCCAACACCCTTCAAGTATTAGCTTCCGCAGACGACACGGTCTTCAAAGGGGACGGCTGGACGTTTACCGGTTTCCAATCATCGAATAAAGCGCTCTTCAGTGTTTACACTCAGGGTGCGGCAACGCTTTTGGTTGGAGGGCGGATACAGCTAAATGACTTGGCGACGGGAGACGGAAGCAAAGGATTCGTGATTAACGGAATAAATAAGGGTGACCGTTCCGGCAATTCGGTGAGTTCTGCTGGAGACGTGAATGGAGATGGTTTCGACGATGTAATTATTGGCGCCTCCTATGCCGAATCCGGAGAAGATAACTATGCGGGCGAGAGTTACGTGGTATTTGGAAAAGCGGTTGGTAATGTTTCAAATCTAGACCTTTCCAGTCTGAACGGGAGCAATGGCTTCGCGATAGCCGGCATTAATGAAGATGACCACTCCGGCATTTCGGTAAGCGGTGCTGGAGACATGAATGGCGATGGCTTCGACGACCTGATTGTCGGTGCTAATAGGGCAGACCCCGGCGGCATAGACCGCGCGGGTGAGAGCTATGTGGTTTTTGGAAGAGCATTCGGGTTTGAAGCAAGCTTGGAACTATCAAATCTGGATGGGAGCAACGGTTTTGCGATCAAAGGAATCGATGAACGCGACCACTCCGGCAGGACGGTTAGCAGTGCCGGAGACATAAACGGAGATGGCTTCAGTGACGTAATTATTGGTGCCTTTAGTGCAGACCACAGCGGCATAGATAGTGCGGGAGAGAGCTATGTGGTGTTTGGCCATGCTGGGGGATTCGGGGCAAACCTGGAATTGTCCAGCCTGGATGGAAACAACGGCTTCGTAATCAATGGTATCAGCGAGTTTGATTTTTCCGGAATTTCGGTAAGCGGGGAAGTGGATGTGAATGGAGATGGCATCGACGACCTGGTTATCGGGGCCACGGATATCGTTCTTGATGGGCGAGGTGTAACCGGTGAGAGCTATGTGGTGTTCGGTCACTCGGGCAAGTTTGGTGCAAGTTTAGAGCTCTCCAATCTGGACGGAGTTAATGGTTTTGTGATTAAAGGCAAAGATGAAAATGATAGACTCCGTATTTCCGTAAGCGGTGCCGGGGACGTGAACGGGGATGGCTTCGACGATCTGATTATTGGCGCTACCAGCAATGGCAATTATGGTCACCGCACAGTAGGCAAAAGCTACGTTATTTTCGGGAAAGCAGACGGCTTTGACGCAAGCATCGAGGTATCCAGTCTGGATGGAGTCGTGGGCTTCACCATCAAGGGCATCGACAGGTATGACGATTTTGGATATTCGGTGAGCGACGCTGGGGACGTGAATGGAGATGGCTTTGGCGACCTGCTTATCGGCGCCGAGAGTGCCAGTCATGGCAGTAGCGATTTTGCCGGAGAAAGCTACCTGGTGTTTGGTCACGCGGGTGTATTCGGGGCAAGTCTGGATATTTCTAGTCTGGACGGAAGCAACGGTTTCGTTCTCGCAGGTATAGGCTACGCAGATGGCTCCGGAAGGTCGGTGAGTGGTGCTGGGGATGTCAACGGCGATGGCTTTGATGACATGATTATAGGAGCCCCTAATGTAACCCCAAACAATATACTCAATGCAGGTGCAAGCTACGTGATCTACGGTGGAAACTTCACTGGGCCAATAGACCAATTTAATGGAACTCCGATCAAAGGCTTCCCGGAATGGCGTTCTTCACCTTGGTATTCGAAATATCATGTGGATTTTTGGCCCTGGATATATCACGACGAGCACGGGTGGCAGTTTGTTTTTGAGGATGCCCCGGAGGGAACGGTTTTTGTTTGGGATTTGGGTCTCGGTGAGTGGCTATTTTTAAATGAAAATTCCTACCGGTGGGAATTTTTGTTCGGGGATAATTCCGGCTGGATATTTACTTTTGGCGATAACACCCCGGAAAGGCGCTTCTTCCAAAGATTTGATGATGGCGGCCTCTTCAGTGTCCCTCCTGGACTACCGACTGAATAACGCAATTTTCAATCTGGTTTTCCATGCTTTCCTATTTTTCGGTCGTATTGAAGGCCCTTTGATGTACTATACCCCCAATAAATTTTGGACGAAATTAAAGACAGTTTACCCCAAGGCGGGGAAAAGAAGTTTGAGGTTTTGGCTTCGCGGCAATTTACGGCGTGGTTGTTTGAGCAGCGGCTAAGTTTGGCTTTTTCCACTTATCAAACGGGGAAACTGTTTCTCATCGGTCTGCAGCCGAATGGGCGATTGAGTGTTTTTGAGCGCACTTTTGCCCGCTGCATGGGTCTTTGCGCTGCGGGCACCAATAGTCTCTACATGAGCAGCCTTTTCCAGCTTTGGCGGTTTGAGAACGCCTTGCCTCCGGGTCAGACGGCCAATGAGTATGATCGGGTTTATGTGCCGCAGTTGGCCTATACCACGGGTGATCTGGATTTGCACGACATCGCCATGGATGGCAACGGCCGGCCGATTTTTGTTAATACGTTATTTTCCTGCCTGGCGCGGCCGAGCGAATCCCATAGTTTCGTTCCGGTCTGGAAGCCGCAGTTTATTACCAAGCTGGCGGCCGAGGATCGCTGCCACCTGAACGGGCTGGCCATGGAAAATGGGAAACCCTGTTACGTTACGGCAGTGGCCACCACCGATGTCCATGAGGGCTGGCGCGAGCATCGCCGGGATGGCGGGGTGGTCATCCATGCGGAGAGTAATGAAATTGTCGCCCGTGGTCTCTCCATGCCCCATTCGCCGCGTTTGCATAACGGGAGACTCTATGTTCTGAATTCCGGGACAGGTGAGTTCGGTATTATCGATACGGCCAATGGTAATTTTGAGCCTATCGCCTTTTGCCCAGGCTATGCCCGCGGCCTGACAATCTTTGGCGACTTCGCTATCATCGGTCTTTCGCAAATACGGGACAACAAGACATTTTCAGACCTTCCCCTTGACGCCACTTTGAAGGATAAAAATGTGTCTGCAAAATGCGCCCTTTTGGTTGTCGATTTGAGATCCGGGGATATCGTCCATTCCCTTACTTTTGGTGGAATATTGACAGAGCTTTATGATGTGGTAGCCCTGCCGGGTGTCATCCGTCCCTCCGCCCTCGGATTTAAAACGGATGAAATCCGCCGAACAATTACCATTGGAGAACCCGAGTGAAATTTTCTTCCGGCAATCGGTAAATAATTCTGAAAAATCAAACAATCGACATCACCAGAACTCATCATGGGCGCTAAACTTCGATATTTTCCGTTTTTCATTATCATTCCGGCATGCTCTTTTATTTATGGGGAGGAGGTGGATCCTTTTCTCAAGCGGCTGGAGGATTCGCCGCGGCACCATGAGTGGATCTCGATTGATGGGGCGGAGGGAAAATTGTGGGCGTTTGTCGCTTATCCCGAAGTGAGCCAGAAGGCGCCGTCGGTGCTGATTATCCATGAGAATCGGGGATTGACCGATTGGGTGCGGTCCGTGGCCGATAAATTGGCGGAGAACGGTTTTATCGCGATTGCTCCAGATCTTCTTTCGGGGAAGGGACCGGATGGGGGTAAAACGGCTGATTTCGCCAGCAGCGACGATGCCCGAAATGCCATTTATGAACTGGATCCAAGGGCGGTGACGAAAAACCTGAAAGCAACAGCAGATTATGTCCGCGCCCTGCCTTCTTGTAACGGCAAAATGGCCGTGGGCGGGTTCTGCTGGGGTGGTTCGCAAACCTTTCGCTTCGCCACTGATTATAACGATCTCTCGGCGGCTTGCGTTTTTTACGGGCGGGGTCCGCAAAGCGGATTGGAGGAAATCAATTGCCCGGTTTACGGATTTTACGGAGGCGATGATAACCGGGTAAACGCAACCATCGAGGACTCTCAAAAGGCGATGAAAGAAGCCGGCAAGAAATACCAGCCGGTTATTTACGAAGGCGCACAACATGCCTTCATGCGCCGGGGTGAATTGGCAACGGATGTGGAAGATGCCAATAAAAAGGCTCAAGCCGAAGCATGGGACCGGTGGATGGGCCTTTTGGACGAACTCAAGGAATGATGGGAAAGGTCAGGTTTTATCCTGGGGAGTTTTCTGTAGTTTATACTCGACCGAATCCTTGAGGGCTTCCCAACTGGCCTCGATAATGTTGTCGCTGGCCCCCACGGTTCCCCATATTTCCTCCCCGTCGGTAGTTTCGATGATTACCCGGATGCGCGCATCAGCACCCTGCCCGCTTTCCAGAATACGCACCTTGAAATCGCTCAATGAAATTTCATTGATTTCCGGGTAGGCTTTTATAAGGGCTTTGCGCAAGGCGTGATCAAGCGCACCGACCGGACCGGTCGCTTCCGCCACTTCGTGGTGCAATTCA
The DNA here is from genome assembly GCA_021772535.1 of Opitutales bacterium. Taxonomy (GTDB): domain Bacteria; phylum Verrucomicrobiota; class Verrucomicrobiia; order Opitutales; family UBA2987; genus JAJFLU01. The sequence continues at coordinate 17,673 of JAJFLV010000090.1, read as the reverse complement.
CCATCGACTTTCAGCTTAACGGTTGCTTCGGAAACCATTTCCCGGCGAACTTCATCCCTTTCCACAATTACCCGGTAACCAATGAGTTCGAAATACTCTTTATTTTCCCTCAGGCATTTGGAGAGGAGGAGTTTAAAAGAGGCATCAGCCGCCTCATATTCGTAACCCTGAAATTCCAGCCGTTTGAGTTCAGCCAGGAAATTTTTCATGGATTCGCCCTTTTCCTCCATCTTCACCCCAATTTCGTGGGCTTTCATGATGATGCTGCTGCGCCCTGACATGTCGGAAATCAGGACTCTCTGGCGGTTTCCCACGAGGTCTGGCTCAATATGTTCATAGCTTCGAGCCACTTTGGAGGCGGCATTGGCATGCACCCCGCCCTTGTGGGCGAAAGCGCTCGACCCGACAAAGGGCGCCTTGATGTTGGGCCGCAGATTGGCAAGGTCGTCCACAAATAGGGATAAATCCCGCAGTTTATCCAGATTTCCCCCGCAGTTGAGGGAAAGATTCATTTTCAAAATGAGATTAGGAATAATTGATGTAAGGTTGGCATTTCCGTTTCTCTCGCCATATCCGTTCAAGGTGCCCTGCACCATTACGGCGCCAACCTCGACCCCGGCCAGGGATACTGCCACCCCAACCCCGGAATCGTTATGACAATGCACGCCGACTTTCGCATCTGGAAATTCCCGGATCACATTTTCCGTGATTTTACTGATTTCCCCAACCATTTTTCCACCATTGGTATCGCACGGAACGATATAGGTTGCGCCCCCGCTTAATGCTGCCTCAAGGGATTTTATAGCATAGTCCGGATTGTCGGAATAACCGTCATAAAAATGTTCAGCATCGTAGATGACCTCCCTACCCTGCGCAGCCAGAAACCGCACTGAGTCTTCGATCATGCGCAAGTTTTCCTCCGGGGTGGTTCGCAGAACTTCCCTCACATGCAAGAGCCAGCTTTTTCCGAAAATGGTTACCACGGGGGTCTCAGCATCCAGGAGAAGCTTCAACTGGGGATCATCCTCCGCCTTGACGTTTGCCCGGCGGGTGGAACCGAAGGCCGCCACTTTTGCATGGTTTAAATGCAGATTTTTTACTTTCTCGAAATAGGCCATGTCCCTGGGATTAGACCCCGGCCAACCACCCTCAATATAATCAATGCCGAACTGGTCCAGTTTTTCGGTCAGCCTCAGCTTTGAAGATACCGAAAACGAAATACCTTCTCCCTGTGTTCCGTCCCGAAGGGTGGTGTCGTAAATAAGAACGAGCGGCTTGTTTTTCATACCGTTGGGGTTTATTCGATTAATGAACTGAGATCATAGAATTCCAGCCTGAAAAATACTAAGGCAGATCAAGCCGGAGTATCCAAATTTGCGAAGGCCCGACCACGAATGAAGTTTTCGATGGATTCTTTATCGGGTAAAACCGAATATTTTACAATTTTCCTTTTCTTCAAATTCTCCAACGATTCCGCATGAGGAGTAATTCCAGTGGCGCGCTGGATGGTCTCGGGAAACTTGGCTGGATGGGCGGTAGCGAGCAAAACGCTTGTCTTACCCGGATCGATTTTCTGGAAAGCGCAGGCAGTGTGAGGATCCACCAAGTAACCGTATTTATGGTAAACCCGGCCGATAATCGCTTCTATGTCAGCATCCGAAGCAGTCGAACTGCTGAAATTTTGATTATTGAAATTCTTGAATTCGTATGAACCGGTGGTTTTGAACTCTTCCATGATCCGGCGAACCCGTCCGGCATCCTCATTTTCCGCGTAGTAAATAAAGCGCTCGAAATTCGAAGCGACCTGGATATCCATCGAGGGCGCGCAACTGGGTTGCAGTTCCCCCATTTCATAATATCCCGATTGGAAAAGCCGATGGAGGATGTCATTTTGGTTGGTAGCTATCTTGAAACCCGATACCGGCAATCCCATTTTTTGAGCCAGCCAGCCAGCCAGGACATTTCCGAAATTCCCCGTCGGCACGACGAACTCGACGTTACCGCGTTGCTCAAGCGGTAGTTGAAACCAAGCATATATGTAATAAACGCATTGGGCAATTATTCGCGCCAGGTTAATCGAGTTTACCGCCGACAGTCCGAATTTCTGTTTAAAAGACTCGTTCTCGAAAACTTCCTTGAGGACTTTTTGGGCATCGTCAAAGGAGCCTTCGATGGCCAGGGGAAAGACATTATCAGCCCCCGTGCAGGTCATTTGCCGTTCCTGCAAAGCGGAGATGCGCCCATCGGGATAAAGGATAAAAATATTGACTCCCTCCTTACCCAGGAGACCGTGAATGGCGGCTGCTCCGGTATCACCGGAGGTGGCACCAAGAACATTCAAAGATTTCCCGCTGAGACGGATTTGCTCTTCATATAAATTGCCCAGCAATTGGAGCGCGAAATCCTTGAAAGCAAGGGTCGGACCGTGGAATAGCTCCAGGACATGAAGGTTTTCCTCCAGCCGAATCAATGGGGCCACTTTCTCGTTTTCAAACTTGCCGTAGGAATTGAAAACAATCGACCGCAATGTCTCTTCCTCAATATCCGTGGCAAAGAGCCGAAAGAACGCCAAGGTCAGCTCTTTGTAGGAAAGAGGCTCCCATTCCGTTAAATAGCGCGAAATATCAGGAAGGCTTTCCGGTAAAAAAAGTCCTCCATCGGGAGCCAAACCGGTGGCCACGGCCTGTGAAAAACTGACCGAATCGCATTGCCCGCGTGTGCTGATATACCTCATCGGTTTTCAGCTTTCTTCATCCTCTATTACTTTCTCCAGGTCGAAAGCTTCGTGAACCAGCCGAAGCCCCTCGTTGGCTTTATTTGCATCGATGGCGACCGATATTTTAATCTCCGAGGTGCTGATCAACTGGATGTTGATGCCAGCTTCGGCCAAGGCCGTGAAAAGCTTGGCAGCCACTCCGGAATGTGTCCGCATACCCACTCCGACGACGGATAGTTTGGCTATCGGGTCAACGGCCACAACCTTGCCCCCGCCCATAAGCTCGAGAACCTCCCCTGCGGCTTTTTCTGCACGGTAGGCATCCTCCAGCGGGGCAGAAAATGTCAGGTTGGCGACACCGCCGTGACCGATATTCTGGACGATCATATCGACGTTGACCTCAGCATCGGCGAGGGCCTGGAAAACTTTGGCCGCCGTGCCCGGCTGGTCGTGTACCTGGCTGACTACAATTTTAACCTGATCTTTGTCCACGGCTGCGCCGCGCACAACAACTTCCTCCATGGAGGCTGCTTCTTTCTTCACAATGGTTCCCGGTTGGTTGTTAAAACTCGAGCATACTTCGAAAATTACATCAAATTTTTTGGCAAATTCCACCGCCCTGGACTGCATGACCTTGGACCCGAGGCTGGATAGTTCGAGCATTTCGTCATAACTGATCTGGGAGATTTTACGAGCCTGGGCGACAATGCGCGGATCCGCTGTGAAGACCCCGTCAACATCGGTGCAAATCTGGCAATGATCCGCCTTGAGGGAAGCGGCCAGTGCGATTGCACTGAGATCGGACCCCCCGCGGCCAAAGGTGGTTATCTGGTTATGGCGGTTAATGCCTTGGAAACCGGCCACAATGACGACGTTTCCCTGCGATAGCTGTTCGCGGATATCTCCGGTCGTCACCTTAACGATGCGAGCCCGGGTATGGGCAAAGTCGGTCTCGATACCCGCCTGGGCACCGGTCCTCGAAACGGCGGGAACGCCCAAACTGTGCAGGGCAATGGCCATCAAGGCAATGGTTTCCTGTTCGCCGACGGCGAGAAGCATATCCATTTCGCGCTCATTGGGGTTGGGATGCAAAGAGCGCGCATCGGCAACAAGACGGTTGGTCACGCCGGAGCGGGCGGAAACCACAACCACCACTTCATTGCCCGCGGCCCGCGTTTTCATGACGCGCTGGGCCACATTGCGGATCCGTTCCAGGTCGGCAACAGAGGTACCGCCGTACTTTTGTACAATGAGCGCCATCGTTTAATTATTATTTAATCCTTAAAATCCGCGATTCGCAGCAGAAAAGGAGCGGTGAGAACGTTTTTCAATTTTTTCAGGTTCCGACAGGTTTCCTGAATAATTTTTTCATTGCTGGTGTGGGTGGTGAGAATGAGTGTGGCCCTTTTTCCCAGAGATACTTTGGGTTGAATGACACTGGCAATGCTGACTTCCTTCCTGGCCATGACAGCCGATACTTCGGCCAGCACCCCCGGTTTATCCACCACATTCAGGCGAATATAATAATGGCCTGAAATTTCCGATAAATCGGCTAATTCGGCTTCCGGGGCGGGAAAAATTTCACCGCCGATTTCTTCTTCTGCCGGTAGAGTCGAGGGCTTGCCCAGCAAAGCGGAAACGGCATCGGTTATATCGCTGATGACCGCACTGGCGGTAGCATCCTGCCCCGCTCCGCGACCGATATGCACCGTGGTTCCGGCAATGTCGCCAGTTACACTGATGCCGTTGTAAACATCATCCACATGGGCAAGAATGTTGTCTTTCGGTATCAAGGTGGGATGAACACGAACAAAAATTTTACCACTTTGAGAGTCCCTGGAGACGATTCCGAGAAGTTTGATTTTGTAACCGAGATCGCGGGCCCATCGAATGTCCTCGAGGGTTATCCGGCGAATTCCCTCGACCGGAACGTGGCGCAGCTTAATCCAGTTGCCATGCGCCAGGTGGCCCAGGATGACCGCTTTGTGGGCGGTATCCCAGCCATCCAGGTCGAGTGATTCGTCCGCCTCCACATAGCCCAGACGCCGTGCTTCGAGAATGGTTTCCTCAAAAGTCAGGCTCTCTTGATCCATACGCGTTAGGATGTAATTGCAGGTACCGTTGAGGATGCCGTAAATGAGGTCGAACCGGTTGGCCACCAAGCCTTCGCGGATCACCTTGATAATGGGAATGCCACCGGCCACACTGGCTTCGAAATAGAAATGCCCCCTGCCCTTGCGGGCGGCCCGAAAAAGCATTTCCCCGCTCTGGCAAAGAAGTGCCTTGTTGGCCGAAACAACAATTTTCCCACACTTGAGAGCCGCCAGGGTGGCTTTTTTGGCCAGGGTGGTCCCTCCCATCAGTTCACATACAATGTCCACCTTGGGGTCAGTGGCCACGGCCAAGGGATCCACACAAATCCTGGAAGGGGGTATGCGCACGGGACGTTTTTTGGCCGGGTCGCGGACGGCGGCGCGGTACAAAACGAGGCGAGCCCCGAGCCGCTGCTCGAGTTCAGCCCGGTTGCGCTGGATATGCTTCCACACACCCTGGCCGACAATGCCGAGGCCGATAAAGCCAATGTTGATGGTTCGTCTTTTAACCATTGCGCAAGGGGATTAAGGAAAAAATGAGAGGACAAGCAAGCGCTTTGGCTTATTTTTTCCTCTCGATACGGTTCTCAGTACCGGCCAAAAGCCTGCTTATATTGGAATGGTGGCGGATTAATATAAGAACGGCCAGAAAAGCGGAAAGAAGAAAACCTTCCACAGGCTGTCGAAATATCCAACTGCCCAGAGGCAAACTTAGGCCCAAAGCCATGGAAGCGAGGGAAACATAGCGCGTGGTGTAAAAAACCGCCACCCAAACCAGCAACCCGACAAGCATCACCCAAGGCATGAGGGTGAGCAACCCACCAATTGTTGTGGCCACTCCCTTGCCGCCTCGAAATTTTAAAAACACAGAAAAACTATGGCCCATGATGGCGGCCAAAAGACCTATGATGCCCAGACCAAGTGTATTTGATGTCTCTAAAATGCTCAGTTGAGGCCATCCTGCGGCTACGACGCCCTTGAGGGCATCGAGGCCGAAACAAAGATTGCCAGCACCTTTGCCAACGGCTCGCTTGACGTTGGTTGCGCCCGGATTGCCACTGCCCACTTTAAGTATATCAACGCCTTTGACTCGCCCAATGATGACAGCAAAGGGAATTGAACCCAATAGGTAACCTGTTCCCGCAACCGTCAATATGTTTAAAAAAGTCATCTCTATTTTACCCGGATGGATTTAAGTGCAGGTGAATAAATTTGCCCTCCACGGCAAAACTAGCAATCAATTAGTGAAACTCCTGATGGCGTTGGGGAATTAATTCATTGTTGGAACCGGATTATTAGCAGAGGAATTTATATTGGAATCCAAAAAGGAAATTCCAAATTCTTTAAGGACCCTTGCGGCAGAGAGTTATAGCCAAGGATTGGAGGAATACAAAAAAGGATACCTCAATGCGGCTTTCACGCATTTCTCCACCGCCATCGATATAAATCCCAATTTAGCGGATGCCCTGTACTACATTGGTCTGATCTATACGGAGATGGATGATTTGGGGTTGGCCGAAAGGTATTACAATATGGCCTTGGGGGCCGACCCCAACCATATCCGGGTAAAAAGAAAACTTGGCTTGGAAAAAGATTTAGAAACCAGCGCCAAGGTGAAAATTACGGATACCGATTTTTTCTATCGTTTACAGCAGGAAGGCACGCCGGAAGCGGCTAAAATTCTCGAGAGCCTGGAAAAAATGGATTTTGCGCTCGATTTGAAACCTCGTTCTCATACCGTGGAACACGTTCTGCGGTTCATCGCAGGTGCCCTGAAACTTCTCGTGCCGGCCGTTTTTGCAGGATTATTGGTCGGCATGGGTTTGAGCGGGATGGGTTACGGATCGTTCTCGATGATGGCCCTTTTATCGGGGGGGATAATTTTTCTGGTCCAGATTATCGAAAAATTCCGGTAATTAGACAATAAAACCGCTGACAATCAATCAGCAACTCCCACCGGGTCGGGAAAGTCATCCGCGGCGTGAACTTCATTGAAGGCATAGAAAAAGCACCTTTTCAAAAGAAAACGATAACGCAAACAGCTTAAGTTAAAACCCAAGATCCGCTCACCCTCCCATACACAACATTTGGTAATATCTCAAGACAACATTAAACAACTAAAAATCTATATCGTCCATTGAAAGTGTAGGCCGCTTTGGTAAGCTTATTTAGGCGGAATCATTCATAACCGGGGAAATTCATAAAAATAACTATTTGAAATAAGAGCCTCTGCTGCCCTGACGTTAGTAGAAAGGCACGAAAACGAACCCGACTTGCGCCGAGTTCATGAGAAAACATCGGAGCCTTGACTCTGGTCAATCTACTCCGATCTCTCTGTTTTCCGTAGTCCTCTCAATATCGCAAATTTCCCTCAGGGGCCTTCTTGCCTTGCAAACATTGGATGACCTCCCGAGAATTGGAAGAACATATCCCACCTCCATTTGCCCTTAATTAGGCCCCTGCGGGCGGCGGAGAGCAGGTATGGATTTTAACTTGCTAATTCTCTGATACCTGGCTGGAGGAATTAGCAAGTTCTATACCTTATGGGCTGAAGTAGCTCTCGAAATCGACCTGTTCGGAATTTTGCACCAGCTCCCGCCAGGTTTTCATCCCATAAGTAGTCGAGGAAGAGTCGTTGTAAAATAAAGCCAACTGCTCATCGTAATGAAAGTCCGCGTTGCCGGATACTGTTATCGTATTCCCAACCAACGAGCCGAAAACATCGGTATTGCCAACTAATTCAATGGACGAATTTGGTGCGTAAACTGCGCCAAATACATCAGAATTTCCTCTCATCCGAATTTGGGAGGCAGGATTTGTGGATGTGCTGTATACAACGAAGTTGGAGGCGGCCTGAGTTCCGTTAACAATTCCACTACCACCAAAATCAGCATTTCCCGCTAAATATATTGCGGCGGATCCGTTGGAACTTAGGCGTATTTCCGAATTTCCTGACGTATTAAAGTTACCATCGATTCTCAGGATTACGGGTCCGTCGATGAGTAAAGTAGTCTGACCTATTAGGTCGAGATTGCTGAGCTGGTATTCCTCGGGAGCCCATTGAGTCCCGCCTGTCCCGATAGTGATGGTTTTAGTCCCGTCAGGCGCCGGAAGGGATGTATTTGCTGATGGCATTGCCGGGGGACTCACATTTGGATAATCCGACGTGAAATCGGCTGTAACTCTGTTTGAATCTACCAGTGTCCCCACAGGAGTATCAACGCCATGCACTTGAGCCCCGGAATCCATGTCCGGAGTTCCTCCTCCAGTTCCTATATAACCATAAATTTCCGAACTGTTGATATTCACACTCCCCGAAGCAGCTGATGGACTTGCCACCGAGATTTGGTCACCGCGGTTCAAAAAAGCATCGTAGGCGCCTTTCGAGGAATCATAGCTGTCAACCATTATTCCAATTTCCGATTGATTGTCCTCAAGGTCATTGGAGTCAGGAATTCCATCTTTGTCTTTATCGCTCTCAAGATCATCGTCGATTCCATTGCCGTCATCATCTTTATCCACATCATCGGTTAGACCGTCGCCATCGTCATCGTCATCGAAGGCGTTCATGATGCCATCTCCATCTGAATCGGTTTCCAAATCGTCCGCGATTCCGTTGCCATCATCGTCGCTATCGGCCGCATCGGCAAAGCCATCGCCGTCAGTATCTATTTCCATGACGTCGAGGATTCCATTGCCATCATCATCTTTATCATTATCATCTAAAATTCCGTCACCATCGTCATCATTATCCTTGTCGTTAAAGATACCGTCTTTGTCAGAATCCTTGTCTTTGTCCGAGCCGCTGGTCGGAAATTGTCCACCTCCTCCCAAGGTCAGTTGGGTGATGGCCACCAAGCCGTTAGAGAAAAGCGAACGCCCGGCCAAATCGATTTTTAACTGGCGGAATGACTCGACACCCGTTGGTGTTTGCACACGCCCTTCGACCAGTATGGCAGGATTGCTTTTGTAATCCTCTACAACGACAGAAAAAGTTCCGGTCTTGCTGGAGCCAAGGTCAAAATTTGAAACTTTCTTAACGGCGTAACTGCCAGACTCCGTCCAGGTGGACCAGTCGTCATTATTGAGTGCCCAGAGAGCTTCTTCAGCGCCCGCCTCCGCCAGGTTAAGCGAGGAGTTGGAGAGCATTGCCCGGGTGGACATTTTATACTCTGAATTGGCAAGAAGTAAAAAACTGGAGACCATCAGGCCAATGGCTGCGGCGAAAAAGATCGCCACGATAATGGAGGCCCCCGCATCGGGTCTGCCAACTTGATTGGATGTGTATGTTGTTTTCATAAATATTCAAATAAACGGTTTTTGTAATCAGGTGCTTACTTTGCGGTTCCGAAGCATGAATTTGGCCGAAACTAAATTGGTGGTGTTTTCGATTTTCAGGACGGTATTAGACAGCCGTCCTTCGATCTGAACCTTTTTAATTTCCAATGGGTTAACCGTTTCATTTCCCAAAAGGTTGTAATATTTCAGTGACAGCGTTTCGACGCTATCGATCAAAGTGAGCGTCCATGTGCCCTCTACGCGAATCAATTGCTTGTTTGTGGCATCATAGATATATTCGACAGTGCGCGTTCCGCCATCGTCCTGGATTTCTATCGAAATTTGCGAGGCCGTGGCTGCTGTTATGTCAACCGCCATGCGCATTTCCCGGCCAAAACGATCCATTCCCTGCCGGCTCTGGGTGTTCATTTCTACATATTGGCTGACACTCATTGAGCTTTTAACAATAAACATGTAGCTTGAGGTGATACCCGACATGAGGACACTGCCAATAGAGGTGGCGATGAGAATTTCGGCAAGGGTGAAACCACGCTTCCGCTGAAGAATGCTCGGTTTACTATTATTAGAATGTGCGTGTGTAGAAGTCATTGAGTCCATCCTTTGTGAAATAAGATATGAAGTTATTGGTATGTGCGATACCCCGGCTGTCGGACCAAGTGATGTTAAGAACCACCTCCAACTGACCCACTTTGGGGGCGGTAATGATGCGTTGACAGGTGTAGATAGTATTCTGGTTGGCAAGCATGCTGGAATTGGGGCTGAAGTCCGTTGTGCCCTTCAAAACATCTATAGAGTCCCAATCCGTGGTTCGGAGGTTTTCCATTTCCCCTTGAAGAAGCTGTGAGACCAAAGTGTTGTCGCGAGCGTTTTCGAGAAGAAAGAAGCCTTGCTTCATTCCGGTGAAGGCTGTGGCCAGGACAATCCCCAGAATCATGACCCCTACCATCAGCTCGATCAAGGTATAGCCGACCCGGCGGGCTTTTTGAGAAACCGCTGGAACAAAAATAAATCCGGTATGATTTTTTGCTATACTCTTCATCTGTTCTACTTTCAGCATATTTATCTACCCAAACAAATAGGTTAAACACTCTACTGCAAGTCCTAAATTGCTGATTATCAGTATTTAACAAATTTTTACCATATTCTTGATGAAACATTTACAAATGCGGCAAAAAAATTCCGGAAATATGCTCAGATAGTCAATTTTAGACCTTCGGAGTAAGGCTCAAGCTGCCAATAAGTGCCTTCGAGGGAACCTGTAAAGGAAGGATTTGGCCAAATTGGTCCCATCCCTTTAATGAACACACGGAGCTATCCAAATAGAGCTTGCAGGGTTCGGCTACAGCACTCAAATGGCTTTAGGACGCCAAAATCAAGGGTTGCGACGCCATGTATTTGGCTTGAACCTTCAAGGATCCGCTAAATCCGGCGGTCCGGTCTTTATTATGACAGAATTGTCCGGCTTCCGGCCCTATGCATTATTGAACGAGGTAACCGTCAAAATCGATTTGCCCGGCTTTTTGTAAAAGTTCCTGCCAGGTTTTCATCTGGTAAGTAGGCCCCGAAGTCGGCAGAAATAATGAGGCAGGTTGCTCGTCGTAATGAAATTCCGCGTTATTGGACATCGATATTTCATTGCCAACAAAGTAACCGTAAATCGAAGCGTTTCCGTCAAGCTCAATCTCACTATAGGGCGCATAGACATCTCCCTGGAATTCAGAGTTTCCCGTAATCTTAATCTCTGAGTCGGGATCTGTTGAGGTGCTGTATATTACCAGATTAGATGGAAAACTGGTGCTATTGGTAATACCGCCCCCAGTAAATTTGCCATCTCCCCCTAAGAAAAAGGAGACGGACCCCCCGGAAACCTTCCGGTTACTCTCCGGCTCTGTGATACACCCATCAGGTGAAGAAAACGCGTCGTTAACTCACTTTCTCGGCGGCTAAACTCCTCCAGCATATTGAAGTGATGCCGTTTTTTAAGAATCAGCATCTGGACACTGCCTCCAGTTCCTTGCCATTTTTTGGCGAAAACTGCGCTTTGTCTCAAATATTCTTGGGTTTCAAGTTCACCTACAGCGATTAGTGCAGGGCACGTTTCTCGAAATGACTGCCGACAGGGGCTGCATTCTTCTACGGCGGCTTCATCAAGACCCAGCACAGCGTTCAAATAACTGAGCCGGACTGGCTCCAGATCGTAAATTCCGCTAAGGAGGCAACAACTCTTGATCAAGTCTGCCGGATATGGGCCAAGTGAGGGCCAATCTGTTAAAGCCATCATCGCTGCCAAATGCCCCCCGGCTGAATGCCCGGACACATGAATTCTGTCTGGATTGATACCATATTCTTTGGCCCTTCTAAATATCCAGATGACAGCCCAGCGTAACTGACGAACAATTTTTCCAATGCTAACTTCGGGAGCGAGCGAATAGTTGAGGTTAGCAAATGCAGCTCCCGAAGCGACGAATGGTTCCGCCAGAAAGCGGAAATCCCACTTGTCCATTAAATGCCAGTAGCCACCGTGGATGAAAATATTGACCGGGACGCCCCCGCTGGCAGCCGTTGCCGGAAATATATCAAGACGGGATGCAGCTTCTTCCCCGTAAACCACATCTACCTCAAGGGGTAGAATCGAGGCCACTCTTTCACTTTCCCGTGAACGCCGGTCCATGCACTCCTGAAATTCGGAAACCCGCGGTCTCAGGTTGAACTGAGCGTCTAGAGCGCTTTGGTGGTAATTTAAAAATATTTTATTCAAATTCGCGCCATTATTTTAGTTTTGCCTTCGGTTTCCAGCCGGAACCAACAAAAACGCACTACCTCCGTCATGGTCATCATCCCAGGGGTTGCAGGATATCTCGGCTTTTAACCTCCAGAATCCCTTATCCAGACGCAAAAATTTATCCACGACCAATTTGTTTTCTTCTTCCTCCAAACTACAGGTGCTGTAAACGAGCCGCCCCTTTGGGGAAACAAAAGCAGAGGCTTTTTTGAGTAATTCGACCTGCCTACTCGCTGCCGCTGCTATATCCGCAGGCTGCAAGCGCCACCGGGCATCCGGCCGTCGCCTGAATACACCGGTGTTCGAGCAAGGCGCATCAAGGAGAACGGCGTCGTATTGGCCGGGTAAATCCTTGGCCACCAGTGCTTCAGGAGTTGTTTGGAGCAAATCGGCCTCAACGATGTGGGACCGGGCCTTCAGGAATCGGGAAAGGTTTTCTCGCAACCGCTGCACTCTCGGGCCGGGTTTGTCGAGCGCCACTAGCAGACCGCCCTGTTTTTCCAATAGGCCAGCAAGAAAAGAACTTTTCCCTCCCGGTGCAGCGCAAAGATCGAGGACTTTCTCATCTCCCCGGACATCCAGCAATTCGACCGGGCGGGCGCTTGCCGGGTCCATCACAATCGCCCGGTGTTTTTCCACCAGTTCCCCAATATTCCCGCTCTCCTCCGGGACAATTTGGTAAAAACCCGGCCATTTTGTAAGTTTCAGACCATCAATTGGTTCAGTTGCATTTTTTGGGGGCTGATAAATGTAAATCGGCGGCGGTTCCTGATTCCAGCGCAGAAGTTCCTCAACAACAACTGGCCCGAAGGCCAGCAGCCATTTTCTCACCAGCCACTCTGGATGGCTGTAAAGGAGGGCTAACCGAACCGACAATTCCGCCGGTTCTGCAATCCCATGAGGATTTTTCAATAATGGAAGCGCTTTGCGCAAAACCGCATTTACCAGTCGCGCTTCGGATTGGCTGAGGGCGAGTTTAGCCTGCTCCACGGCATTGTTGATAATAAGGGCGGCTTTTTCATCCTCGCTGGTCAAAAGTTCGACTGCCCCGACATAAAGAATTGACTTCAACCGCGGCCGAGGTTCTTTTTTAACCAGAACAGAAATCGCGGAACTGATTCGCGATAAATTACGTATGACACCCAGAAACAGGAATTGGCATCGTCGTCTATGGGATGGCGGCAAAGAGCAAGGTAATTTTTCCAAGAGGAAATTCGCTTTGCCCGGGCGCTTGATATAAGCTTCGCACAATCGCGTAGCCAATATCCAGCTATCCGTTGTTTTTTTAGACATGTCTGCAATTCCTGCTTGTGGGATTTTGTTGACCTGAGAGGGCAAATTCGGTCATTCGTTAAGTTGATTGGGAAAGACAAGTATCAGGAATTATAGCGGCATGAATAAAGAAGCAATTGATTTGCTCATTCGGCAACGGCCGAAATTGAAAAACTTCCGGGGCAAACTGGAGGCAATGCAACCAGGGTACTACTGCATCCACCGAAGCTGGGGGCTGGGCCAGATAAAAGATTACGATGAGAAGGAAAACAAGCTGATCATCGACTTCGAGGAACATAAAATCGGTCATGCAATGGATCCGGGTTTCTGCGTGGATAAGCTGGAAATTCTGCAACCGAAAAATATCATCGTCCGCCACCGGGAAAATCCCGAATCGGTGGAGGAACTATTGAAAAAGAAACCGACGAACATTATTGCAGAAATACTTGAACACAGCGAAAATGGATCCGCCACCAGCTCTGAGATTGAAAAGACCTTGCTGCGCCTTTTGGGGGCAGATCGCTACAAGAAATGGTGGACGGCGACAAAAAAGCTTCTGGTCAAAGACCCGCGAATTGCATTACCCACGAAAAAAACCGACCCTTATATTTTGAGGGAAGAACCGGTCAAGGCGGAAGAGGAAATCCTGGAAGAATTTTTTTCCATCCAGGCACCCAAGAAACAAATATTATTGGCTGAAAAACTCCTTGTTCTTTCCATCACCCAAGAAGAATTGAAAGACCATTTACCGGATATTCTGCAAACATTGACCAAAGGACTTCAGGAATCCAAAATATTGAACCAGGGCGAACGGTTGCAAGGATTGTGGGTGCGAAATGATTTGGCCCGGTTCATCCATGAGGATGTGGAAAGCCTTACTCCGACCTCCTCCTCAATTTTAGAGGACATCCGCGATTTTTCAAAACTGGCCGCGCAGATTCCCCCTACCTACTTTAAGCGGTTTCTTGACCTGATCTTCCGCACTTATCCAGAACGTTGGGAAAAGATCACCTTCGATCTTCTGAAAAACAGCAGCGGAAAATTCACCACCGAATGCATTAATTTTCTGATCGAAAAAGATCTGGAGGAGGAACTGGACCACACGCTGCAGCGATGGCTTGAAGAACAGATCATTAAAGGCCCTCTTCTTTTGTGGATTCTGAAAAACCGGCACTCGCGGAAATATACCAGAATGTTGAACAAGTTAATCTCTCCCCGGCTTTTCAATGCCATCTTTTACGCGATTGACCATGAGGCATTGCATAATGCCGGCGCTCGCCGGATCCCCCTATCCGACATTTTGAGCGACGATATCGAGCTAATATCGGAATTATTATCCCAGGCGACCCAGGAAACAGCCAGTGATCTTGCAACCACCCTTTTGCTCAACCAAGGATTCGAGGATTTAACAAAAAAATCTCTCCTGGCCCGCTTTATTCGGCTTTTTCCCAACGTTCAGCAGCTAGTCAGCGGAAAACGGGACACGGCTGAGGAACAAGACAAGAGCGAATTGCTTATCGTATCGAAAGAAAGCCTGGAAGAGCATAAAAAAGAATACGAAATTTTATTAACGGAAAAAATACCCCAAAATAAAAAAGCCATTGCCGAAGCCCGCGAACATGGGGACCTGAAGGAAAATTCCGAATACAAGATGGCTCGCGAGGATCAGGATATGTTACTGGCCCGTAAATCGCAACTGGAGAGAGAAATGACCATCGCCCGGGTAAGCGATTTTGCCGACGCTCCAAGCGATATTGTGGGGGTTGGCAATGTGGTCAAACTGATAGAGGGATCCAGCGGCAACGCAGTCACCTATTCAATATTAGGAGCTTGGGACAGCCGTCCGGAAGAAAATATCCTTTCCTACAAAACTCCTCTCGGTCAGAGCCTCATTTCAAAAAAAGAAGGGGATGTCGTCAGGACAGTCATCGACGATACGGAGGAATTATGGACGATCGAAAAAATCTCCCGTTGGGTCGATCTGCAAAAATAGAAACCTTCAAGGCGGCCGAGTATCTTAAATTCGCCTGACTCCTGTGAGGTTCACGGGAAGATGATGGACCCTTTGGATACAATCAAGCTGCTCGCCGATGCCACACGATTGCGGGTAATCTCGCTCCTTAGGGTGGAGGAGCTTTCGGTGGCGGAGCTACAGGAAATCCTCGGCATGGGCCAATCGCGAATCTCCTCGCATCTGGCATTGCTCAGACAAGCCGGAATGGTTTCCGACCGGAGGGAAGGCAAGAGAACCTTTTATTCGCTCAATACCGATCTGTCAGAGGATGAAAGCAACCTTGTCAGCAGCGCCTGCCAAGCCATTTCGAGCAAAACTGAAATTCTGGAGGATGAAGAAAACCTTAAGCGCGTCCTCGATAAACGCCGCAGAAGCGCCGAGAAATATTTTAACGACGTGGCCGGAAGCCTGGGCAAACAATATTGCCCCGGCCGATCATGGAAAGCAATCGGACATTTCCTACTTCACTTGACACCACCCCTGGTGATTGCCGATTTGGGTTCTGGGGAGGGAGAACTAGCACAATTGCTGGCCCGGCGGGCAAAGCAGATATATTGCATCGATAATTCCCGGCGCATGGTCAAAGCGGGAACCGAATTGGCGCGATCGCACGGTATAAAAAATCTTCAATACAAATTGGGAGACATTGAAGAAGTTCCGTTGCCGGAAGGCATCTGTGATGTCGCCTTGCTCAGTCAGTCCATTCATCACGCCCCAAATCCGCAACGCGCGGTCAGCGAGGCCTTCCGTATTTTGAAACCGGGCGGCCGGGTAATCATTCTGGATTTAAAGAATCACAACTTTGAAAAGACCCGGGAGCTGTATGCCGATTACTGGCTGGGGTTCAGCGAAAACCAGATTTACCGGTTTCTGCGCAAAGCAGGTTTTGCCAATCCCGAGGTCAACAGCGTCTTGCGCGAAGAAAAGGAGCCTCATTTCGAGGTTATTCTGGGTTCGGGAATAAAGCCCTGATCCTTGGCAATCCCAAATGGCCCGATCGAAAGTTGACCGGACTGCAATTGTTGTAGATTAATATTGGACTGTTTCCAATGAATACGTCAACGCCTCGTCTGATGATCGACGCCGTTCGGGTTGAAAAAAATCTGAATCGGCTGGCGGCATACGGAAAATCTCATAATTTGGACATTCGGCCCCATACCAAAACGCATAAGTCCCTCAAACTGGCCAGGATGCAGCTTCAGGCCGGGGCAATCGGGCTGACAGTCGCCAAGGTGGGGGAAGCCAATATAATGGCGGAAATATGCGATGACGTTTTGGTAGCGTATCCAACCGTGGATGCTTGGCGATGTAAGCAGATCGCCCAATTAGCTCAAAAGCAAAAGATCACCGTGGCCCTTGATTCAGACATAGCAGTTGAATCTCTCTCTCATGCCGCCAAGAAATACGGCTGCACCATAGGCGTGCTGGTCGATATGGACGTCGGATTTCATCGAACCGGAGTGCAAACGGCTTTGGCAGCGTTTGAACTGGCCCAGAAAATTGACCAGGCGCCGGGTTTGCGGCCAGACGGTCTTTTCTGTTTTCCGGGCCAAGTTTGGGAATTGCCTGAAAATCAGGGTCCAGTCCTGGCAGAGATTTCCAGCAAACTGGCCGAAGCTCTCGACCTTTTCAGTCGTCACGGACTGCCCGCACCAATGGTCTCCGGCGGCTCGACGCCATCTGCATTTCAATCCCACCTGGTTCCGGAATTTACGGAAATTCGGCCTGGAACCTACATTTTTAACGACATGAACACCGTCCGGGGCGGTTTTTGCGAACTCGATGATTGTGCTGCAACGATCTTAACTACAGTGGTGAGCGACGCTGTGCCGGGACAGGTTGTCGTCGATGCCGGAAGCAAGACGCTGACTTCAGACCGTTGCGGGCCCGAACCGCAATCGGGCTACGGTTATATCCTGGAATATCCCGAGGCAAAAATCACCGCCTTGAGCGAAGAACACGGACAGGTGGAAGTTCGTACCTGTGATCATGTCCCGACCGTTGGAGAACGCGTCACTATCATTCCTAACCATATCTGCCCGTGTGTGAATTTACAGGATTATGCCTGGTGGGTTGAGCCGGACCGGCCACCTGAGCCGTTACCCATCGATGCACGGGGGAAAGTGGCTTGATCATGCCTGAAAGAGAAAAAATTGGCGCAACAGGGAAATGCATCACCCAATCCTGACATGAGGCTGATCATCGACGCTCATCTCGACCTGGCCTGGAATGCGCTGGCTTGGAAGCGGGATATCACCTTGCCTCTGGCAGAACTGAATCGTTTCGAGGCAGATCAAACCGATGAAATATTTCGCGGGCGCGCAACCGTCAGCCTACCCGAAATGCGCCGCGGAGGGGTTGCCTTGTGCCTGGGAACATTGTTGGTGCGAACCCCTCATGGTGGAAGCAAGGGCATTTACTCAACCATGCTCGATTACCCGACCCAAGAGATGGCCTACGCCGTTGTCCGGGGCCAGCTCGCCTATTACCGCGAACT
>JAJFLV010000089.1 GCA_021772535.1 Opitutales bacterium | reverse complement strand
TGGCTAACCATTCGCCAAAATATCTGGTGTTGGCCGGTTGGCCTGGTCAATATCATCATATACTTCTACATCTTTTTTCAAGTCCGTTTATATGCGGACATGGGTCTGCAGGCGTTCTATGTCGTGGTCTCCCTTTACGGTTGGTGGCATTGGCTGCATGGAAGGTCTGGAAAAAAAAGCAAACTGCCGGTTTCGCGTCTTCGTTGGCAGCACGGTTTAGTTCTCTCTCTCATCGGCATCGTTGCCACACCCTTGGTGGGATGGCTATTGGAGACCAGAACCGACGCAGATATTCCCTATTGGGATTCCCTCACTACGGTGGTCAGCCTTATCGCCCAGTGGCTTATGGCCAGAAAGATTCTCGAGTGCTGGTTCCTTTGGATCGCTGTCGATACCCTCTATGTGCGTATTTATATTTTCAAAGGTCTTCACCCGACCGCCGGGCTTTACGCTTTTTTCCTCATATTGGCCGCTCTCGGTTTCATCGAATGGAAAAAGTCCCTCCAATAAAACGAGTTGCCATCGTAGGCGCTGAATGCACCGGTAAGACGACCCTGGCTCACGAACTGGCCAGGCATTATCGAACGGCTTGGGTTCCGGAGTACGTGCGGGAATTTGTCGATAAAAAGAAGTCCCTCCCGGAGTTGGCTGACATCATTAAAATTGCTCACGGCCAAAAGGAAAGGGAAGCGATCCTTTCAGCCAAGGCCAAGCAAATCCTTTTTTGCGACACCAACTTGATGATGACGGTCCTTTACAGCGATTATTATTTGGGAACCTGCCCCCCTGAGGTCCGTCAAGCAGCTCAGGAGGAATACCACGATCTGGTTCTATTTGCCCAGGATGATATTCCCTGGATCCCGGACACCCTGCAGCGGGACGGTCCCGAGGTGCGGGCGATCCTGCAAGATCGGATTCGGCAGGAATTGAATCGCAGGAAAATCGAATATCTTCCCATTACAGGAGCTCTTAAGGAAAGGCTGCATGGGAGTATCGAGGCTATCGACAACAAGCTTTTAATTAGGTAACTGCCATCTGGTGTTGCTGGCTGAAGCTAAATAATGACTTGGGCATGTCTTTGTCCGGAGGGTGAGGAACAACCTTGTAAATTCGGGACACAGAAACCTCCCAATCAGACAAGATTTTACGAGCTCGAGGGCTACCGGTCAATTGCTGATGAAGTTCCAGCAATTTATGCAGTGAATGAATTTCTTCCTCAACTTCGAGGGATTCGATATCCACCATGTCCCGGTTGTAACGCCACTTGAAAGTTTTGTCCGAATCGAAGACGAAAGCCAACCCCCCACTCATCCCTGCTCCGAAATTGCGTCCGGTAGGCCCCAGCACAACCACCGTGCCCCCGGTCATATACTCGCACCCGTGGTCGCCGGCTCCCTCGACTACGGCGGTGGCTCCGGAGTTACGAACCGCAAACCGCTGACCTGCGCGGCCGGCGGCAAAGAACAACCCACCGGTGGCGCCATAGAGGCAGGTGTTTCCGACAATGAAATTTTTGTGCCACTCGTAGTTGGCTTTTTCACCCGGAAAGGTGATGATTTCTCCTCCATGCATGCCTTTGCCAACGTAGTCATTGGCTTCCCCGACCAATTTCAAGCGGATTCCGGGAACCAGAAAAGCGCCGAAGCTTTGTCCGGCGCTGCCCGTGAAAGTAAGGTCGAAAGTGCCCGGCGCTAGTCCCGCATTGCCTTTCAGGTAGGCAACTTCACCGGCTAGCCGCGTGCCGATATTGCGGTGGATGTTTCTCACTTTGTAAATGCCAGAAAACCGCTTGCTCTTACCCAACAAGGCATCCCGGGCATCCTGTAGAATGAGGTGGTCCAAAGAACCCGCATGACCAGGGCTGTCGTTGCTACCCCGGGTATTGTGGCGGGCCATTTCGCCGCCGGGATCCGGATCGTGAAGCAAACCGGACAGATCGATAAATTCGCTCTTGGGGTTTTCCGGGTCCCTAGTCTGCTCCAGAAGGTTGGTCTGCCCCACAATTTCATCTACCGATCGATGTCCGAGATGGGACAATAGCTGACGGACCTCTTCCGCCACAGCATTGAAGTAGTTGACGACATTTTCCGGTTTACCCCGGAATTTGGCCCGTAGATCTTCTCGTTGGGTGGCCACCCCGACGGGGCAACTGTTGAGGTGGCAGACACGAAACATGGCACAGCCCGCCGCCAACAGAGCGGCGGTGCCGAAATTAAACTCCTCCGCCCCGAGCAACGCCCCGATGACGACATCGCGTCCGGTCTTAAAGCCGCCATCGGTGCGTAGGGTCACCCGGTCGCGCAGGCCGCTCATAAGGAGGAGTTGATGGGCTTCTGCAATCCCGATCTCCCAGGCCGAACCGGCATTTTTAATCGATGAAATGGGGCTTGCCCCGGTACCGCCCTCATGACCTGAGATAAGGATAATATCGGCATAGGCCTTGGCCACCCCGACCGCCACCGTGCCGACTCCGGAAGAGGCAACCAGTTTGACGCATACTTTCACCCGCGGGTTCACCTCCTTGAGGTCGAATATGAGTTGGGCGAGGTCCTCGATGGAATAAATATCGTGATGCGGGGGCGGTGAGATTAACGTAACGCCGGGTACGCTGTACCGGAGCCGTGCGATCATTGTGGAAACCTTGTGGCCGGGAAGTTGTCCTCCTTCGCCCGGTTTAGCTCCTTGGGCGATTTTAATTTCAATTTCTCGGGCATTGGCCAGGTATTCCGCGGTAACTCCAAACCGGCCGCTGGCCACTTGCTTGATAGCGCTGTTGGCGTTATCCCCATTTTCCAAAGGGGTAAATCGCCGCGGATCTTCCCCTCCCTCGCCGGAATTGGACTTGCCACCGATCCGGTTCATGGCAATGGCGAGGCACTCGTGCGCTTCCGGGGATAGAGCCCCTAGAGACATTCCGGCAGTGGTGAATCGGCGCCGAATATCCTCAATCGGTTCAACTTCTTCAATTGGGATAGATTTGGGGGCCAAGCGAAACTCGAGCAAGCTTTTCAACCCAACCGGCGGGTGCTCCTCGGCTGCTTTTCTGAAATTGTCGATATTGCCGGAACGCAAAAACCGATTCATGCCGGAAACCACTTTCGGGTTCCACCCATGGAATTCGCCATCGCCTTTCTTGTTGACCCTGTAATAGCCGTGGGAGCCGAGCGTCGCCGCGCCTTCGGAGGCGAAAACCGCCTGGTGGCGCCGGAGCGCCTCCTCGGCGACTTCGTCGTAGGAAATTCCGTCAATCGGTGATGGGGTGCCTAAGAAGCATTCCTTGATCAGTTTTCGGCTCAGTCCAACGGCCTCAAAGACCTGCGCCCCATGATAGCTGAACAGGGTGCTGATACCCATTTTGGACATTATTTTGAGGATGCCGCGATCGACTGCCTGGCGGTAGTTCTTGAGAGCTTTTTCCGGTTTAATGTCCGCAGAGTCTGATTCATCGTTGTCACTGCAAAGCGAACGAGCCAGGGCCAAAGCCAGGTAAGGATAAACCGCGTTGGCTCCATAGCCGAGCAGACAGGCAATCTGATGCACGTCTCGGGCTTCGCCGGTTTCTGCCACAATATCAGCATTAAGGCGAAGTCCCGCCCGGGTGAGAGCCTGGTTGACCGCCCCTGTGGCCAACAACATGGGAATAGCTGCCTTTTCCGCGCTGACTCCCCGGTCGGAAAGGATGATTATCCGCGCCTCCTCATCCCGGACCAAACGGCGCGCCTCCTCACAAAGAGACCGCACTGCTGCCCGCATTCCCCGAGGTCCTTTTTCCGTATCGAAGAGGGCTTCCAGTTTGAAGATCCGATTCTTGAAAAATGGAACTGAGAAAATGGTTTCGAATTCATGATCAAGAAGAAGAGGAGATTCCAATTCGAGAAAATCACGGCTATGGGTAATCCCTTCAAACAATCCATAGCGACCGCCCAAATACATAGTCAGGGACATGATGAGGGACTCCCGTATCGGGTCGATAGCCGGATTGGTTACCTGGGCGAAGAGCTGCTTGAAGTAGCTGTAAAGGAGCCGCGGGCGGCGGGAGAGAATAGCCAGGGGAGTATCGTCGCCCATTGAGCCCAATGGCTCGGAGCCCTCGGAAAACATCGGCTGAAGAATGATCTCCCTCTCCTCCAGATCGTAACCGAAGACAGCCTGCAAGGTCTGCAGATCATGGGCGGAAGCGGAGGTTTTATCCAAGGCGGCCTTGTTTTCGGCAATTTTACCCAGATTGTGGATAGACTCCCGGCACCACCAGCCATAGTTGGCCAGACCGCCCAGATATTCCTTGCGGTCTTCGTCTTCCATGATGCGGCCGGCCTGAAGGTCGACGGCCACCATGCGGCCCGGTCCCAAACGCCCGTTGGTGACAACAGGAGAACCCCAATCCGGCACAACCCCGGTTTCGGAAGCCATCACCACGGTGCCGTCTTCATAAACCTTGTAGCGCAAAGGCCGCAATCCACTGCGGTCGAGGGCTGCGCCCACGTACCTGCCGTCGGAAAAAACCATTGCTGCCGGTCCGTCCCAAGGTTCCATGATAGTCGAGTGGAAACGGCAAAAATCGCGAATATTCTCCTGCAAGCCGACATCTTTTTCCCATGAGTGGGGCAGCATCATGGAGGCGCTCTGAATACATGAACGGCCAGCCAGAGTGATGAGCTGCAAAACATTGTCGAAACTGGCGGAATCGCTCATTTCCGGCTGCACGATGGGCTTTAATTCCTCGAAACGCTTGCCCCAGACACCGTGGGAGGAGGAAGATTCGCGTGCCCGCATGAGGTTTCGGTTGCCTCGAATGGTATTGATTTCGCCATTGTGGGCAACCATCCGGTAGGGCTGTGCTTTTCTCCAATCCGCCATGGTATTGGTGGCGAAGCGCTGGTGAAAAATGGCGAAAGCGCTGGTGTAGAGAGGAGACCGCAAGTCGAGGAAAAAACGCCTTAACTGCCCGGCATTGAGGAGGCCCTTGTAGGTAAGTGTGCGGCTGGAAAAACTGACAATGTAAAAACCTGGCACCTTTTCCCGGGCGGCACGGCTTTCCGCCGTTTTCATCGCGAGGTAACATTTGCGCTCGAATTCCTCGCTGGAAATTTCCTCCCTGCGAGCAGTCAGGGCTTGCAGAATAGCCGGGCGGGTCTCCTCGGCTCTACGACCCAGGCATTCAGGATTGACCGGGACTTTTCTCCAGGCGAGAAAAGTAAGCCCCTCCGCCTTAACGGACTCCTCGATGATGCGTTTCCCATGGTTGCGGGCATTTTCATCCTCACGGGCAAGAAACACCACGCAGACGGCCAGATCGGTGTTCTTGAAAAGTGGTTTCTTCACCGATTGGAGGTATTGGCCAAAAAGAGGATAGGGTATTTGGGTCAGCAGACCGGCCCCGTCGCCGGTAACGGCATCGGCATCGATGGCGCCTCGGTGGGCCAGATTTTTCAAAGCGGTAACGGCTCTATCAACAGTGTCATAAGATCTCTTTCCACCCACATTGGCCACAAATCCAACACCACAGGCATCATGGTCGTCTTCTGGCCTGTAAAGCGGCGATGGAACTGGAGTGTACATCTATACTATTGTTTCTGGTTCTTCGGCAATTTGTGGGGTACGGAGCAAAATCAGATCAATGATGTCCAATTTAAATGATGCGGGATTCAAGATGCATCAATTGACACACCATTCCGGGTAAATATTTTAGCGCTTTATCTTCATTCCGTTTATTCGATTCTCAACAGTCTATTGTAACAGAGGTACGTTGGGTTCCGCAATCCTCTTATCGGGATATTTATTGATAGAATGGACCCCAAAGGCTGCGGCGCCAATTTCCACCACCCTCGACTGGCCCAGCTTTGGGGAAGGTAAAATTATTTAGAAAAACCGGATTGTATCCGATCCAGACCTCATTCTCTCGTGCTCCTCATCCGTGCAGGGAGCATCAAGAGGCACTTCGGTCGCGTTGCCGCCCGGTTTTACCAGTTGATTGCTAAGCAGGTATTTCTCTACTTCTTCTCCGCTCACATCGGCCAGCATGACCCCGTCAATCTCAACACAGGGGGAAAGGGTTTGCCCGGATTTGTTCACCATTTCGGCGTAGATATCCGGATTGGTGATGATATCCCGGTCCTCATAATCCAGTTCATACTTGGCAAGGATGGCCCGTACGCCGTTGCTCCATCCGCACTGTGGTTTGAGGTAGGCTTGTATTTTCATATTAATAAAAAGGTCTCTAAATTCAATAAATTGTCAACTTGAAGCCTGCTTTTATAAAACGATCCATCCCTCTGACAATAAAAAATTTTCCTGCCTTGGGGAGGCTCCGTCTATTACGGCATCATCGACACCGAGTGTCATGAGCTGCAAATAAAGCCGGTCGCAATAGAGATTTCAGGTGTTTTCCATTTAAATTTGGAAAGGGTTTGATAGGCGTTTTGCCTGCTATTTGCAGAGGGAATTATTTGTCTTTGGAGGGAGCTTGGGGAAGCGTGAAAACTGTTGATCTTGATAGTTTGCCCTGATACATGAAACCGGAGTGGAAGTCGCCAATGCTGGCCTTGTCATGAATAAAATCAAATATTTCTTCTGCCCTTTCGCTCTCTACAACAACGGAAACAATATCTACCTCCAACCGGCCTCGTTTACCTCCGCCCCGGCCTCCGGCCACATTTGCTGTGCGTATGTTTTTTTCGTCTTTCAGCATCTTGATTATATTGATGCCTTCTCCCTTGGGAATAATGCAGGTAATCAATTTGCTCTTCTCAAAAGTCTGCATATTAGCCATGTCGAGATTCGTCCCCTTTTGGAGTAGCGGACAGTTTTTTGAGAATTTCAGGGGGAATATAGGTGGCCACTTTTTCCAGAGGAGTAATATACATTATTCCCATTCCTGGAGTGTCTAAATTTGCGGCAAGATAAATTTTTTCAAATATCTTGTCCACTTGATCGTTGGAAACAACTATAGAGATGACC
>JAJFLV010000088.1 GCA_021772535.1 Opitutales bacterium | reverse complement strand
TAAATAATGGCCAAAATTTACTTGAATATGACCGTTGCGTTTTATGGTGACGGCTTGGCCTTACTGTGCTAATTTTGTAGGTTAAATTTTTTACAAATCGAACATTTGACGCCAGAAATGACCGAGAGCAGCCAGACGGCTCTTAACCGAGCCGGGATCCAATCCAGCTTTGATGTGAATGCTTTGCGAGCCCAATTCCCAATTCTCAAAAAGCGTGTCCGGGGTAACCCTTTCGTTTACCTGGATAATGCCGCCACCACTCAGAAACCCCAGTCGGTGATCGACGTCCTGAATCAATACTATACGGATCAAAACGCAAATATTCACAGAGGCATTCACTACCTCAGTGAACAGGCGACCGAAGCTTATGAGGACGCGCGGAGCCGGATTTCCAAGTTTATCAACGTCCCCAGTGAACGGCAGATCATTTTTGTTCGCGGGACCACCGAGGGGATCAACCTTATAGCGCAAACCTTCGGCCGCCAACGGGTTCGATCGGGGGATGAAATTCTCATTTCAACTCTTGAGCACCACTCCAACATCGTGCCCTGGCAGTTGTTGGCTGAGGCTCAGGGCGCCAACATAAAAGTGATTCCCATTGACGATCGCGGCGTGCTTGATCTCGATGCCTATGGTAAGCTTCTGAATGATCGCACCAGGATTGTGGCCCTCTCGCATGTTTCCAATGCCATCGGCACGGTGTCGCCGATTGCCGAGATGTGCCGCGAAGCGCACCAAAGAGATATCCCCGTAATCGTGGACGGAGCCCAATCCGCCCCGCACATGAAAGTCGATATGCAGGCGCTCGACTGCGATTTTTTCGTTTTTTCTGGCCACAAGATTTTCGGGCCGACCGGAACGGGCGTTCTTTACGGCAAAGATAAATGGTTGCGCGATATGCCACCCTACGAAGGTGGCGGCGGCATGATTCAGTCGGTCACCTTCGAAAAAACCCGCTTCCTTGAATACCCGGCCCGGTTCGAGGCTGGAACCCCTCATATCGCAGGGAGTATCGGTTTTGCTGCAGCCCTTGATTTTGTGGAGGAAATCGGAATGGAAAAAATCGCGGCTTATGAGCATGGAATTCTCCAATACGCAACCGAGCAATTCAGTCAGATCGATGGTCTTAAGATTCTCGGCACTGCGCCGGAAAAGGCGGCTGTCCTCTCTTTTATATTGGATGATGTGCATCCCCATGACATCAGCACCTTTCTGGACCAGGACGGCATTGCCATAAGGGCCGGGCATCACTGCGCCCAGCCTCTTATGAACAGGTTCGGTGTGGCCGGAACAGCCCGAGCTTCATTCAGTATTTACAACACCCGGGAGGAAGTTGATGTTTTGGCTGCATCCCTTCGTAAAATCGTTCGATTTTTTAAGAGATGAATGAACTATTCGATCTTTACCAGGAAATCATCCTGGACCACAACCGGCGTCCGCGAAATTATCGTGCCATAGCCGAGCCGACCTGTAGTGCCGATGGCTATAACCCGATCTGCGGGGATGAAATCAGGATATTTTTAAAGCTTGATGGCGAAAAGATCGAGGACGTCAGTTTTCAAGGGCAAGGCTGCGCCATTTCCAAGGCCTCGGCTTCGCTTATGACGGTGAAACTAAAAGGTAAAACGCTGATCGAGGCGGAAAAAGAATTAAAGCGTTTTCAGGGCATGTTGGCTGAAGGTGAGGACAAGGAGGTTGATATTCTTGACTTCGGCGACCTGGCTTCTCTTTCCGGAGTGCGGCGTTTCCCGGCTCGTATCAAATGCGCCACGCTGGCCTGGCATGCTGTCGAGGCGGCTCTGCAGGGCAAAGGGCAAGCTTCAACCGAGTAAGCGCTATTTCTCTTTTATTAACGCCCAAAACCTGCCAGGTGTTTGGTCACGGATTTTCCGATAACCGCATCTTCACGATAGGGTACGAGTAAATCGAGCGCGTCCGGGTTGCTTTCCCACAGACGAATGGTGTTCAGGGCGGTCCATTTGTCATTGCTTTGGGAACTTCTCAAGAGCTTTTTCAGCACTGCCAGGACATCGTAATTTTTCATTTGGCTCAATGCTCTCAGGGCACTTTGGCGGACTTTCTCTTCTGAATCCATTTGTGCCATTTTCAAAAGCTGGCCGCTGCCTTCTGACATCTTATTATTACCAAGGGCATTTGCCGCCCATTCACGCACTTTGGGGTGGGTATTGCGACAACCCAACAGGACAACTTCATCATAGCCGGGAAACTTTTGCCGAACGGCCAATGACAGAGCGGATTGGGCAACCCGGTGATCGGAATCTCTTTTCAGGCGCTCCTCGCAAAAATCGCGCAAATCAAAAGTATTAAAGCGGTTGAGCGCGCCGGTGGCGTAATAACGAATATTGTCCTCCGGGTGGCTGGAAGCGAGTTTAACCAAGGCATCAAAAGCATCCCGATTTTGCGGATATTTTTTCAATTGGTTAAGGGCGGCATTAGCTTCCTTAAAGTCACCGCTGGCAGCTTTTTGCAGTGCCTCCGCTAATAGCGGATCGGGTATTTTCGAAAGTGTTTCAACCATTTCCCGGATGGTTTCTCCATTGTCACTCAAACTTTCCCAACCGATTGTGCGGGTCCAAAAACTCAGAAGATCTTCGTTGGATTTTCGGCCTTTTCCGGAAACTTCACGAATTCGCGCCGCTGTTTTACGCTCAAAGAGCGGTTTTAGGTCGGGATCCTTTTCAAATGCAGTCAACAGGGGCAAGGAGCGCTCGTCCTCAAGCTGAAACAGCCGGTGAGCAGCCAGAAACGCCGCATGCCGGTTTTTTTCTCCTTGCATCACTGCCAATAAGTTCTCCGCCGTTTGACGAACCTCCATCTCCAGAAGGTTTTTCAATGCCGATAGACGGATATGCGGTTGGTGATGCCCAAACAGGTAACGCAAAAGGAGGTCTTCCACCTCCGGTTCGACTTGGTATTCCAACAGCGTTTTATTGGTCAAATGGGACGAAAAATTCTTACCGGGATTTTCGAAATCCATTTCCCTCATCGTCGATTGGAATTTCCGTTGATTGTAGACTAACAGCCGAAACTTCGATGCGTCCCAACCAAGTTTCTGGAAAGAGAGCCCGGTCTTTTTCAATTCCTCGTAATTCGCCACAGTGGTTTTTGGACGGTTGGTGGAAGATCCGATAGCCCTCACCGTTACCACCAGCGATTGGAAATCCTCTGAACTGATATTTTCGGTCAACATCCACACGCCACTTTGCACCGGTCCCCATCCCAAACCATCTTGCTCTGCCTTAAGAACAAACAGTGAAACCTGATCACCAGGATCGCTGGCTGCGAATTCAAATTGATCGGATTCCTCAGGCTGTCTCAATTTGCTGGAACTGTTCCGGACCATTTCCAGTCTGACTGCCCTGTAATCTTGTGGACCTATCTCAAAGTGTGCGGATTGTAAAATATAGAAATCAGGCAAATCAGAACTTTCTCCTGAAACCACTTTGGACCCGGCGGGAACCTCCACAATAAGTTTTCTTCCGGGTTTGGAAAAGTTCAGCAGCAGGCTGTCGACACCACTGCCGATGAGGGAATATCCAGTTTCTTCATTAAATTTATCAACGTCCCGGGGAAGAACCATGATCAGGGCCGCTTCCGCTTCATCTGGAGTTTCCGGTTGAGAAACCGTCTGTGACGTACTCTCGGTTGAATCCTGTGGTACTGCTTCAACCTCCTCGGGTTTGGTTACCTTGGGCGACTCGTCCCCGGATTGTAATAAGGAATAAATCAGCCAGGCTCCAATCCCGAGAAAGACCAGAATAAATCCTGCGATAATCAGGATAT
>JAJFLV010000087.1 GCA_021772535.1 Opitutales bacterium | reverse complement strand
AAAGATACATCCAGCGGTAGGTGTTCTCATTCAGGAAAACCCATTCACCGAGTCCGGCATCCCAGAGAAAAATTCCCTCCGCCGCCTCGTCCTCGAAAACAAACTGCCAGCCGTGCTCCTCGTGTTCAATCCATGGCCAATAGTTCACTTCGTAACTGGCATACCAGTTGGAAGTTCTCCAGCCAGGCATTTCATTGGTGGGTTCGCCCCTGAATGGGTCCCTATTCTGCGGGTCAGAAACAACTTCCGTTCCATCAGCTTGAAGTAGGCCGAGAATTCCATGTCCCTGCGAACCTTGGCTAAGATCGATAAAGTTGTGCCGAACATTTAGACTGAATAGATTTCTCAGTTCCGCTAGGGGACTTAAATCAGTAATTTGATTGAATTCGACGGAAATCCGGCCCAAGGCTGGTAATTCACTCAAGGGACTCAAATCGCTAATTAAGTTGTGGTCCAGAAAAACGCTCCCAAGTCCTCCACGCTCAATTAGATCGTTGGTTTGGTTGAAGGCATGAACTAAAAAATTGGTCTCTGTCAAACTGCTCAACGGGCTCAAGTCACTGATTTGGTTATTATTGAGTTTCAACCAAGACAAATAAAGCAGCCCGCTCAAATGGTCCAAGTCGATGATCTGGTTATTATCCAATTCCAATCTGACAACCCTGGTCAATCCGCTCAAAGGACCTAAGTTACTGATCCGGTTGGAGGATAGATACAAAAAGCGCAAGCGCCTGGATTCGCTCAACGAACTCAGGTCACGGATCTGGTTGGAGGAAAGATCCAGGTTGGTCAAGAAGGACATACCACTCAAAGAGTTTAATTCGCTGATCTGGTTGTTCCCAAGCTCAAGTTCGTACATGTTCCTCATACCGTTCAAGGGACTCAGGTCGCTGACATTGTTGTTATCAAGCGTTAGTGTTCTCAAGGCGGTCATCTCCTCCAATGGACTCACGTCGTTGATGTGATTGTTATCCAAACTCAATTTTGCCAATTCCGTCAATCCGCTCAAGGGGTCCAGATCGGTTATCTGGTTAGTAGAAAGACCTAAGCCGGTCAAAGCGGTCAACCCACTCAAAGGACTCAGGTCGCCTATCTGATTGTCAGCAAGATTCAGGCTTTCCAAAGCCAACAATCTACTTAAATGGTACAGGTCACTTATTTTGTTATCTCTTAGATTAAGATCAATCAAGGCAGTCAAACCGCTTAAGGGACTTAAATCGGTAATTTGGTTTTTCCATAGATTTAGATGAGTCAATGCCGTCAGTTCATTCAAACCATTCAGGTCGCCGATTTGGTTATTTTCCAAATGAAGCTCGATCAGGGCCGTCAAACCGCTCAAGGGGATTAAATTACCAACCTGATTGTTTTCAAGGGTCAGGGTAGTCAATGCAGCCAGGTCGTTTAAACCGTTCAAGTCGCTGATTTGGTTGGAAGAAAGATCCAGGGTGGTCAAGGAGGTTAATCCGCCTAAAGGACTAAGATTGTTAATCTGGTTGTTACCAAGATCAAGGTGAGTCAAAGACGTTAGTTCATTCAACCCGCTCAGGTCGCTAATCTGGTTGGAAGAGAGGTTTAAATCGGTCAATGCGGTCAATCCACTCAAGGGGCTCAGGTCGCTTACTGGGTTCCAGATTAAAGTCAGTTCCGTCAATGACGACAAACCGCTCAAGGGGCTCAGATCTCTGACCTGGTTTGTCCAAATACTGAGAAGAGTCAATTCCGTCATGCCGCTCAAAGGTGAGAGATCGGCGAACTCATTCCTTGAGAGAAAAAGGCGTTTTAATGCGGTGAGATCGCGTAATGGGCTGAGGTTGCTGATCCGGTTGTGGCCTAAAGATAAAGTAGTCAAAGAAGTTAAACCGCTCAAGGGGCTCAAATCGCTGATCTTGTTAGAAGAGAGACTGAGACTGGTCAATGCCGTCAGGCCCTTGAGGGGAGTCAGATCGATGATCTTGTTGCCGGGCAATTGCAGGAGAGTCAAATTTTTCGCCGTTTCCAGGCCGGTCAAATCGGATAGACTCCCTGGAATGCTAGTCGGGGGATGTCCCAATTCACTCAGGGATTCCATATCCGCTAGCGTAATCTCTCCGTCGGACTTGCCCAAGGCTTGGCGTATAAGCGATTCGAGAGCGCTATCCGGTATTTCGACCGTGAATGCCTGGATTGAACTCAGGACAAGAATGAGCCCAATCAGCAACGAGTTGCCAATTCGGTGAAGGAGTCGGAAAGGAAGTTTATTCGGCATTGGGATGCCCTTGGTTCGGGAATTTTTGCAGTGTCGTCGGAATGTTTGTCAACGGACTCAATAATTGAGTGTGACAATGCCAATATAAAACCAAGATTGACCTATGTCAATACCGGTTTGAACGGAATTCGAGGTCAGGTGTTCTCGACGCCAGATTTTTCCAATTC
Organism: Opitutales bacterium; assembly: GCA_021772535.1. Taxonomy (GTDB): domain Bacteria; phylum Verrucomicrobiota; class Verrucomicrobiia; order Opitutales; family UBA2987; genus JAJFLU01. Next base: position 17,659 of record JAJFLV010000087.1, on the reverse strand, counting down.
CCGGGTCGCTTGATGGGTATTTTGGAAATGGATGCCATGTATCCCCACCTGGCGGGCGGCCTCAATGTTCTCCGGGCGGTCGTCGAGAAAAACACAGTTTTCCGGCCTTGCCTTTATTCTTTCCAAGGCAATGCGGTAAAGGCTCAAATCCGGTTTAACGACACCGTGATGGCATGAAATGACAACGTCGTGGAATAATGCATCAAACCCATAACGTTGCCGCCGCATACTCGATAAGGAGAGAGAATCATTGGATAAGATGGAAACAGTCAGGCCTCTATCTTTCAGGTTTCTGACTAATGGGATTCCACCGGGTATTTCTTTGAAATAATATTCAAGATTGAGGTCTTCCGGCGTCGCTTCAATGTCAATGGCGGCGAGAGCTTTTTTCCAGAAAGTTTCCTCTTCCATGTGTCCACAATCGACAAAAGGCCTGTATCGTTTCTTAGCCTCCAACATGAGACCGATATCAGTGGTTCGTCCGTATTTGGCCGCCAAATCGGCTATTTTATCATCAATGAAATCGACCAAGAGGACTCCGCCCACATCAAAAATTGCGTTAGTTATTTTAACCATGGAATTCCTCAACTGGCGTGAAAAGGCAGCCTTATCCTCATTTTTCAAAAATTCGAGAAGTGATGAAGAGCAAGGCGCAGAGCGTAAACCGGCGCGGGAGCGTAGTACCCTACGTAACCAAGCGGTTTGCGATCTGCAACGCAGCTATTCGCGCTTGTCGGATTTAGGCTTCTTAAGGGCATATTCGTATCCTCACATTCGGTGGCGACCAGATTCGACCGACTCTGTATCATATCCCTCTCATTATAAAATATTGTTCACCCGCCCTTAAAAGCCGTTTGAAATATTGGGGTTATTTCAAAATTAAAGGATCGTAAACGGAATCGATCTGGACTCCATCTACGCCGTATTCGAGAACACGTTTGAGGTCATCCAGGCCTAACTGCAAAGGATCGCCTGTTTTGTAATGTTTAAGGTTAATGCTCACAATGACCATGAGGCCCATTTGGTGGAAGCCCTCGACTTCCTCACGGGTAAAATCTTCCCCGTGATTAAATATATAATAATACTTCCCGGGATCTCGTTCGGCTTTGATCCTCAGCCTGGCAATTTCCAAAGGGTCCCTCCAGGCCACTTTGGCTTTTCCGAAAAACCAGTCGGATACTTTCTCCTGGTTGTAGATGGGCATACGGTTCGTTAATATGAGGGCATTTTTCAGCAAACCGTGTTTGCGCAAGGCGTATTCGATTCCCCGGGAATATTCTTCCAACCGGCGGTCGTCCACGCCTTTGATGTCAACCATCAGATCGATGCGCCCCGCGCAAAGGGCGGCATATTCTTCAAAAGTGGGAATCTCACCTCCATTTCGCAGTAGCTTGATTTTCTTTATTTCCTCCAGGGTGAGGTCGGATATCATTTTATCGACCCCTGTTTCCCCTTTTAAGTTTTCATCATGGAAACAGATAACATGGCCGTCCTTTGTTATCCGGGCGTCCACCTCCAAGTGAGTATAGCCGCGAGCAATGGCTTCTTCGAGACCTTCAATGCTGTTTTCGGCGATATTTTCGTCAACCACACCACCCAAGTGAGCTATAAGAAGGAGGTTATCCTTTTTGCCGGCACTTTTCGCTTCCGTTTCCAAACTAATAATAACGGTGGAAAAGGTTATGCTGATAACATAGAACAGGAAGGTTAGGATTCGCGAATTCATGGTCATAATATAACTTTTTTCGGGGAACTTTTCTGGCCTCCGGTGAGGAGCGGAATGAGGATTAAGATAGCCCCCACCGAGCAGCTCGTCCAGAATATAAATGTTGAGTGCCAGCCCCACCTATCGGTTATCCAACCGCTCAACGCCGAGGTTAGGACCGCCCCAAAATAACTCATCGCGCCGGTCAGCCCGACGGCGGAAGCTACAGCCCGACGGGGAACCAGGGCCAGCGGACCCAAACCGGTTGTAACCATCTGAGCGCCGTAAATGAAAAATCCTGAAAATCCAAAGGCAACCGCGTCCCAGGCTCCGTATCCTTTGGGAATGTAAAAAACCATGAGCAGGCTACCGCAAACACCAATCAAATAGATCGCGGCTACAGCCAAATTTCGTTTGGGAAAATAACGATCTGCAATAATGCCAGCCAGGATAGTGCCGGGTATTCCCATTAACTCGAGAAAGCTCGACTTGAAACTGGCCCAACCCACGGTGGAACCTTTCATTTCGTTCAGGTAGGTAACTCCCCAATCACCTAAACCGTAACGCACCATGTAAACAAGCATGCAAACAAAACTGAGCACCCAAATCCGCGGGTTGGTGAGAACGTAGTTGCGGAAAATTTCCCAAGCCGTCTCGTCGGTATCCTGGATTGTATTTTTGGGCAAATCCCCATGGTACTCCTGAATCGGCGGCAGTCCAACGGATTCCGGCCGATCAAGCATCTTCCTGGCGATAAAAAGTGCACCCAACAAACAGAAAAGACCGGGCATTAAAAATCCCACCTGCCACCCCAGCCTCTCGACCAAAAATCCACCGACCAGCAATATGCAAAAAGCTCCCATATTATGGCAGGTGTTCCAAACCCCGTAATAACGCCCTCTCTCTTTGGCGCTGAACCAATTGGCCATGGTTTTCGGCCCGACCGGGCTTCCCATCGATTGGAAAAAACCGTTGAGAATCCAGAAGAGTCCGAAAAAAAGGAGGGAATGGCTGAGTCCGAAAAAAAGGTTGGCCAAGGCTGCCCCACCCAGGCCCACGGCCATGAACAGACGAGGATTTGAACGATCGCAAAGCGGTCCATTGAAAAGCTTGGCAATGGCATAAGTGGCGCTGAACAAGGATAGCACGATACCCATTTGAGCTTTGCTGACCTCAAGATCCTCCATCAACAAAGGAAGCGCCGGGGCGATATTTTTGCGGATCAGGTAGTAAAAGGCGTACCCCAGGTAAACCGCCGTAAAGGCCTGTATGCGACGACGGCGGTAAGAATCCGGTATGGCGTCCTCCGGCAATCGCGGGATCGCCGGTGCTCTTCGCATAAATTGGAATGCCTTCACTGAATCATGCCTTGTCTTGGACCATACGGGGCATACCCTTCCTTATTCACCGGATAAAAATGGCGATTCATCTTCTCAACCGTATTGCTGCCAAGAAACGGCTTTATTGATGCCGGTTGTGTCTTCACCGCGGACAACCACTGAGTTCCATTTGGACATATCGTATATGTGGCCCATTTGAGCTGATCGGTGGAATTTTTTGTTGCCCGGATACACTTCCGTTTCAGGCGCCACAATGCGAAAATTGAAAGCGAGCCGGTTCCCATCGGTGACGTTGGGATCGGATCCATGGATTGCGCGCTCGGAAAATATGAGGACTTCCCCGCGTTTCATTGGCGCATAAATCACAGATTCGGGGTCCACCTCGTAATCCGGATAGTAGTTGACGGCATGGAATCCGATATCACCACCCAAACGCATCCATTGAATGCCGTTCAGGAGGGAACCTTTGATAAATTTCAGGCAGCCGTTTTCTAAAGTGGCCGGATCGGCGGGAATCCAAACGGTCAACATAAAAAGTTCGCTTTTGTCAGGGGGAAAAATGAGGGGCTCCTCGAAGCCTTCCTCGAACATATAGGTGCTGGCCTGGTGCCATCCAACCGGACCCCCGCCGGGTGGCTTGTAAAATATCTGGGAGCGCCAGGTTATCAAGTCAGACCCCAGTAATTGAGCCAGGCGTTCAGTTATGGCCGGATGGGTAATTGTCCGCATCATTTCCGGCATTTCGAGGTGGCGGTCCCGGTCGGCCACAAATCCATAAACGCTATTTACTTCGGATCGCCGGGCCAGGAGCTTTTTGCCGAATTCTTCCATCTCCTCCTCTTCCCAAACTTTAAAGGGCTTGAGGAAACCGTTTTCGTAAAACTCTTTGATCTCCTCCTCGCTCAAACGGTAGGCCGGCTCCACCTCGACCTTGGGTTCGTAGCTGTCCGGTACTCGAGGAACACAAAGTTCGTCTTGTGGCAATTTTGTGCCAATAGTTTTAACAAAATTTACGACCATTTCCTGAGACCAGTATTGATCGACCCTGCTTAGCCGCTTAAATAATAAAAAGCCTCGCGGTAGTTTTAATGCTCTGCAGAAGAGCAAATAACTCATGGCCAGGGCGCTCAGTAATCGGAAGACAAACCCTCCGGGTCTCAATGTTTTAGGTAATTTCTTCACATTAATAATAGGCTGATAATCGCCTCCTTGCGCCAATAGTCAAAGGCCACTACAGGACGCATCGGAAAGAAGGCAAGAGAATATCAAACGCCTTCCCTATGAATTTGAAGAATTATGTGCTAAAGCTTGAAAACGGCAGCAACGGCCTCATTATTATCCGGAAAGGAGTCCTTGTTGTCCCGTCGTTCTGTTGACCAGGCCCTGTTGCAGGCGCTGACCAGCGCTTTTAATCCGGCCAATTCGATATTGCTGTCGATGCTGGCGCCCCAGATGAAACTCTTGTCCTTCTCCTTCTGGATTTCGATGTAAGCAACGGCTTCAGCCGATGAACCGGTGGTAATGGAGTGCTGGCGAAAATCGGTTAAATGAAAATCTTTTAACCCCGCCAGATCCAGACCATCCACAAAGGCAGAGATCGGCCCATTGCCTTGTCCCTCAATATTTCTTTTCTCTCCCTGATAGAGGATCTCTGCTGAAAACGTTATGTGCCGGTGATCATCGGGAGGCGTTTGGATTTGATAGGCGTTCAATGAAAGCGGCCGGTTAAGATTCAGATACTCGCGATCAAAGGCCTCTTTGATTTCCTCCGGCTTCAATTCCCTGCTTCCCTGGTCGGCAATTTTATTGATCACGGCGCTGAATTCAGGGTGCATTTTTTTCGGCAATTCCAGGCCGAACTCCCGCTCCATGATGAAAGCCACTCCGCCCTTGCCGCTCTGGCTGTTGATGCGGATGATGGCCTTGTAGGTGCGCCCGATATCCTCCGGATCGATGGGCAGGTAGGGCACCTGCCATGGGGCGCCGGGAGAGGCATCCATCTTGTCCATGCCCTTTTTAATGGCATCCTGGTGAGACCCGCTGAAGGCCGTAAAAACCAGGTCCCCGGCATAGGGGTGGCGCTCGTGAACGGTCATCCCGGTGATCCGTTCATAATCCCTGCGCAGGGCATTCAAACCTGAAAAATCAAGCTCCGGGTCAATGCCCTGAGTGTAGAGATTGAGGGCTGTTGTGACAATGTCCAGGTTGCCCGTGCGCTCGCCATTGCCGAACAGGGTGCCCTCCACTCTTTGCGCCCCGGCCATCAGGCTCAATTCCGTGGCGGCCACTCCGCAGCCGCGATCGTTGTGGGTGTGCAGACTGATAATGGCCTTTGAGCGCTCTTTCATATTTCGACAGAACCACTCAATCTGGTCGGCGTGGACATTGGGTGTGGCCAGCTCCACGGTGGCCGGGAGATTCAAAATAATGGGTTCTTCCTCAGTCGGTTCCCACTCCTCCATAACTGCTTGGCAAACCTCCAGGGAAAAATCCAGTTCTGTATCGGAAAAACTTTCCGGGGAGTATTGAAACTTGATATGAGTGCCCCCGGTCTTCCGCACGAGTTCTTTGACCAGACGGGTTCCCTTGATCGCAATCTCCTTGATCTGGTCACGGTTCAGACCAAAGGTTACTCTTCTTTGCAAGGGATTGATGGAATTATACAAATGAACGATGGCCTGCCGGGCCCCCTTGATGGCTTCGAAGGTTCGATGAATGAGGTGTTCGCGGGCCTGTACTAATACCTGAATTGTGACATCAGGCGGTATGAGGTCGTTCTCGATGAGGGTCCGTGTAAAGGAAAACTCCGTATCCGAAGCGGAGGGGAAACCAACTTCGATCTCCTTGATTCCGATGCGGACCAGGGTTTGAAAAAGTTCCAGCTTTTCCTTGATGTTCATGGGAATGGCCAGTGCCTGGTTGCCGTCGCGAAGATCGACACTGCACCACGCAGGCGCTTTTTCTATGGTCCGGCTGGGCCATTGCCGGTCGGGTAAATCCACAACGGGAAACGGCTTATATTTGGTAATGTTCTTTTTTTGCATTTGATGCTCTGGTTGGTGGCTGAAAAACAAGAAAGATGAAAAAAGTGAATTTCTTGAGGCGGATCGGTTTCGACCCATGGGCGTTGGAAATCACCGCAAAAGCGAACACGCCGGGAAAAGAAACCAATATAAAAAATAAAAATACGAAGCTATCCCCCTCAGGGGAGGAGCCGCAAGACTGCGCTAAGCGCGAGGAGCCATATTTGGTTGGCAATCATTGGTCTTCTTCAAAAAAGTACGTTAAATCTGCCTTACATCGGCAACCCTGTCAAGTCCTGAAGTGGATGGAGTTGTTTGGACTACAATGATGAGGAATAAAGTGGAAAAGTTCCCTTTTACCATATTCGGTCCTTGAGGACAGCTTGTGCTGCGTTACTGCCGCAGGAGCCGATAACTCCCCCTCCGGGATGCCCACCGGCGCCGCATAGATAATAACCCCTTAGGGGTGTCCGGTATTGCGCCCAACCTCCCACCGGCCGTTGAAAATAGAGTTGGTTGGGAGTCATGGCGCCATGAAAGATATTGCCTCCGGTAAGGGAGAACTCCCGCTCCATGTCGAGTGGAGAAATGGCGTCTCTGGCTATCACGGAATTGCGAAAACCGGGCGCATATTCCTCCAAAAGATCGATACAACGGTCGGCAAAAACCTCTTTTTTCTGGTCCCAGGTTCCCTCCTTCAATTTGTAGGGCGCATATTGCACGAACATGCTCATCACATGCTGCGATTCCGGCGCCAGTGTGTTGTCGAGAACGGAAGGAATGGTGCATTCGAGAACCGGATTCCGGGAAGGGATTCCATTCAGGGCGTCGTTATAAGCCGACTCTATCCAGTCCATGGTGGGACTGATGTGGATGGTCCCCCGGTGCTGGGGACCAGGTTGGTTGCCTGGCAAAGCTTTAAAATTGGGCAATTCGCTGAGGGCTAGGTTTAACTTGAAGGTTGCGCTGGAAAAATCGATAGCCGCCACCTGTTTCACAAATTCTTGAGGAAGGGCTTCGGGATCGAGGAGTTGGAGGAAGCTCACTCTCGGATCGGCGTTTGAAAGGACCACACCGGCGCCGATTTCTTCTCCCTCTGCGGTTACAATTCCGACCGCTTTTCCCTTTTCCAAAAGAACCTTCTGGACGGGACATTCGGTGCGAATCTCCACCCCCAAAGAACGCGCCGAAGCAGCAAGAGCTTCGCTTAAGGTCCCCATTCCTCCACGGACATAGGCCCAGACTCCACGGGCTCCATCCGTTTCTCCCATAACATGATGAAACAAAACGTAGGCGGTACCGGGACTTGAAGGACTTGCCATGGCCCCGATCACGGCATCTGTGGCTAACGTCACTTTGAGCTGCTCGCTTTCGAACCACTCGTTAAGAAGCGTGGTGGCCGGGCCCGTGAGCATGGACGATAGCCGGTAGAGGTCTTTACCCAGACCACGGGCCCGCCAACCCAATCGGATAAATTCAGCTAAATTGCCCGGATTCAGGGACAAAGGATCCAGGGGAGCTTGATCGAGGGTCGGTTCAATGACCTTGACCAGTCGTTCCAGCATTGCTTCGTAACGTGGAAAATTTTCGGCGTCATGCTGGCTGAACTTTCGTATCTCACGGGTGTTCGCTTCGCCATCCGGCCCCAGCATAAGATAACGCCCGTCAGGAAAAGGTGAAAAGGAGGAAGGATTGCGAGGCAGCATTTCCAATCCGAATTCCTTTAACCGAAGATCACGAATAATCTGGGGCCGAAAGAGGGAATTCACATAAGAAAGACGTGAAAATTTAAATCCTGGAACAATTTCCTCCGTAATGGCGGCTCCTCCCACCATGTGCCGCCGCTCCAAAACCAACACCCGCAAACCCGCCTTGGCCAGATAACCGGCAGCCACCAACCCATTGTGACCGGCCCCGATTATGATGGCATCATGCATGATAAAACTTGCCTTGGATCAAAATAGAAGGACGTCGTCTTTAAATCAAATCGTCATCGATGAATATCCGCCATCGACAACCAGTTCCTGTCCGGTAATGAAACTTCCGGCTCGATCGCACGCCAGTAGTAGGGTGGCTCCAACCAACTCATCGGCATCGCCGAATCGGTTCATGGGAGTATGCACCAGAATGCTTGTCACCCTGTCCGGTGTTAGCACTTTGCGGTTCTGTTCGGCCGGAAAGAAGCCTGGCACCAGGGTATTGACACGTACATTAAAGGGAGCCCACTCGCGGGCCAGATTTTTCGTAAGGTTATGCACCGCCGCTTTGGTGGCGCTGTAAGTAAACACTCGTGATAATGGCAATAGTCCAGCCATTGAGCCGATATTGATAATGCTGCCGCCCTCTCCCCGTTCAACCAGATAACGGCCAAAGACCTGGCAGGCTCGAAAAACCGACTTGAAATTTATTTGTATCAGCTTTTCCAGCTCATTTTCGGAAATATCAACAAATGGAGTAGTCGAGTTAATCCCGGCGCCATTGATTAAAATATCAACCTTCCCGGATCGTTCAAGAACAGCCTTCAGCAGATCTTCCAACGCTTCTTTTGATCCAACATTAACCGGTTGAAAATAGACACGGCCCCCAATCTCTTCAATCTTTGCGAGTCGTTTTTGCGCCTTTTCCGCATCGCGCCCGACCAGAACAACCTCCGCTCCCGCACCGGCCAATCCGGTGGCCATGTGGCTGCACAATTCTCCCGTCCCGCCAACCACGACGGCGACTTTTTCTTCAAGTCCGAATATTTTTTCGAGATAGGAGCTCATGGGGAAGTTGTCACTAATTTTGACTGTGCGATCTGGTCGGTGGCCGCTTGAGCCAAAGCTGTGATCGCCTCCCAGGATTTATCGCGAATCAAGTTTTGCGGGGCAATCCAAGAGCCTCCCACCGCCAAAACATTGGGTGAATTCAAGTATGAGGTAAAATTGCCCAAGTTGATCCCGCCGGTAGGAATAAAGCGCGGTTTCAAATGGGCATAGGGAGCCGCAATATTTTTTAGATGAGTCAGACCACCGGCGCTCTCAGCCGGAAAGTATTTCAAAATTCGGCAACCTTGCGATATGGCCCGGCCAATGTCACTCGGGGTCATCACACCCGGCGCAAATGGAAGGCCAGTTTCCCTCGCTGTTCCGATGATTCTCGGGTCGCAGTTAGGAGAAACCGCAAAAGCAGCCCCGGCAGCCACGCTCTTCTCAACTTGTTCTTCAGTAAGGATGGTGCCCACACCGGCAAAGACATCCGGCAGTTCGGCTTTGATGGCCTTGAGCGCCTCTAAACCAGCAGGGGTGCGTAGAGTCAATTCAATCGCCGAAATGCCTCCCTTTAATAAGGCGTTGGCCATGGGTACGGCCGAGGAGACGTCGTCGATAACAACGACCGCAACGACTCCGGAGGACTCGATTTTTTGTATTAATGTATCTGAAAACATAATTTAGAATAGGTGCTGATAATATCAATTAGCGTACCACTCGTGCGCTAGCTCCGGCTTTTACTTTTTCAACCTCTTTTAAAGTGGCCATGGAGGTATCGCCCGGAGTTGTCATGGCAAGCGCTCCGTGGGCCGCGCCGTATTCAACGGCTTCCTGCAGATCTCCTGTCATAAGCAGCCCATAAATAAAACCGCTGGCAAAACTGTCCCCGCCTCCCACACGGTCCATTATTTCCAGACCGGGATAGGATTGGCTTTGGAAAAAATTCCCCTCCAGCCAGGCGATGGCCCCCCAGTCATTGACGGTGGCAGTTTTTACACCTCGCAAAGTGGTGGCCGTAGCCTTGAAATTGGGAAATTCCCTTACTGCCGTCTGGATCATCTTTTTGAACCCCTCAATGGGCAAATCCTGAAGGTGCTCGTCAACCCCCTCAACCTCGAAACCGAGGCAGGCGGTAAAATCTTCTTCGTTCCCGATCATGACATCGACATATTTAGCGATCTCACGATTAACTTCCCTGCATTTGGCCTGACCCCCAATGGCTTTCCACAGCGAAGGCCGGTAATTAAGATCGTAGGAAACGATTGTGCCGTACTTTTGGGCAGACTGGACGGCCTCCAGGGTCACCTCCGGCGTAGTTTCACTGAGGGCGGCAAATATACCGCCGGTATGGAACCATCGGGACCCGTAGTTGCCGAAAATATCATCCCAATCGATATCCCCCGGCTTCAGTTGACTGGATGCAGTGTTTCCGCGGTCGGGAACACCTACGGCTCCCCGAATTCCGAAACCGCGCTCGGTAAAATTAAGCCCGTTGCGAACCGTCCGGCCAATCCCGTCATAGGGACGCCATTGGATAAAGCGGGTATCTACGCCGCCTTGCAATATGAAGTCTTCGATAAGGTGACCGACTTCGTTGTCGGCAAAGGCGGTGGCAACGGCGGTTCTCAAGCCGAAACACCTGCGCAACCCCCTGGTGACGTTGTATTCGCCTCCGCCTTCCCAAGCGGAAAAATGACGGGCGGCGCGAACACGGCCCTCTCCAGGATCGAGGCGAAGCATGACTTCACCAAGGGAAATGCAATCGAATTGGCAGGAATCGGCAGGTCTGATGTCAAGGTTCATAGCAAAAATTATAAGCAAGTTTCAGAGGTTCGGTGTCGGGAAGAGAAATAGAGGATTCAAGTAGTTTGTAAATGGAAAGACCGGACAAAACCTTATTGCGCCGGCCTGATGGGCACATCGTTAAATTGGGCCAATGGGGTTTTCCCCTCTAGGGCTAGAATCAGATTGGTGACGGCCTTCGTTGCCTGGCGAACCACACTCTCATAGGTGCGCGACCCGATGTGCGGAGTTATAAGGCAATTGGGCGCCTTAAGCAGTGGATGGTCCGCCGGGGGCGGCTCCTGATCGAGCACATCCGCCCCATAACCGCCCACTTGTCCGCTCTCCAGCGCCTCGACCATGGCCGCGGTGTCCACCAGCTCGCCGCGGGCGCAATTGATGACCAAAGCGCCCTTTTTCATTAAAGCGATGCTCTCCGGGTTGAGCATATTGCGGGTCTGCGGCGACAAATTCGTATGGAGGGAAACGATGTCCGCGGTTCTCAATAATTCGTTAAGTGAATCGACTCTGCGGACTCCATGTTGATCGGCAAAATCACCATCCCAGTAAATGTCGAAAGCCTGCGCCTCCAGGCCGAAGGCCCTGGCCCGGATAGCCATTTCCTTGCCGATCCTGCCCAAGCCAACGATTCCGATTTTTCGCCCCATAATCTCATGGCCGGTAAGTCGCTTCCATTTGCCCGAGCGGGTAAAGTTCACCTCTTCGACCAGGTTTTTAACCAGTCCGAGAAGCAAGGCGAAACAATGCTCTGCCACCGTGGTATGATTTACTCCAGGCGTAAACAAGACTGGGATGGCAAATTCGGTAGCGGCTTCGACATCTATTTTGTCCAACCCAATTCCGTATTTGCTCAATACCCGCAACCTAGGAAGAGCCTTTTCCAGCACACGCCGGGTAAACATATCATCGCCGCAGATAATTCCATCGACCTCGCCGACCAGTTCAAGGATCTGCTCCTCATTCAAAGGGCCCCGGGCTGTAATCACATCATAACCGGTTTCCCGCAGTATATCATGATGCTTCCCCGGCGTATCCTGGAAAGAAGTCGTTGTAAGTAGTATAACCATTTGTATCAAAAGGAGTTATTATATTATAATCAAATAATCTACCTGCATCAGGTTCGAAAGCAAATCGCGAAAGAGAAAAAAAGAAGGTTCCCACGTTTGGTGCAAACGCAAAAGAGCAAATCTGATTTTTCTATGCGGTAAGTTCCGGGATTTTCAAGTCATCAAGCTGCGTATCCTGCCACCGCGATACAGTGGCAGGTAGTTCCCCCGATTACGAACAGATGCCAGACAAAATGGCAGTATCTAACCCGGTTATCTAGCGAGTAAAAGATAACGCCCACAGTGTAGAAAAGTCCGCCCGCAAAAAGCCAGAAAATCCCCCGGGCGGGCACATGCACCCACATCGGCTGGATCGCGATAAGGGCAAGCCAGCCCATGGTCAGATAAAGAACTGTCGAGAGTCTCGGATAGCGCATCGGACCGGAAATCTTTAACATCACCCCGGCGAAAGCCAAGCCCCAGATGACTCCAAAAAGCGACCAGCCCCAGGGACCACGCAGCACGCCAAGAGTGAAAGGGGTGTAGGTCCCCGCAATGAGAAGGAAAATGGCAGAGTGGTCCAAAACCTGGAATACCTTCTTGGCCCGGTTCCTGGCCAACGCGTGATAAAGTGTGGAGATAAAATATAACAATAGCATGCTCGCCCCAAAAATGCTTGCTCCCACAACACCTGCGGCTCCATTGCCGTTTCTAACCGCCGCAACAATAAGTAGCGGTGTGGCCACCAATGCCCCTGCCAGCCCGATCCCATGGCTGACACTATTGGCTATTTCCTCCCCCAAAGTCTGTGGACGTTCTCCCATTAGAAGGGCTCAACTCGCATCCTCTATTCAGGATTAACGGCTTTCTGACTGCAATTTGTTTAGTAATGCGTTCTCAGCATGACGGATTGTGGTGGGATCATCCACATCAACCCAAACCTGCTGGCCAACATCGACAGCATTTACGCGCCCCTGAGCGGCCAGCACAAGCACGCCTCCCGTAAGGCTGGTGTCTTTCTTTTCCTGCACACTTTTTTCAATCCCCTCGAAAATGGCAGGAGTACAACCGAAAATGCCGGTGTCGAAGCCGTTAAATTTTTCCAGACCCTTGCCCAATTCGTGCACTTTTGTTTCCTCTATGCGAACACGCGTGACATCCTCCAGATCGACGGAAGGGTTGCCAATATTACGGTCTACACCAAGATTGATTTGGCCTTCGGGCAAGGGATGATGCATGACCCGGCGAACGGCCGAGGCAGCGAAAATGTGATCCGACATGAGAAGAAGAAAAGGATCCTTCAGGAATTCCTTTCCCTTCAGCACGGAGAGCCCATTTTCCTTCTCCCAGTCCTCGTTCAATATCGTTGTAATGCCGACCCCGAGCCGTTTAGCTAAATCCTCCAAAAAAGGTTCGACTTGATCGGCCCGGTAACCGGTTACGACATAAAACTCGCTGATCCCGGCATTCTGCGTGGTGCGGATTACCCTTTCGATGAGGGGAACCCCGAAGATGGGTATGAGCGGCTTGCTCTCCCCTCGCATTTGCAGGCGGCTGCCCTTGCCGGCAGCAATTATCAGGCATTTCATGGCTTCGGTTTTTCTTCGTCCAGAATAAAATACTCCATCATGTGAAACGCTTCATCGTCGGTGTATTGTTTGGGCGGATGCTTGCAGAAATAAGCGGAGGGGGCATAGAGAATGCCGCCCGTGCCACGATCGAGGGCAAGCTTGGCGCAGCGAATGGCATCGATGGCCACACCGGCCGAATTGGGCGAATCTTCCACCGAAAGGCGCAGTTCAAGGTTCATCGGCACATTGCCAAACAATAGCCCTTCCATCCGTAAAAAACAAACCTTGTTGTCTTTTTGCCAGGGCACATGGTCGCTTGGGCCGATGTGGATGCTGTCCTCATCCATACGACTGGCGGTCACAGATTGCACCGCCTCGGTTTTGGAAATCTTTTTGGAAGCCAGTCGGCTGCGGCTCAACATATTGAGAAAATCCGTATTCCCCCCGGTGTTCAACTGGTAGGTGCGTTCCAGTTTGACTCCTCGTTTATTGAAGAGGTCGGTCAGGGTGCGGTGGACAATTGTGGCACCCATCTGGGCCTTTATATCATCGCCAATGATGGGCAGATTTTTCTCTTCGAACCGTTTTGCCCATACCGGGTCGCTCGCGATGAACACGGGCATGTTATTGACGAAACCGACTTCCGCCTCGAGGGCGCATTCGGCATAAAATCGGGTTGCCTCCTCCGAGCCAACCGGCAGGTAATTACAAAGAATTTCTGCTCCGGATTCCCGGATTGCCGCTACCACATCTTCTTTCGTCGGTTCTTCCGCCTCCGCTTTGATAAAAGTCAGGTTGTCACGATAATTCTCCATATGCTCGGCAAAACCATCAAGCACCCGCCCCATTTTCACAATCACCCCGGACGAAGGGAGGTCGTCGCAAAATACTTTGGTGCAATTGGGTTTGGCGAAGATGGCTTCGTTCACATCCCGGCCTACTTTGCGTTTGTCGATGTCGAAAGCGGCTACCACCTCAATATCGCCCGGTTTATAAGAACCGATCTCGGAATGCATCAGGCCAACCGCGGTTTCCAGTTTGTCATCCGTGTAATAATAGATGCCTTGAATAAGAGAGCTGACACAGTTGCCAACTCCGATAATGGCGATTTTAATCTTTCTCACAGTATAATTTTAATCCGATGACTGGTTTTACAAACTCTGCGCCAAAGGAATCCCAAAGTTGATTTCATTTGTGATGATTCTTTAAAACTGTATTAAACCCTCCTTGTGCCGTGTCAATAGTCACTGTGAATAATCTGTCCGAACTCTTGTCGTTTTTGAGATAATTCTGATTTCTTCATACCTGTGATTTCCTCTTCCTCAGAAGCCGCTTTGGTAGTGCTGAATCTATCTCATTCTGCCCTGACGGAAGATTTTATCCAATGGCATTGGCAACCCATTGCCGGTGTTCCATTTTTGCTTCGGAACCTGCTTTCGGTCCAGCGGAGCGGTGCCGCAAAAGCCGTAGTTTACCTGGGTCCTCATCCCGAGGCAGCCAAAGCTTTAGCTGACAAACTAAGAGACGAGTCCCGGCTGCGTTTTAAATGGAAATTGCTGGCGGAAAATTTCATTCCTGCTGAAGCGGCAAACCTCGGTAAACGAATCCTTGTTCTGGATGGCCAGACTTTACATGACAGTTCGGATATTTCGCAGGCCCTTGCCAGGCTTCGTCAAACAAGTGGTGAAACCCCTGTCGAGTTTCTGCCGGAAACCCCTCAGAACAGCCTAAGCAAGGAAGAGGATTTTTTCATCCAAGAGGAGAGATTGCTGCGAACCGGCGGTGGTTTGGGCAACGACAGCCTGATAACTCGCTACCTTTCCCGAACCGTTTCCACCCGGCTCACCCGTTTGCTCATCGATACTTCGCTCACGCCCAATCAAGTGACATTGTTCAGTTTTTTCTTCGGTCTACTATCGGTCGGGCTGTTTTTAAAAGGAGACTATTGGCCGGGTGTTGTGGGCGGCGCGCTTCTCGTGTTTTCGACCTGGGCCGATGGCGTTGACGGGGAATTGGCCCGCCTCAAATTCATGGAATCTAAACTGGGGGCCAAGCTCGATATCTATTGCGACAACATTGTCCACTTTTTTCTATTTCTGGCCATAGGACTGGGTTTAGCCAATACCACAGGGCAGAAACTTTACGCCTCTTTGGGAGCAATAGCTGCGATTGGCAGTTTACTCTCGTTTTTCATGCTCAATGCCTTAGTCACCGCCAGTAAATCAAGCGCCGCCCGAAGCGCGGAGAAAAATTCAGGAAGAACAAAAACCAAACCGAACTTCGCTGAAAAAATCGCCAACCGGGATTTCATTCACCTCCTCTTCCTGCTGACCCTTTTCGGGCGAGTGGATATTTTCCTCTGGCTGACGGCCCTCGGGGTGACCGCATTTACACTTTATCTGCTCTATCAAAGATTAAAAATACGCCTCACCTGAGACAGCTGCTAATGGTTGAGCCCCGTGGCGAGCAAAATGGTAAGGATGCCGGCCAGGAGTAGGGCCACCTGTGCCCAGGGCGCTTGCCGCCTGCGTTGCCGGTGCATATTGGCAATCAGGTCCACAGTGGCGATGTAGATGAAGCTGGCTGCGGAAAGAGCCAGGACGTATGGTATCGCCGGGCGCAGGTAGTCAAGGGCAACATAACCCAACAAGGCTCCAAGAACGGTCGTTAGGCTGGACAAGATGTTCAATCCCATGGCTTTGGATTTCTTGTAACCGTGGTCAAGCAGGATGGAAAAATCTCCCACTTCCTGGGGCACTTCGTGGATGATTATGGCGATGGCCGTGGCGACACCCAAAGAAACGGAACTCAGAAACGCCGCCGCGATAAGAATGCCATCCACGAAATTATGCACCCCGTCGCCGATGAGAATGAGCGGTCCGCCAGCGCTGTGAATTTCACAATCATGATCATGGCAGTGCCGCCAAATCAAAAGTTTCTCCATCAGGAAAAATAGCACGACACCGACCAACACAGTTGCCATTACAGGACCCGGCTTTTCCATTTCCAGAGCTTCGGGCAGCAATCGTAAAAAAGAGACCGCCAATAATGTCCCCGCCGCGTAGCTCAACAGACCAGAGAGTATTTTTTCCCTCGTCAGCCGCGAGCAAAGAAGGATGAGAGAACCGCCCATCACTGTCCCCACCGTCCCGGCGAGACTGAAAAATATAATCCAGAACAAGAGCATTATTACAATAGAGTGATCTTCACTCTGTTTTGGAAACTTTGTAGAGGTGATTCAACAGCGGCACCACATTTATTAAAGGCTCCTCATAGGGATGGGCGCGCTGGATCTTCTCCAAGGCCTCAGGGACCTTTTCCCTGGGGCATCGCACTTCAATCCGGCATTCTTCACCGCGAAAAATTTCTCCTACTGTTCCCGTATGCGGATCGGCGCCCTCCAAAGGCCTCCAGGTTCCCCGCGTGTTCACAATCGACATGCAGTGGTCGTAATTTCCAACCACGCCTGCTCCGGCTTCGTGCAAAGCAGCCTGCACGGCCTCAACGTATTCCGATGGAACAAAAACATGTAAGTTAACTTCCTCTTTTTTCTCCTTCATTGCGGCTCCTTTTCCGTTTGCCTTTCCCTAAATAAAATAATGAATTGGTACTCTTGCCAATTGTAATATTTCTCTCTCTCAATATGACCATTGAATCCAGACTTTTTACCGGAATAATAAATCCCACATGCCCGAAATCGCCATAGTTGTTCCAGCCAGGCTGGCTTCTAATCGCTTCCCTCGCAAGCTGCTCTACGAAATTCGGGGTAAGCCACTTCTGCTCTGGACGGCCGACCGAATCGCCTCACAGTCTCCCGATATACCGTTTTACTTTGCCGTCGATGATCCCGCCTTGAGCGATATGCTGGCGACCCACGGTTACGAATCGATTTTAACCTCGGAGGACCACCCCAGCGGTACCGATCGGATCGCCGAGGCCAACGACAGGATCGGGGCCGAATACGTCATCAACGTCCAGGCCGACGAGCCGATGGTCACGAGGGACCAGATAGAGACCCTGGCCGCCCTCATCCAGGGCGAGGCCGATATGGCCACCCTGGCTGTCCCTTTCCGGCGGGAGGAGGATTTCAACGATTACAACAAGGTCAAGGTAGTCCTCGATGGACAGGGCCGGGCGCTCTATTTCTCAAGATCGCCTATCCCCTTTGCGCGAGAGCACAAAGGATTCGTCAGCGCTTCGTGGTTGGAGAAAAATAACGCCCTCTGGCACCTAGGTCTCTATGCTTACAACGCCAATTTCCTGCAAAAATTCAGAAACCTCTCCCCCGGACACCTCGAGCAAATAGAAAGGCTCGAGCAACTCCGCGCCCTCGAAAACGGATTCACCATTTCCGTCGGCATCGCCAAAAGCGCCAACATCGGAATCGACACCCCCGAAGACGTGACCGCCTTCGAGGCCCT
>JAJFLV010000086.1 GCA_021772535.1 Opitutales bacterium | reverse complement strand
CGTAGTGCTGCAGCATCCGCATGATCCCGGCCGGGGTGGCTGAACCGTAGGCGGGCGACTTCATGGCCATCCGCCCAAATCCCTGACTGGAGACACCATCGACATCCTTTTCCACCGGGATACGGTCAAAACAGGCCCGCTCATCGATCTGGGGGGGAACCGGATGCTGGAGCAAAATGCCATTGACACCCGCATCGCTGGCCAGTGAGTCGATCGCTTCCAGCAATTCCCCTGTGGAGGTTTCCTGGGGAAGAAAGACCTGCCGCGAATCCATCCCGATCCGTCGACAGGCATTGCCCTTTTGCCTCACATAATGGGCCGAGGCTGGGTCGTCGCCCACCAGAATCGTCGCCAGAATGGGCTTTACGCCATTGGCGGCCTCCCGGATTCGGGTAACCCGTTGAGTCAAATCCACCTCGATCTGTTGGGCCAAACTTTTTCCGTCCAGAATAATTGCTGACATGGTGTTTGTTCCTCCTCCGAAAAAGTGTTTACCTGACACATCTTTCCCAATTTGTCGATGCGTCTTTCTGTTGAATACTTCGAGATTCCACACAATATCAAACCGCTGAAATTGCGCGCAAAATTCGCACATCAATCAATATTTTAGATGAAATTAACAAATGAGCATGCGGATATCTTCATCCCAGACGGCGTCGGGCTAGAGGAAGCTCTCAGCCGGACGACCCACCTCTGCATCGGTGCCCACCCGGATGATATTGAGTTAAACTGTTATCCTCCCATAGCAGAATGTTATGGTAGAAATGATTGCTGGTTCACCGGCGTTACCGTGACGGACGGGGCGGGATGCGCTCGCGAAGGCCCTTTTGCCGCCTGCACCGATGCAGAAATGGTTGCCGTCAGGTGCGAGGAGCAGCGTCGGACCGCCGCTATCGGTCAATACAGCGCACAGTTTCAACTCGGTTATTCCAGCGCCATAGCGAAAGACCCGACGGACCGCTCCATCGTCGACGACCTGCGGCAAATCCTGGAAATCGCCCAACCGCAAACCGTTTACCTCCACAACCCGGCGGACAAACACGACACCCATGTGGCAGTTTTCCTGCGAAGCCTGGCCGCACTACGCGCACTCCCCATTGAGCAACGGCCCCAAAAAGCCTTTGCCTACGAAGGCTGGAGAAATCTCGACTGGCTCAACGATTCCGAAAAAGTAGCCCTTGATGCGAGCAAGCACACAAATCTGGCCTCGGAGCTTGCAGGTGTTTTCGAGTCCCAAATTGCCGGCGGTAAACGCTACGATCTGGCCGTGGCCGGGAGGCGGCAGACCAATGCCACCTTCTTTGATGCCTACCAGGTAGACGCCACAAATGCCCTCACCTGGGCCATGGACGTAACCCCTCTCGTCCACGTAGAGAACCTCCCGGTGGAAAATTTCGTCCTCGGCTTCATCGAGCGCTTCCAGGACGACGTCTCCCTCAGACTCAAACGCCTCTCCCAAGAACCCGAGTAAATCGGCCCCAATGCCCTTGAGGACTACCTCCCATGAACGATTTAATGAAAGACTATCATAACGAACTGGCCTGGAGCCAAGACAACCAGTGGTGGGTTGCCGATATTCCTGACATTCCTTTTTGTGCAGCCGATGGGCCAACTCCTGAGAAAGCGCTGATAGCCCTCAATGAGACGTTTGAGGTGCTGCAAGAGGTTTACCAAGAAGATGGTGAATCCTCTCCGGAACCGGAAAACCCTAACCTGCCCACCATAGAATCTTTGAAGGAGGCATCGAAATATCTAAAAATATCACGAATCGCTGAAAAAGCAGGCATGAACCCTCACACCCTGCAAACCAAGCTAAAACGCGGTAGTCTTTTGAAAGAGGAAGAAGCGGGCAAAATCCTCAATTTTCTTACCCAAAAATGGAAAGACATTGCCGGGATCGAGACCAAGAAGATTTCTAAAAACGCCGCCCACAATGTCGCTCCTCTTGCTCAAGTCGGCCCAAAAACGACAAAAAAACTTTCGATTGCAGCAAAATAAAGCGAAGATTCGACGCTTAAGTTCTTTGGGCTAGGTTTCGGTTGATATGCTATCGTAATCGTAACTTACGACGATTCGATAAATTTCGGGGAATCGTCTAATCTCGATTTCGTTCGAATACCTCGAAAATATCGTGGTGATTTCCTGGTCCGTAAAATAATTCTTGATGATGCGGACACGAGATCCGTCCGGGAGTGTTCGTTCTTGAATATGGTTTCCGTCTTTATCGAACATTCCCGTCAGGGAATGGGCAGCCGGTAGCTGGTCGCAGAACACAACTCTTGAGTTGTGCTCCAGTTTTTTATGAAAACCAACCAGGAAGTCATGAACACGGGACTGAGGCACATGCGCAAACCAATCAACCGCAAAAGCGCCATCGAATTTCCCAGGGACGCTGCTTAGATCGTAGGCGTCTGCCACTTCCAAACGAATCTTTTCCCAGTTAAGGTTCTTTTGCCGGGCCTGTTCCAGGGTGGACTCGTTGAAGTCGGTGGCTAGGATTGTCCTTGCAGTCTCGCTCACGAAGCTGGTCCAGAAACATGGGCCGCAGCCAACCTCAAGAACCCGCTTGTGCTCAAGTTTGGTTTTCAGCAACTTGATGACGGGAGCAAGCTGTTCCACCATCTGGATGGAATCATACCCCATTGACGCATCGAAGACGGGAGCCCTCCGATCGTAATACGCCTGCATTTCGCCAATGATTTTATGCATCCTGAATTCCTGATAAGAAGATCAAAACAGGCAATAACTGTCTTTTTGATTTTTATCAATGATTCCCCAGTGATCCTTGGTTGAAAAATTGAAGAACCAATCAGCCTGTTAACAAACCGAAAGTCATGTTTCTTTTTAAGTTACCGGAGACCTAAATCCTCGATGCGCGACAGGATTCGGATTTCCTCTGGTTCGAGATTGAGCGCTTTGTGGAAACTTTCTTTTGCATTCTCTTGGTCGCCGGTTGTCGCTTGGACATCTCCCAGGCTCACCCATGCGTGCCAGGATTCCGGATACTTTTCCACCGTGAACTTGGCCACTGCGAGGGCCTTCTCGAATTCACCCCGGTTTTGGAATCTTGTCGCTGAGTTTTCAAGACCGCCGACAATCCCTGCCTCCGATGCTCCCGTAGCATATTCGGCGATGTATTGCTCAAACCCGGTTCGCATTGCCTCCACGCCACCATCCTCGAAGGTTCTATTCAAAGTGCGAAACAAGGTGGGTAATTCGATGCTGCGTATTTGCATTCTCCCACGCTGGCCTCTGTCCCTCGGTCCATCCAGGGTATTGACATACAACCGGCCCGCGGAGACGGCTATGCCGTTGGGCCATGCCAATCGCGCTTGATCGCCATGTCCGTCTTCGAGACCAGGCTTGCCGTCTCCAACGATGGAAATGTATTCGCCGTCTTGCGAAATCCGGTAGATGCGGTGATTGTGAATCTGAGTGACGTAAAGAAATCCCTTGTAATAAGCGAGGTGGGAGTTGCCGATCCCCGGGAGCCTTGCCAATTCCGTTGCGGAACCATCGGGAGTAATTTTCACTACAATCGTATTGTCAAAACTGACCACGAATAAATTACCGCTTGGGTCAAAAGTCAGTCCATTGGGGCAATCGTACATCGGTCCTTCGGAAAATTTCGTAATTTCTCCATTTCCATCAATCTTGACGACTGTGTCTTCCCAGCAATTGGTGACGAATATAGCACCGGCTTTATCGACGGCCACCCCGACCGGTCCATTGAGGCCGCCTTCGACTACGGGCGTAATCATTCCGACACGGGAAATGCGGTAAAGACTGCCGTTGTTGTGGCTTGCCTGTAGTAGGTCTCCGTTATTATCGATGGCATTGCCCGCTGAGCCATATAAACTATCTGTCAGAAGTTTGACCTCTCCGGAACGCGAGATGCGCCAAACCTCGGAGCCGAAATTAGCAACATAGACCAACCCGATCGAATCCACCGCGACGCCCCCCAGCCGCCCCCATGTTTCCAGATCCTCCGATAACTTCATCGTAGTCACATCCGGCCAATGAGACAAATCCGATTCTTCAGCTCCCACCGCCCGAACAAATAGTCCCGCCAACAAAATAAAATTCGCCAAAGATATTAAGCCCACGACCAATTTTCTTAACAACCGGTTATCCGGCATCGTGTTTACTCCCTTTCGATCAATAACCACAACATTCGGGATTAGGCTTCGGGTTCACTTTTTCCTGAAGGATTGGTCAATGGATTCACGCCCTTAACGGATTTGATGTGAAGGTCGCGTTGGGGGTAGGGGATTTCGATGCCGTTTTCTTTAAAAAGTTCCCAGGCTTTAAGGAGGATGGCGCTTTTGATATTGGTTACTCCGTTGCTGGGATCACTAATCCAGACGCGCCCTTCGAGGTTGATGGAGCTGTCGCCAAATTCTACCAGGTGACACATGGGGCAGGGGTCCTTGAGTATGCGGCTTTCGCTGTTGGCCGCCTGCACGACAAGTTCGCGCGCTTTGATCACGTCCGAATCGTAGGAGATGCCGATGGGTATACGCAACCGGACCAAGTTGTGGGTGAAGGACCAGTTGATGACTTTTTGCGTGATCAGGTTTTCGTTGGGGATGAGGTGCTCGGTGCCGTCCCGGGTGATGATGGAAACGTAGCGGGCGCTCAGGTTGTTGATCCACCCGTAGGTGTTTTCGATCTCAATCACGTCCCCCGGCTTGATCGATTTATCGGTCAACAGGATGAAGCCGCTGACAAGGTTGGAAATTACCTTTTGCAGGCCGAAACCGATGCCGACGCCGAGACCGCCTCCCAGGACCGTCAGAACGGTCAGGTCCAGCCCCATGGAATCGACCGCGATGAGGAAGGCGGCCGCGATAAAAACGATTTTGACTGCTTTGCCAATGAGGACCTTGATCGAGGAACTCAGGCTGTCGATCGCTTTGATGCGGTTATCGACCAGACGGGAGGCAAATTGCACCGCCCACAGCATCACTACCAAAACGAAAGCCCCCGTAAGCACCCCGAATGCGGAAATCTTTGCCCCCCCCAGAGGAAGCTGCAATTTTTCAAGAAAATCAATGGTCGTTTCCAGCCACCCAAGAAGGTGCAGCGAAATGATAAGGTAAAGAACCATGGCAATCAGACGGACTACCAGCCGACTCCTCGAGTAGGCGGCCAGCATGGCGACGATTAACCAGAGCCCGGTCAAGGCCCAGGCAGCTTGCACTAATTCCAGGGGTGATTTCAGGTAGAGGCCGATGCCACCGATAATAGTTGTAAAAAGAAAAAACCACAGAAAGGCCGCATTTTCCCTTCGCCAGCAACCGAATCCGGGAGGGGATTTCAGGCCCCGGTCCGGCGGGGTCAGCTTTTTTTTAACCAGTCTGGCCGCGACATAGAGAACTGCCAATAGCGGCCCTTGCCAGATAAAATCCTCCAGAGTGATGCCCTGGATTTGGAATAAGTTTTGCGGATTAATGTCCAAAGTGGCCATGATGGAGTTTGCCCGGATGGGGCCCAAGAACGGATGTTCTTGCAAATTTGACCATTCAATAAAATGTTTTGGCTAAGTTGCAAATGCAAAGCTGTGCCCAAAAATCGCCCAAAAATCGCATAATTCATACCTGCGTCCTTCTGCTTTTTGCATCCCTGATTGCCGGCTTGGCCACCTTGGCCCATGGCCAGGAATTGCCCTTGGCCGATGGTGACCTGAAAATCCAGCATCAGGAGACGTATGCCCTGGCCTGGAAGCTGGGCGCGGCGCAGGATGCCCTGGAGGGTGGGTTTTCCGCCCTGGCCGCGAATTTATACCGGGAGGTATTGGATTCGCCCTGGTTGGAACCGGTAAAGCGGCAGCAGGTGGTGTTATTGCGGGCTTCCGCCCTGATTGGGGTTGCCCGCTTCGAAGAGGCCAGGGAGGCGCTCGATCTATACGCCAACAAAGAGGATCCTCAATACCGGTTGCGCGATGCCATTTTGGTCTACCAGGCGGGCGATTTGGGGAGAGCCGGGGAAATTCTCGGCAACATTTCCCTCGATCAACTGGATCCATCGGATAGGCCCTGGCACTTACTCATTAGAGGATTGATCGCCTCTGTCCGGCAGGAATTCGAAAGTGCCGAAAACTTTTTTCAACAGACCCGGGAATCCAGCTCTTCCCCCGCCCAACGGACTCATTTTGATGAAATCCTTTTCCGCAATCGTTTATTTTCCGGCCAGGCCAACGAGGATTTGGCTACCGACCTAAGTTCCAGTCTGGAGGCTAACCTGGGACGCCGCGAGGGTTTTGAGTACGGCAAGGTTTACGCCGTGGTGCTCGATGAACTCGGGCGCAAAGTGGAAGCGGTGGAGCTGCTCGAGGAACTCCTGCGATTCGAGTCGGTGCAGGAAGGAGATTTGGAAGACCAAATTTTATTGCTGGTTGTTTTTATTGCCGGTGAATCGTCCCCCAAGGGCAAACATGCCTTGAGGGAATTGTTGAGCAAGGACGGCAATGCTGAATTGCAGCGGGTGGGGCTGCACCTGTGGCTCCGCCATGCCCTTGACACTTCCCAAACCGAAGATATCCGGGCCCTTTTCAACGAATTGATCGACCGCCCCATCAACCATGCACTTATGGACGAACTCTATTTTTTGCGGGCCTATCTTGAACTCTCCTCCAACCATATGAACCAGGCCGAAGCCGACGCCAATCGCCTGCTGGAATTGTTCCCCGGTTCCCCTTTGTCCAACAGTGCCCTGCGGTTGCTGGCCTACACCTCCTGGCGGAGGGAGCCGCCCCGTTACCGCATGGCGGCCGGTTATTTGAACCAGCTCCGCGCCCTTTTACCGGACGGGCCGGACAAAGCGCATCTTACCATCCTGATGGCGGACTGTTATTTCTTGAACGAGGACTTTGAAAATGCCTCCAGCGCTTATGCCACGGCATTATTGGAGGCTCCTGAGAACATCTCACGCGGAACCCTTCATTTTCAGCGGGTGCTCTCCGAAATCGGCGCGGGAAGGTTCGATGAGGCGATTACTTTTCTCAATGACGCCACTGAAGAAAAGGGTGTGGACCCCAAGACGCGCTGGCGAGCGGAGTGGAACTTAATCAGTAAATTGAAATCCACGGGGCAGATTGAGTCGGCATTCGAGCGCGTACAAGGGCTGCTCAGCGATCAGGATTCGATCGCTGTGCCCAAGGATCTGAGGCTTCGTTTGATGTGGTTGTATGCCCAGCTTTCACTGGAGGCTCGCCGTCCTGGCGATACGCCGGTCCTGTGCCAGCGGATTATCGCTACGCTGGAGGATGAGTCCGAAGGAAGCCCTGTTGAGCCCTACCTGAGGGACCAATTGATCAGCAGGACCCTTTTATTGCAGGGGCAAGCCTATTTTGCCCTCGGCCAGGTCGAGCAAGGGTCCGCCGTATTCGAGGAACTGGGACAAAAATATAGCGGAACGGAACCGCACATACATTCCTATCTTACCGAGGCGCGTTACTATGCCTCCGTCAACCGCACCGTCGAGGCGCAGCAACGGCTCATCGACCTGGCGGATGACGCCCCCGACAGTGAATACGCCCCCATCGCTTTATGGGAGGCGGCCTTGAATGCGGAGCAAAGGGGAATCTCTTCAACCTATCAGGACGCTCTCGGGATTTTGGAAAGACTCGTCAGAGTTTATCCGGACCACGATCTCGTTTACTATGCCAGACTGAAGCAGGCCGATCTTTCCCGTGATCTCAATAGTTTCGGGGATGCCATGAATATCTACGAATTGCTCATCAACCAGTACCCCGAGCACCCTGAAAGATACCGGGCGGAAATTTCCCGGGCGGATTGCCTGTTGGCCCAGGCCAATCGCAATGTAACTCGCCTGGAAGAAGCTTCCGCCACCCTCCAGCGTTTGGTCGATCTTTCTAACCTGCCGGTCGATCTGCGGGTGGAAGCGGGTTACAAGTGGGGCTTTGCCGAAGAAAAAAAAGGCCGGGAGGATTTGGCCCAGGAAGTTTACACAATGATATTGAACCGTTTTTTGCGAGATCCTGAAGTGGTTGGGGACCTCGGAGCAAGAGGTCGTTACTGGCACGCACGACTCATTTTTCAATTGGGTGATATTTTCGAGAGACAGAAACACTACCAGGATGCCCGCCAGATTTATACCCTGGTCTCCGCCTATGGATTGCCTGGACGATCCCTGGCCGAGGCAAAAATTGAACGGTTTTCCCAGCCCCGAAACTAATTAATTTCTAATCGGTTCCATTTGCTGCTATGAATTTTTTCGACTTGTCCTTAATCGAAAAAGGCGGGCCATTGATGTGGCCGCTCCTTTTTCTCAGCTTCCTCGGGACGGTTTTATTTTTTGAGCGCACACTTTACCTGCACAAAGGGCAAATTCGCACCGGAGATTTCATCTCCGGAATAAAAAACCTTCTCAGCAAACGTCGGCTTATCGAGGCGCTCACCTTGTGTGAGGAAACCCCCGGCCCGGTGGCCAGTGTGACCAAGGCTGCTCTGCTCGAATACGACCAGGATGAATGGCGCATGCGCTCAGCCATCCAGGCCGCCGCCCTCGTGCAAATTCCGCTCCTCGTGCAGCGTATCGGTTCCATTGCGGCCATTGCCCGCATTTCCCCCCTGATCGGACTGTTGGGAACCGTGATCGGGTTGCTGGAGGCCTTTTTTAAATTCGAGGAGACCGGCGCTTACGCTCACATCGGCATCCTTGCCGGGGGATTCGGCGAGGCCTTGATCACCACTGCCACCGGTCTGGCCATCGCCATAATCGCCTATGTGGGGCATCATTTCCTCCATGGGCGGGTGCGGGCCCTGGTTCATGATATGGAGTGGGTGGGCAATGACATGATGCAGTTTCTCCTGCGCGAACTTCCCGATGAAGATTCCGACTCCTCCGATAGCGAGCAGTCCGACACCAACACGAAAGCGGCCGGGATTCAACTATGATTACCAGCCCTCTGGATTTGAAGCGCCAATTGCCCGAGCCGGACAACCGGATCAATCTGGTTCCTTATTTGGACCTTTGTGTAATTGGATTGTTTTTTGCTCTCTACAGCTCACGATTCATTTTTGCTCCCGGCGTCACCATCGACCTTTCCGAAGTCGATGTTTCGGCTCGCACGGGATTGCCCACTCCCGCCGTTCTGACTATCCGTCAAAACGATATACTTTTATTTGAAGGAGAAATTTTTCGCATTGAATCCCTTAATGAAAAACTGGCCGCGTTTGTCCTTAAGGAGAGGACGGGGGCCGCCACCCTCCTCATTAAAGCAGACAAAAGCGTGGCCATGCAGCAAATACTGCACATCAGCGACCTGGCCCGGCAGGCCGGTTTCAGCAAGGTTCACCTGGCCACTGATGAAAGGCGCAAAAGGGAGGAATTTCTCTCCTCCAAACCGGGCTCGGTCCCCTAGGCAGGACCTCCCCTTAAACAGTTCCATTCGAGTCTTGTCCTGTGCATAACATTTTAAAAAACTTAATCCTAATTAACTAGTGGATGAATATTTCCGGCAAATCGCTTGGTTTCCATCGTCTGAAAGTGAGCGGTCACTGGAAGATCGCTCTGGCCGCCGGGATATTGCTTCATATACTCGCCTTTGCTACTCTTAGGATCGTCACTCCGACTTCTCCCATAGTTACATTTCCGGAGCCTTTCCTCTTGTTTCCCGAGGACATTATTGAATCCGGTAGCGAGCCTGCTGCCGTTTCCTATGGAGACTTGTTCGATCCGGCGCCGCTTTTTCTGCCCACCTTATGGAATTACGCGCCGGATTTGGGCAATCTCGATTTGGAACGTGAAATCGAGCCCTTATTCGAGCCGTTCGATCCAGTCATAACGCTTTCCGCACAACCGCCGGACATTCTGGCCAGGGAGGTGCAGCCCTCCTACAGTTCTCCACGGCAAGCCCTCCAAAGCCTGCCCGACAATCCATTTTCAATCCTCGGGAGGCGTCAGCAAGCCATCATACAAATACCGCAGAGGGCCGGATTTATGGAGGTGCAAAAGGCCGGTTCGGGAATCCTTGCGCTGAAATCCGTTCTGCCCGATGAATTGGCCGGCGTTACCCAGGATTTGTTTGGTTGGGTGATATTTCAAATCGTGGTCGACATATCGGGACCAATTGGTGAGCCCCACCTGATCAAAGGATCGGGATCTCCCGAAACCGATCAGATACTCAGAAACTATTTAGCCGCTCCATTTTTATTTTCCGGCCTAAAACCAGGCTACTACCGGGTCACTTTCGGCCCTTGAAAAAAGCCCACCGGGATTTTTTCATGGGATCACCCGATAACAACTCCCGCAGCCCTGTTGTCATTCCAAGTAACCCCTCTACTTCAACCTTTAGTAGCAGAGGCGTTCAAAGGTAATGACCGGATATTTCCATCCCTTTGCTTTCGAGGTATTCTTTGACCCGATTAATGTCGATTCTATGGGAGACACCGAATGTGATTTCCTGTGCATCCAGCACAGTTAGCTTCATGACATTGATCTCCTTGCCGTTTACATTGGTTCGGTCAAAAGTGATGTTGGTGATGTCTTTATACTTCCATTTTTGGCAGGATCGGAAATGTTTGCGTATGATGGCCTCTTCACCAAGGGTAATCCGTCCGTTGAGATAACCAGAATAATGGGCTATTGAATAAAGGAGACCTAACGTAGCTAATAGTCCTTCAGGAATAATCAGATAGGCATTCATTGGTTCCCTATTTGGATCGGAAGGTGTCAAAACCCATGCGGTAATTATTATTCCTGATATTGCAACGGCTAAAGTGGGTAAAGTTTTCTCCCATAACTCTTTTTCCTGAACCTTGCCCGTACAGGGAGAGAACCGGCAGGCTTCGGTCCAACTAATGGTTTGTGCTGGGAAGGTTTTATCTTTTCTCAAGTTCGTAAAACGCCGGTGGTTTGTTCGGAGAGAAAACTTTGATAAGTGGACGTTAGGCCCTCTTCCAGGGAAATGACCGGATGCCAGCCGGTTTCCTCAATCAGTGAGATGTCGAGAAGCTTGCGCGGTGTGCCGTCCGGCTTGGTTGGGTCGAGTTCGATTTCACCGTTGAAACCGACAACCCGGCTGATGATCCCCGCCAGTTCCAGAATGGAAATGTCCGAGCCGGAGCCTACGTTCACCCAATCGGGGGGATTTTCCAGTTGCAAAAGATGAAATACGGCTTCCGCCAGGTCGTCCACATGAAGAAATTCGCGAAGTGGGGAACCGGTGCCCCAGAGCGTGACTACAGGCTGTCTTTGCTCCTTCGCTTCGTGAATTCGTCTTAACAAAGCGGGAATGACATGGCTGTTTTCCGGGTGGTAGTAATCGCCTGGACCATAAAGGTTGGTCGGCATGGCGGAATAAAATAGCGATCCATGTTGCTGCCGGTAAAATTGGCAAAGCTTGAGCCCGGCGATCTTGGCCAGGGCATAAGCCTCATTGGTCTTTTCCAGGGGACCGGTCAAAAGAGCGTCCTCCCTCATCGGCTGGGCCGCATCGCGAGGGTAAATGCAGGAGCTGCCGAGAAAAAGAAGCCGTTGAACGCCCGATTCATGAGCCGCCTGTATGACATTGAGGGCAATCGCCAGGTTGTCGTAAATGAAGTCCGCGGGATAAGAGGCATTGGCATGGATGCCCCCAACTTTGGCGGCGGCCACAACGACATGGTCCGGCCGGTGTTCGTTAAAATAGGAACGCACTGCCGCCCCTTCCCGCAGGTCCAACTCCTTGCGGTCAGCCGTCAAAAGATTTTGATGACCTTTTTCCCGCAAATTCCTCAGAATGGCCGATCCCACCATACCGCCATGTCCGGCTACGAAAATGGATTCGCCGAGATCGAGCTTCTTACCTTCCATTTCTTCTCCTAAGGACGAACTATACCAGCCGGGGGCGCCTCAAGCGGTTTCCGATTTTGAGGCCTGCAGGTAGGCCAATTCATTTTTTGCTTTTTCCAGGTCCGCTTCGACCATGATCCGGACCAGTTCTTTAAAGGTCACCCGAGGCTCCCAATCCAATTGTCTCCGTGCCTTGCCGGGATCCCCAATCAGCAAATCGACCTCCGATGGGCGCTCATAGCGGGAATCGGTTTTCACGTATTCCTTCCAGTCCAGATCGAGAGTCCCGAATGCCTCCTCGCAAAACTCACGCACACTGTGGGTTTCATTGGTCGCAATGACATAGTCATCCGGCTGATCTTGTTGCAGCATCAACCACATCGCCTCCACATAATCGGGGGCGTAACCCCAGTCTCGGCGGGCCTCTATATTTCCCAGGAAGAGGGCTTTCTGCAATCCCACCTTGATGCGGGTCGCGGCGCGGGTGATTTTTCGGGTCACGAAGGTCTCGCCGCGCCGTGGGGATTCGTGGTTAAAGAGGATGCCGTTGCTGGCGTGCAGGTTGTAGGCTTCCCGGTAATTCACTGTCAGCCAATATGAAAAAACCTTGGCACAGCCGTAGGGAGATCGCGGGTAAAACGGGGTCTTCTCGGTCTGGGGAACCTCCAGCACTTTTCCAAACATTTCCGAGGATGAAGCCTGATAAAACCGCACCTGGCTCCCCAGTCCGGCCTCCCTTACCCCCTCCAGCAGGCGAACCGTGCCCAAACCCGTAATATCCCCCGTGTATTCAGGAATGTCGAAAGAGACCCGCACATGGCTCTGCGCGCCCAGGTTATAGATCTCCTCCGGCTTTAAATCGTAAAAAAGCTTGGCCAGGCGTCCGCCGTCCGAAAGGTCCCCGAAATGCAGGTAGAGCCGCTTGTTATTGATATGGGGATCCTGGTAAAGGTGGTCGATCCTCGA
>JAJFLV010000085.1 GCA_021772535.1 Opitutales bacterium | reverse complement strand
AAAAACTGGAAGAATTGGAGTTAATTGAAAATACCTTGGTCATCTTTTATTCCGACAACGGACATTTGGGGCCTAAGGACGAATTTCCCCTGCGTGGCAGCAAATCCGATCTTTACGAGGGCGGAATCCGCGTGCCATTGATCGCGAGCTGGGCCGGCGTCATCGAGCCCGGAAGCATCAGCCAGGAAATCGTCATAAGCAACGATTTCTTTCCCACTTTCAATGAACTGACAGGTATCCATGATAAGTATAGGGACATCGACGGTGAAAGTATCTTACCCATTCTAAAACAGACCGGAAAACTGGAGCGGGATGCGGTTTATTTTCATTACCCGCATTATCACCATCAGAGCATTGCACCGGCGGGCGCCATCCGGGAAGGCAAATATAAATTGGTCGAATGGTTCGAGAAATCGAAAACCGGGGAGAAAGGAGCTTTGGAATTGTACGACCTGGAAAACGACCTTGGGGAACGCCACAACCTGGCCGCCGAAAACCCGGAACTGACCGACCGATTATTTACAAAATTAATGCAGTGGAGAAAAGACGTAGGCGCCCAGGAAATGGTAATAAATCAATAAGCGATGCTCCTCAATTTGACTTATCTAAGACACGAAATGAAAACCATAAGAATTTTAACATTCGCTCTCCTCGTCCTGATTTGGGTGAACGTATTAAAGGGCGGCGAAAATCGCACCGTCGCTCTTTGGTTGTTCGATGAGCAAGTTGGTATCTATCCAAGCTGTGTCCTCAGCGATGAGTCGGACAACGATTACCCAATGGTGGTAGGGCCGGGAGGTCAAGTTGTGGAGGGAAAGTTTGGCAATGCTCTGGAACCGATTCCCCAACCGAAAATTGAATACCCGGAGGGAGAAGAATGGTTTGGCCTCAAGCAACTGGAAATTCCAGAAAGCCGCACGGTCCAGCCGATGTCCTGGATGAACGCCAATTTCTGTGGCTTGATGACAAGCGCCGAAAACCATTTGCGCAAACAGGCGGGTTTTCCCAATGCGACCCGCACTCGGCTCAACCTTGGGGCATTCGACTGGACGGTGGAATTCTGGTATCTGACTACCCGGAAACCCGAAGAAGATGGCGTTGTCTTTGAAATCGGGCAAGGGCCCCGGGGTGAAAACGATAAAGTAACCCGCCTGGTGTTGAATAAAAATCTCAGGGAATTTGATCTTTTAAATTCAGCTGGCGGCCTTAACCTAACTATTCCTTCCGACAAGTCAGCTCTCCAATCGGGTTCAAAGAAGTGGCACCACCTCGCCTTTGTTTACGATGCGGAGGAAAAGCAGCTTCGTCATTACGTGGGTGGAGCTTTACAGACCCTGCCGGAAAAAGCGGCTGTTCAAGCCCTTGATTTTGGCGACGAAGATTACTTTTCTGTTGGACGCAACGGAACTTGGGGAAATCCTTTGCCGGGCCGGTTGGATGAGCTTCGGTTTTCCACCGGACGAGTTTACCAGGGAGATTTTTCGCCGCCCACCAGTTTATCCCCAATTGTCCAGAAGAGCGGCCGGAAAATATCATTGCTAGCCGGTCCTCCGCTTCTTTTTTCACAAGACAAATCCATTCAAAAAGTCCTTCCTTTAAAAGGAAGGAAACACTTGTTTATCGATGATGCCATCGTCGAGAAAATGGAAAATATTCATTTCCAGGTAAATCCTCCACGATTGGCGGAACGAGTGATCGACAACATCAAAGGGCCTTTCCGCAAGCACCTTACGGTAGTTGAAGACGAGGATGGATTATTGCGCATCTACAATTCAGTATCGGATGATTTCCTGGCCGTTCGAACTTCCCGTGATGGCATTAACTGGACAATGCCTGATATGGGTAAAGGTGAGTACAAAGGCCATGGAAATATTGTTCTTCACGAAATGGTGGGGGGGTTGGGCAATCCCTTCATCGACCCCAACGGCCCACCCGAATCCCGCTGGAAATATATTAGTGGTTATCATCGCCGGGGTATTTTTGTTTATGAGTCTCCCGACGGTTATTCCTGGCGGAGAAATCGCACGGCTGTATTACCATTTCGGTCCGGCACTCAGTCCTGCACTTTTTATGACGAACAACGCCAGCTTTATGTCGGGTATCACCGCACTGGAATTAATAAAACCATAGCCGGGGCAACCCAGAGGGAATCGGTTATCACCGAAACCAGGGATCTTTACACACCTTGGCCCTTTAAACGGGTATCTCTGGAGGAAACCAAGGCGGTTGCCAAAAAAACAGGCCGCATTCGTGACCCCATGCCCTGGTATCTGGATAACGGCCCACTGACCTTGGGAGGTATCGGCCTGGAATTACCACACTCATTCGCACCCAACGACGGCGTAGATCCAGCGGGTGTCGATATATATATCACCAAAGCAACAAAATACCCCTGGGCGCCGGATACTTATCTGGCCTTCCCCATAGTTTATTTTCACTACGAATTGGAGGGACCCGAAACCAGACAAATTCTCATGGACCCAGCCCGCGCTCGCGGTTCCGGTCCGGTCGAGACACAGCTCTCGGTCAGTCGCGATGGGGTGAACTGGGAACGCCACTCACGACCGGCTTATGTCGGTATCGGTTTACACGAGGGACGCGATATTCACCAGGCCTACACCGCCCATGGAATGATCCGGCGGGGCGATGAAATCTGGCAATATTATTATGGTGAAGCAGTTTACCACTCAACCTACGGCAAGGGCCACGAAGAGAGCGCCGTTTATCGTTTGGTGCAGCGACTGGACGGTTTTGTTTCCGCCGACTCTCCCTATGACAAGGAGGCCTACCTGACTACCCGGCCCTTGACCTTCGAAGGGAATCGGCTTGTCTTGAATATAGATACCGAGGCCGCTGGTTATACTCAGGTCGGATTTCTCGATGAAGATGGAAATCCCATCCCCGGTTACTCAGTTGATGATTCCATCTACATCAATGGAGATTTTATCGAAACTGAAGTGGAATGGATCGACAAAGGATTCGACCTGTCGGCTCTTAAGGGAAAAACGGTACAGATAGTATTCCGGATGCGTGGATCAAAGCTTTACGCCATGCAGTTTGTTTCGAGGTAATCCCGTCTTATTACTGAAAACGAAAAATCTATTCAGGCGTTCTGATCAATTCCACACCCTTGATCATCCAGTCCTTTAAAACGGTATCGTCCCCAATCGATCTCAAGGCCATTTTTCGGTTTGCCTCATTGATATCGATTTCGGAAATGACCAGACGCTCGTCAAAATGATTGGCTTCCGCCAAGACGTAACCGTCCGGGTGGACAATCTTGCTGTTACCGTGTGATTGCGATGGAGATTGAATATCCTGTATGTTGCCGGGAGCGTTTGCCATGACGACAAAAATAGAGTTTTCAGTCGCCCGGGAAATCGGCATGGCATTATAGGCTGACAGTTTGAATTCCTTGTAAAACCCAGCTTCGTTGCTGCAAAAATAACAGACTTGCGCTCCCGCCAGGACAGGAAGCCGAACTAATTCCGGATACCGAATGTCATGACAAATGATAAAGCAGGATTTTACACCGGCCACCGAATATATCGGGATATGCGTTCCCGGCACGGGCCATTTTTCCGCCAGATGGGTTTTCGAATACCTTCCCTTGACGATCCCTCCCTTATCGATAACCAACAAACTATTGTAAAGTTTCTCTTCATGCCAGTGCACCGTTCCCAGGATAACCGCAATATCCAGTTCTCTTGAACACTCGATAACCTTATTTTCCGCTTTAATGAAATCTTCCGGTTCGGCACTGTCCCAGTATTCTGGACTGATCTGATAACCGCAAAGACAAGCCTCTGGAAAAGAGACTACATCCACATTTTCCTCTTTTGCCCGCTCAATCCAGGTCAGTGTTTTTTCAAGACTTTTTTCAACGTCCGGGTATGTCAATATCTGACAACTGGCTACCTTTAGTTTCATAAATTCTGATATAAGTATCCTAAATCATTTCCGTCAGGTCGCCATAGATCTCCGGTCTGCGCGTTCGCAGCGTAAACCCCCTCGTGCGGCGAACTTCTTCCATGATCTCAGGATTCAGCTCCCCCATAATCATGAGGTCCTCGGTGCATAAAGGCCCTTGGGCAATGAGGTTCTGTTTGGGATCAACAATAAAAGCCCCTCCTTTGTGAGTCGTATGACCGTTGAAGTTTACTTGGTTGCAATGAGCCCCGAACACGCCGTTTTCTGCTGCATAAGCTCCCCAATGCCCGGGCATTTCCTCGCGATGGGCCTGCAATCTTTCCAATTGCTCTTCCGGAGGCACTTTTCGACCCATGCCCCCTTTGCGACCCGCATGAGGCATCAGCACGAGTTCGGCTCCTTTCAGCGCAAGGATACGCCAACTCTCGGAGAAAGAAGTGTCGTAACAAATGAGAGTTCCCACCTTGGCAAATCCGAGATCATAGACATGAAAACTCCTACCCATGCGAAAACTGAAATATTCATCACCCGAGGCATGCACTTTTCGCTGTATGCCAATTAAACCCTTCGGACCAACCAAAGCCTGTGTGTTGTAATAAGTGCCATGATCTTTCTCGCAAAACCCATACGAAACGATCAGTTCATGCTTTTTCGCCTGCTCCAAAATACAGGCGTAAACGGGCCCCTTCCCCAGTTCTTCGGCAAATTGCACCACCCGCGGATCGCCATAGTGAGCCGTGGTGGAAATTTCTGGAAATAATATTAAGGCACAACCTTCACCGGAGGCCTGTTCGATAAAATGTACATGGGTTTGCAGGTTGTGATCCAGATCATCCATCAATGCGTTCATCTGAACAGTGGCCACTTTTATTTTTTCCATATCATCTATCTTTCAAATACTGATTTTCACGACATAGTCAGAAATTTTAGTTGAATTCAAAGCTTGCAAAGCGGATTTCCTGCCACTTTTCACCACATTAATTGGAGAGGAACCATTGACAAATCAAATTGCAGGAAAATGATAAATAACAAAGATTGAAATAACCGTACAATTTACTTTTTCGCTACAAAATTTCATTATACCTGAGTGATCTTGAATAATAACTATGAATTCACAAAATCCTACTGTTCTCGGACTTAAGAAATCATTTGGATTCGGTGATCGGCTTGGTTTGGCCGGTCCGGGCCATATCGCTGCCAATGAGAAATTCGATTTCGCCGGAATATTTGCCCAACAGTCCATCCGCGAACTGGATCGCACTAGGCGGACGGCGGAAGAAGTCATGTCGGCGGCCCAAAAATCCCTGGCAGCGGTGGAAAACGACAAACCTTGGGGTGCGGATGCTGACCATCTGAAAACGGCGGAGGATGTGCGCCGCATGGCGAATGCTGGCTACACTTTTTTTACCATCGATCCCTCCGATTACGTGGTCAATGAAGCGAACCAAATGAGTCAAAATGAATTACAGGAAACGGTTTCCCGGCAGGAAAGCGCAGGTATTTATGATGGCGAGTCATTAGAAAGTCTTTACCTCGAAAAGAACTACGAAATCTCCAACGAATTTGACCTGTGCTTTACCCGCGAAAGGCTGATGCGGGCCGGCGTAAAATATGGTGAAGCTGTAAACCACATGGAAAAAATGGCCAAACACATTTCCCGGGAGTGTGCTGGCCGCCTCTACGAAATCGAGGTCTCTGTGGATGAAACGGAAACACCAACCACGACCCTTGAGCATCTTTTTATCGCCCTCGAATTAAAGAGGCGGGGGGTTGCCGTAATCAGTTTGGCCCCTCGGTTTGTGGGAGACTTTGAAAAAGGAGTCGATTTCAAGGGCAGCCTTCAATTATTCGAGGAAACCCTAAAAGAACATATCGCCATTGCCAAAAAAATGGGGCCCTACAAGTTAAGCTTGCACAGCGGTTCCGACAAGTTTTCCATCTATCCGATTTTTGGCCGTGTATGTGGTGAACTCCTTCATGTCAAAACAGCCGGAACCAGTTACCTGGAGGCTCTGCGGGTTATTCTACGTGAAGATTTGCCGCTCTTTAAAGAAATTACCTGTTACAGCGCCGGGCGGTTTCCGGTCGATAAAGCCACTTACCATCTTTCAGTCACCGATGAGGACGTCTTGCAGCTGGGACATGAAAAAATTGAAAACCTGGAGGATTTTTACCTCAACCAAAACAAAGGCAGGCAAATATTGCATGTAACTTTTGGTTCCGTTTTGACCGACGGCAAAAGAGAAAACGGCCAGGCATTCAAAGAGGCGATCCTGGAAAACCTCGAGCGCCATAGCAACCTCCACAAAGAGGTTTTGGAAGCCCATTTCAGCAAACACCTCGAACTGCTCGGAAAAGGTTAAGATTTGCAGTTTATTCATATCGTTAAAAGCGAAAAAATTGGGGATAGGAAATGCTGGACCTGAATTTTCAGGACCTTTTATGGAAACTAACAAAGAAACAATAGTTCTGTCGGACATGTCCCTCTGTCAGCCTAAACAACCGTTTTGGAAAAACCCGCAAAAAGGCTGCTGGCAACTTGTCAGCTTTGAGACGGAAGAAGGCGTTAAAGGTAACATGGCCTTTGCCACTCCCGAAGCCCAAGCCGGAGAAATTCAACTCCCTCTAAATCTTGACGGTCTTTACAAAATTTATCTTGGGATCAACTACACGCGCATGCCGGGTAGTGACACTTTCCACCATCGGGAGTGGCCTCTCTATGGCCAATTGGAGGCAAAGTTGACGGACGACGCCGGTTTTAGCCGTTTCGCTCTTGAGATTGGTTGGCGTTGTGAAAATATTCACAAAGTGGGTCGCGATAGCGAGGTTTACAAATCGATCCAGGAAGTATTTTGGAAAACGACCCGCCTCGACGGTCAATCACTCATCTTTCGACCCATGCAATGGCCTTACAACAGCCCATACCTGGGTAAAACGGCCAACATTTCCTATGTCAAACTGATCCCCGTCGATGGTGAGGAAGCGGAACAAATCCAACTGCTCAAACCTCGACCCGATACCAGAAACATAGCCTTGCAATGGTGCACCGGAATACTTACCGGACACGCCTTTGGAACTCCCGATTATCATCCGACTGACAGCGAATGGTATCGGCACGAATTTGAGCCTTACAAGAATACTGATGTCGGCATCTTTATCTTTGAAGCCATTCGCGGAAATTTATGCGCTTACCGCACCCGTATCGGCGACGTTGGTGGTGAAGATAATCTTTGGAAAAAGCAGTGGATCGATTCTCTGGCTGCTTTCAAGGAACTCGCTCATGCCGACGGGATGAAAGTGTTTTCCGGCATGCGCATGATGGGACCGGGTTATCCAATGATCCCCAACCCGATTGGCTGGGGCAGCTTTTACTGGAAGAATCGCCAATGGGCCAAACTGGATCGGGAGGGTGTTCCCACCACTAATCTCAGCCTTGCCTACCCGGAGGTCCGGAACCACTGGATCAGCCTTTTGCGGGAAACTCTCGATTACGGCATCGACGGGGTGCAGGTTTACCTCCACCGCTGCCAGCCTTTCGTCCTATACGAGGAACCAGTAGTTGAATCATTTATTAAGACTTATGGCATTGATCCGCGGGAGGTTTCCTCAATAGATCCACGATGGCTGGAGCACAGTGCCGGTTATGTAACCACATTCCTCCGCGAAATCCGAA
This sequence comes from Opitutales bacterium, assembly GCA_021772535.1. GTDB lineage: Bacteria > Verrucomicrobiota > Verrucomicrobiia > Opitutales > UBA2987 > JAJFLU01. Next base: position 37,432 of record JAJFLV010000085.1, on the reverse strand, counting down.
CCTTGGTCGATGAAAAGCCGGGACGTGAACTTGGTGTCACATTTTATGGTACCGGTTTTAAATACGAAACGGATAAAGTTTATGATCCCCTGAAATATAATTGCGACGTGTTAACATGGATCAGGGAAGGTCTTGTCGATTACCTCATGCCTACAACCAGTGTGGAACCCGGTTTCATCGAACAATGGAAGGAAGTCGGTGGAGACCGTCTCCATATCTGGCCCGATATGATGCCGAGGAACCAGCCCGGCGAGGACTTCGTCCGGTTGGCACAGAACTATTATGATCGCGGGGCAGATGGGTTTTCACTCTGGGACGGCGATCGGCGCCCCGCTCACGCCAGTGAATGGGCGGTTCTAAGGCAACTCGGACATCGTGAAGAATTGGATTACCTTTCCACGGCCTGCCCCGACTATCACCGCCGGATCAAACTGAAATACCTCAACGGTTTTTCCGTTCATCATTCTTTCCATGACGGTTAATCCCTGAACTGCATCGAGTAGAGCTTGCTTCCCCGCATGAGGAATTCGATTCTAACGGGTTTTCCCTGAAGTTCGGACAAGTCTGTTCCCCGGCCCATCCATTCCACTTCGGTTTCCATAAAATCGCCGTTGATATAGATGCAATCGTCAACCGAATATCCCGATATGGAATTTCCCTCCATATCGAGGAGACCGACTTGAGCATAACCGGTGGCTTCGGTGTCGATGTTTAGCACCAGACGGTTGCCCCTAAAAATAAGTGGCTTGGTCCTCAAATTAGCGACTTTGTCATAAGGTGAATCGGCCGAAACGAATCCATCGAAACGCTGAACGACCCGATAAACCGCGCTACCCTTGGAGCCTTTTTGAAAGGTCGAATGATAAATATCTTCTCCATAGTAATACTGCCAGATCTCATTTCCTCGTCGAATTAATCCGTTGGCAATATAAGCCTGGTGAATATCTCGGCCCAGATGATTCCCGACGCCGATGTAGGCTGGCCGTGGAAAACGTTTCCAATTCAAACCGTCCCGGCTGACCGCAAGCTGGGTTTCGATCGGCCCCGAACCGCGCCCACGATCTTCCTCACCTAGAATCTGCCGGGTCGCCGGACCGTCTCTTTCGTAGTGGAAATAGACTACCGGAAATGCCAGGTAAGTATCGGGAGCCCATGCGTATTTAACTGCTTTCGGGCTATAGAAATCTGTTCCCACCGGATCTACGGAATCATCCGGAGCAAAACCTGTTGGATATTCAAAACCAAAACCGCCGGGAGTAAGCGGCCCGTTATCAAGATACCAGGGATTAAGTTTATGCATACGTTTGTTTTTTGCTACCTCCTCAAAGTGAGACTGAGTGGCAGGTTTAAAAGGCCAGGGTGCGTTAATATCGATCGTTTCGGTGCGGACAAACTCCCGTTGCGTGGCGCCAGCAATAGTTCGAGGATAATCGGTCCGATGAAAAGCGACATAACGCTGCCTTTGATCATCATAATAAATAAAAGATTGAGAGCCCGACCTGAAGGGAAGTGCGGCTGTTTTATTTCGACGAAAAGACCATCCATCGGCAGAGGAATACATGAAAATTCCACGGTCATGATAACCGCTGAAATACTTCCAACGAGATTCCGACGATGCATTGGGATCCAAAAAAAGACTGCCTACCGCAACCGATTCAGGGATTACGATATTAAGATAATCTGTGTCCTCACTGCGGCTCATATCGGGCACTTGCCAATGAATTCCGTCCTTGGAAGTTCGCACCCCTAACTGGTCATCTTTAACACCATTATAAATTCTGATCAAACCTTCGTCGTCCTCAATTACCGTTAAATGCTTGCGAAAGGAACCTTTGATGTTGTCGATCACCCGTTCGGCCAACCGGGGAGGATTCAATTGGAAATGAATGTTTTCCATTTCTTCGACGATGGCATCGTCGATAAACAAGTGCTTTCTTCCACCTATGGGGAGAATTTTTTGAATGGAATCATTTTCCGGGAAAAGAAGCGGTGGACCGGCCAGCAATGATATTTCAGGTTTTTTTTTCTTGTCGGTTGGTGATAAACTTGAGGGTGGCGTAAAATTTCCCTGGTAAACCCTGCCCGCAGAAATTCTCAATTCGTCGATCCTGCCTGGAATCGCGCGTTCCCACAATCCATCCCGTCCGATGCTGAAATATGATTCCTCGCCAATTCCTAGAGGTAGTATTGTACCCTTGCTTGGTAAAAATTGCTCCACACCATCCACAAAATGACGTATTTGATTTTCCTCCGAATCATAAACGAAAGCCAGGTGCCGCCAGTTATCTGTTCCCGGCAAAAGGGCTGATTTATCCGAGGGAATTTTAAGCATTAATCCGCCAGGCTCGTTCAATAATATAAAACCGGTCTGATTCTTGTTCAGGACCAGTCGAGTAACATGTTCATTCTCCCCTCGTGGGCCCTGCCCGATTTCAAAGACTGCCCCTTCTTCATTGGATTTTCGACTGGGCAAATACCAAAATTCCACCGTCCAGTCGAAATCCCCTAGATTCAATCGCGATTTGCTCGCATTGAGGAAACCAACTTCTTTTCGCAAATGATTCTCCCCACTGGTGGCTAAAGCTGAAAAATTGGCATTCTTCCATGTCATCGGTTCCACCGTATGTCCTTCTGGAACAGTAACCGGGGTAAGCCCGAAATGGGCGTTCCCCTCCGGGTAATTTACTTTTGGCCCATCGATCGACTCCAGGGCATTGCCGAATTTTCCGGAGACAATCTGACCGCCCGGTCCCAGAACAAGAGGAAAATCGGTTTGCGAGGAATCGCTCAGAACACAACTGGGATAGATGCCTTTTTGTTCGTCAAACAACCAGAGTGCAATAACCTCGGTTTTCGCAGACACCAACTGGACGCCCAAAAGAGAAATTGAGAATAACAGAAACCACCTGTTTTTCCTAAAGGGGAGAATACTTGTTGTCATCAATTCCAAAGATATAAGTTATTCGATGCCTTGCAAAGCGATTCTGAAATAAACTGAAGCAAAGAAATCAGAAAATCGCGTTGCTATCGGAAACTAAAGATCTATCCTGCGAAAGGCTTTCCAAGTATTTGTATAATGGAGCTAAAAACCAGCAAATGGTCATGAAAATGGTTTCCCGTCGAAATTTTTTGAAAAAGGCCGCTCTGGGATCTCTCTCCCTGGCCCCATTGGGAAATTACACCCTTCGAGCAAAGGAAGCCCGCCGGAAACCGAACCTTCTTTTCATATTAACCGACCAACAGCGGTTCGATACCTTTGCCGCCTATGGAAATATGAAAATCGAAGCGCCCAACCTCAATCGGTTGGCCCGCGAGAGCATCGTTTTCAAAAGGGCTTATGTTACCCAGCCGGTTTGCACTCCGGCCAGGTCCTCAATCATGACGGGCCTTTGGCCCCACACCAACGGATGCATTTCCAACAATATTCCCCTCCGGCAAGATGCAGCTTGTTTGCCGCGATTGCTCAATGATCCCGAATACCGCTCCGCCTACATGGGTAAATGGCACCTCGGCGACGAAGTCTTTCGCCAGCACGGATTTGATGAATGGGTCAGTATCGAGGACAGCTATGCGCATCGATACAGTGAAGGCCGCGATGCAACGGCCAGAAGCAACTACCACGAATATTTGCAGCCATTGGGTTACGAGCCGGATGAAGAAAATATTTTTCAACGCAGTTTTTCAGCAACTTTGCCGCTGGAACATTCAAAACCGAAATTCATGGAAAGAAAGGCGAGGGAATTTATTTTCCGCAATCGCCAAAATCCGTTCATACTCTACACCAGTTTTTTAGGTCCTCACCCACCCCTAAGGGGACCTATGGAAGAGAAATACAAAGCAGAGGAAATGGAAATGGCTCCCAGCTTTGACACGGTGTTGGGGGAAAACGATCCACTGCGCTACCGCCTGTTTCAGGAGTATTTTTGGGATGAGTGTAAAGGCAACCCGGACGAGTACCGAAAAGTGAAGGCTCTCTACTGGGGTCGTGTCAGCCAAATCGATTTAAGCATAGGTAATTTACTCGCAACTCTGGAAGAAGCGGAAGTAGCCGACAACACAATCGTGGTTTTCACGAGCGAACATGGAGAAATGCTTGGAGACCACCGAATATTGCACAAACAGTTGATGTACGAAGGTTCCTCACGAATCCCCTTCCTGCTGAAAATCCCTCAGATGAATGGCCGATCGCTCGCGGTGGAACATCCGGTTAGTCAAATCGACATTATCCCCACCTTATTGGATCTTCTTGGAGGAAATCCCGTCGGTTCTCTCCCCGGACAAAGTCTGGGACCGATTGCCAAAGGTAGGGAAGTGGATGAAAAACACACCTTCATCCAATGGAACCCCGCTATCAAACCTCCCAATTTTCTGAAAAACACCCAGCTTTGCTCCCCGGTCGACCTTAAACGGATAAGCACGGAGTCGGTCCGAACCGTTGTCTCTCCCGACCACTGGAAACTTTGTTTGAGCGATGTGGACAAGCATCAACTTTTCAATCTGGCAGATGATCCACATGAAATGAAAAATCTCTACTACACGAGCCGCCACAAGGATACGATCCGGCGCTTAACCAAAAAAATTCACCAATGGCAAACGAAAGTAAAAGACAAAGTTCCGGTTTAAAAACGGGACTCATACTAGGAATATTAATCGGCCAGATCCAACCTTATGTTTCAGGTGAGGAGAACAAGCAAAATGCTCCCCCCGAAGCCTATTTGAATGGTTCTCCCCTGCCCTATTTCGGGAGTGAAAGCGCTTGGGACCGCCGAGCCTTCGGTCAGGAAAAATCCGACAAATCCTACAAGCGCAGGGGACAGCGTCAAATACTTGCCATAATGGAAGGGAGAACTAATGAAGCCATCCTATTATGTCAGAAAATCCTGGCAGACGATCCTACCGATCAGGAGTCGTTATTTAATTTAACCATCGCCAATTGTCAATTGGGGCAGATGGAAGAAGCTGTTGCTTCGATGATGCGCGCACTCAAGGCCGGTCTTCCTTTCGAGCGATTTATAGCCGGTCCAAGAGAATTGCTGGAACCGCTGCGGGAAACAAGGCAATTCAAAGACCTGGAATTGGAACTTGGAATCAGACAGGTCCACGGACCCATGGTCGGGGCGGTAACGGATCACAGTGCAAAAATATGGGTTCGCACTGACACAGTAAGGCAAATTGAGGTACGCCTAAGCACCTCCCGAAGCCTGAAAAATCCCTTTACCACACATAAGGTAAAATCCAGGGCGGATCGGGACTACACCGCTGTGGTGGAAGTCAACGGTCTAAGTTCCGACACCGAATATTTCTATGAAATTTTAATCGACGGCATTTCCGCCACGTTACCAAAACTACCCTCGTTTCGGACCTTTCCGTCCAAAGGGAGTCAAGGGCGGTTCCAGATAGCTTTTGGGGGTGGCGCTGGCTATACGCCCTCGAACGAACGCATTTGGAACACTATAGCCTCACACCGTTATGACGCTTTCCTGACTTTGGGTGACAATGTTTATATCGATCTTCCCGGGTTTCCTGGCCCTTTGCACGATTACACCTATTACCGCCGGCAATCCCGTCTGGAATTTCGTCGGCTGACAAGCTCAACCCCAATTTACGCGATTTGGGATGATCACGATTGCGCCATGGACGATATCTGGATGGGACCCTACAGCGACCTGCCGAAATGGAAGATGCCCATGTGGCGTCTTTTTCGCAATAATTGGAACAATCCGGCTTATGGCGATGAAGATACAGCTCCGGGATGCTGGTTCCAGTTTTCTCTTGGAGACGTAGATTTTTTCATGCTCGATGGTAGGTTTTATCGAACTAATCCATTATCGAAAAATCCGACTATGTTGGGACCGATTCAGAAAAAATGGCTCTTCGATAGCATGGAGGAATCAAAAGCCACATTCAAAGTAATCGTATCGCCGGTTCCCTGGGATTTCAGGGCAAAACCGGGCAGTGTTGATACTTGGGGAGGATTTCCCGCGGAAAGAAATGAAATCTTTTCCTTTCTCGAAGATCGCAAAATCAACGGTGTTATTCTGGTCTCCTCCGATCGCCACAGGAGTGACGCCTGGAAAATTGACCGGCAGGAGGGCTATCCCCTTTACGATTTCCAGAGCGCTCGCCTCACCAACATGCTCAAGGCCGATCTTAAGCCCGGCGCCTTGTTCGCCTATAATGAGAAATGTTCTTACGGAGAACTCACTTTCGACACAAAAAGAGACAACCCGGAACTAACCTATAAAATCGTAAATATCGATGATCAGGTGATACATTCATTAACCGTGAAAAAAAGCGAAATATCGCACTAGCGATTCAATATGTCGAATAGGGAGCGGCCGCATCCCGAAGACCGTCACCGAGGAAATTAAGGGACAGAACGGTCACAAGGATACAAACGCCCGGAATCAGCAGCCAGGGATAAAGGCTGAGCGCGTGCAGGTTCATGGCATCGGCCAACAGCAATCCCCAACTGGTTAAAGGCGGCTTAATGCCAAGACCCAGAAAACTCAAAGTACTTTCGTGTAGAATGAAACCGGGCACCGCCAGGGTCGAGATAACGATTATATGGCTAAACATCGATGGCAGCAAATGGATGAAAATAATCCGCCGATCTTTTGCTCCGCATACACGTGCAGCGAGAACAAAATCGGAATTGTTGATAGCCAATGTCTTGCCTCTTATTTCACGCGCCAGACCGCCCCAGCCAATCAATGATAGCACCGTTACGATACCCAAAAAGGTTAAGTAGGATGGCCATTGCGGTGGCAGCAAGGCACTCAGCGACATCAGTATGGGAATACTTGGAAAAGCAAAAATCAATTCGATGGTTCTTTGAATAAGATGGTCCACGAATCCACCATAATAACCCGAGACAAGCCCCAGTGTTGTGCCCAATACCAGGCTGAGGAAAATAGCCAGTAACCCCACCGTAAAAGATACTCGGCCCCCCGACAAAAGGCGCGAAAACAGGTCCCGTCCAAACCTGTCGGTTCCGCAAAGAAAAAGTGGATTATCCTTACCTGTGCCAAATAAATGAATCTCGGTTTCGAACAACCAGAGGAACTTGTAGCGGTCCCCACGGACAAATAAATATATTGGGAATTGTACTTCGGAATCTTCATAATAACGCTTGAGCCCATCCTCCGGGCTAACCACGCTTTTTATTCCGTAAACAAACGGTCGTAACTGAAATCCATCTTCGGAAAAAAAATGTATTCCCTGCGGTGGCAAATATACATGCTGGAAATAGCGCCGGGAAATATCGTGCGGAGCTAAAAATTCAGCGAATAGAAAGCAAAAACATAAAAACAGGACAATACTCCCCCCAGCCACACCTGCCCTGTGTCTTAAAAATCTTTTCCAGATCAAGCGCTTCTGGGAATAACTTTCAGAAACCCGAGATTCCTCGACTGGTGCCGGGGCCTCTAAGTTTTCCTTATCCATAACGAATCCTCGGGTCTAACCAGGCAAGGGCAATATCGGCAAATAGATTTCCCACCAAAAGGAAGCTGGAAGATAACAAAAGGAAGGCGCCCGCCAGATACATGTCCTGTGATGTGAGAGCCGTTAAAAACAACGGACCCGCCGTAGGCAAACCCAGAACGATGCCTGTGACAACGGCGCCTGAAAGAAGATTCGGCAATTCCAGCCCTAGTCGGCTGACTAACGGATTGATGGCAATGCGCACACCGTACTTGACGATTACTTTTATTTCCCGCAATCCTTTAGCCCTGCCGGTTTGAATGTGCTGTTGGCCCAGAATATCAAGCAGGTTCCCCCTCATCACGCGAATGATCGAAGCCGTTCCACTGGCTCCAATAACGATTATTGGCACCCAGATATGGGTCATTAAGTCTTTTACCTTGGCCAGTGTCCAGGGAGCGCCCACGAATTCCGGAGACAATAGACCTCCCACCGACTGGGTCTCAAATACGCTGACCTGGAAAAACAGAAAAACGAGAGCCAGCAGAAAATTAGGTGTCGCCAACCCGATAAAACCGATGAAGGTAAATCCGTAATCGCCAATCGAATACGGTCTCGTGGCGGAATAAACACCGATCGGTATAGCTACAATCCACGTAAAAATAAGGGTCGATATGGTCATCAAAAGGGTTAGTCCCATGCGCTCCGACAAAAGCTCGATGACATCCATTTCAAAGGTAAACGATTCTCCGAAATCCAGGTGCATAATAATATTACCGATCCACCTGAAATATTGGACATAAATTGGGTCGTTAAGCCCGTAGCGTTCACGTAAAACCGCTACTTGCTCCAGCGCGCTTTCCGAACCCATCTCCCCCTGCTCTTCCAGTTTGGCCAATTTCGAGGTCAGCATATCACCGGGCGGCAACTGGATGACCACAAAACTGGCCATTGATATGAGAATCAATGTCGGCACCATATGGAGAATCCGCCGGATGATGTAGCTATGCATCGATAAAATTGCCTGGATGTGCCAAAGTCACTGTATTGAGTTGGCGGTCTGCTCGATATTATATGGTGGTTCGAGTTGGCTTCCCGCATCCTTCAACCGAAACATCGCAGCCGTCCTGAAATAATTCATTTTCTTTGTTATAAATCAGACTCCTCATTGTAATTCATACAAATCGGTCCTCCGGTCTCTCAAATGCCCGCTCTTTTCTCTTTTCTTTTCATTCTCGGAGAAATCGATTTCGTTGATAGTGAATGCCTCATCAGGAGCCATCGAATTGCTTATTACCTCTCCAAAAGGAGAAGTAAGTAACGCCTGTCTAGCATGTGTGAAGGCAATGAATATTTCACTTTCAAAAGAACGGGTGCGCATCATGCAAAGGTTCATATCGTTATGCATTCCATAGGTGGGATTAAATATAACCTGCGCTCCTTTCAAGGCAAGCGTTCGTACCGTTTCCGGCCAGCGACGATCGGCGCAGATAAGAACCCCGAATTTGCCAAAATCAGATTCGAATACCGGCAGGCGATTCCCCGAAATAAATTTCTTATCATGTCGCTGGCAATGAGTCTTGTCATATATTTCCACAAGCTTCCCCTCGCGATTAAAAATCAACGCGGAATTATAGACCCCGGCTTCGGTTTTTCGCATACAGCCGAAAATAAACCATGAATTGTTTTTTCCTGCCCAGTCCGAAATTTCATCGACCATTGGAGAGTTATTCGGATCAACGGCAAAATCCCTTAGTCCCTCCCGGGAAACTGAATCCTCGGTCACGACATAACCATCTAGATAACATTCCGGCGTAATAACCACATCTGGCCGGTAAGGACTAATATCGGGAAGAACTGCCATCAACCGTTTATGATTTTCAATTAAGTTCTTTTTTTCCGGTACAATTTTTATTTGGGCGATTTTAATGTTCATGTTTTATTAATGTACTCTTTGAAAAGTACAATTTCGTGAAAAAATTATTAGAACCTATCTCAAATTCGCAGATGAGTGATGTTTGTAGCGCCACGGTGGCAGATACCAGGCGGCTTTTCGCCCCTCGGGCGCAAACCAACGCCGAAGGTGCTACCGTGCCGCACAAATCCTTTGGACAGAGGCAATTATGTGTTTGAGCGGCGTTCCGCCGGGGCGGCAGGGCTTCCAGCCCGGCAAGCCCCGTCGCGCCTTGCTCCAAGCGCATAGTTGCTCTCTGCATCAGTATCATCGATTTTGAGATAGGTTCTACAAATGTTGAAGCATTTTTTCATCCCAGGCAGGATTGTCTATATCATTATCCTTTAGGAAGATGGATACGTTTTCAAACTCAAAAATATTACTTTCAAAAGAAAATTAAGTTGCTATGAACCCAACTTTAAATAATTCGGTCTTGTTGGCGCCAGCAGGATTCAATTGTATGGTCATGTTTCCCATCCTAAAAGTACATGTAAACAAAAATGGAAAGGTTTCATAGATAAAAATGAACAGGAGAGATTTCTTCAGATTATCAATGGGTGGATCGGCCATGGCTACCTTCGCCTCCCTATCAAGCTCCTCCCAGCTTCTGGCCGAAGTCAGGGAAAAGGCCCGCCCGCTCAATCTCAAGGTTACCGATCTAAAAACCTTTCTCGTTCATGCCGGTGGCGATGAAAATTACGTTTTCGTAAAAATTTATACCAACAAAGGCATTGTTGGCTTGGGAGAAGGAACATTTCCTTCAAAGGGCTTGACTATGGCTCACGCCATAATGGAGCACAAACGCTACCTTGTGGGTAAAGACCCCACTGAGATCGAGCGCCACTGGCAGGCTATGTACCGCGGCCCCCGCTATCGTGGGGGCCCTATCATCGTTTCGGCCATCAGCGCCGTGGAAATTGCCCTATGGGATATTCTTGGCCAAGCCCTGGAGCAACCCATCTGGCAATTGTTGGGCGGAAAGGCCCGTGACAAAGTGCGCGTTTACATGAAGCCGGGCGGTGGAGGCACCCCGGAAGAAATGGCCGAAAAATGGCGTAAGGCTAAAGAAGATGGCTGGACTGCGGGAAAATCGGGCATGCTGGACACCCCCAACAATATCATGAATCCCGAATTTGCCGTTCGCGATGCGGTGGCCCGGGTCAAGGCTATCCGGGAAGCCGTGGGTGACGAATTCAGGATTTGCATCGATCTGCATGGCAAGGCCACTACCACCATGGCTATGGATTTCTGTAAGCAGGTAGAACCCTACCGGCCGCATTTTGTAGAAGAACCCACACAGGCCGAAGACCTTGGCGAATTAGCCCACCTGCGTGCCCATACCACAGTGCCGCTGGCAACTGGCGAACGCCTGTTCACCAAATATGCTTTCGGTGAAATTTGCTCCCGCCACCTGGTCGATTATGTTCAACCTGATATGATCCATTGTGGCGGAATCCTCGAAATGCGCAAGATCGCCTCCCTCGCCGATACCTTTCGCATCGAAATTTTGCCCCACAATCCGAACAGCCGGGTTTGCACCTTTGCTTCCCTGCATTTCTGCATGGCAACCCCTAATGCTACCATCCTCGAAATCAGCGGTTCTGAAAAACCCGTCTGGGACGACCTCTTTTCCGGGGCTGCCGTCACCTACGAAAATGGTTTTGCCCTTCCGCCCGACCGTGCCGGACTGGGTATCGACCTCAACGAAAAAGAAGCCGCCAAAAGACCCTATGAAGAGAAAGATTGGCATGGACCGCGATTTGAAGATGGCTCCATTCATGATCGTTAAAACCGATTAAACCGGAAAAATATGGAAGAAAAACTATCCCAGGATTCTATGAACGCATTCGTAATTAAAACCAGACGCTATGGTTCTCTGCTGCGGAAATATTTGCTCTCAAGTATTGCTTGTTCCGTCCTTATATCGGTTCAGATTTTTGCCCAAGACGAGGAGGAATCCTACAAATTCGATCCGAAAAATGTCGGCCCCAAAACTCTTTCGGTTGACCTTGGCAAATATCATGGAGTCAGCCATGTTTCCGCCAAAACCGGTTCGGATACTGATTGCGATGGCAGCGCCGAAAAACCTTCGGCATCTATTTCCCACGCCCTTACTTATTTGACGAAGGCTGAATCCGGTAAGCGATATGCGGTTTTGGTGGCCGAGGGAAAATACTCCGGAGAAACACTCTCCCTGCAACCTTACGTGGATCTTTTTGGAGGGTATGATGCGTCCGATTGGAGCCGGGATATATTTAAAAATCCCACCGTTCTCGACGGACAACTGAAGCGCCGTGTTATCATGGGCGCAAATCATGCGAAATTGGACGGCTTTATCGTCAAACGGGGAAGAGTGAGAGGAAAAGGTGCGGGGATTTTATGTGAAAACTCGTCTCCTGACATTACCAATAACTTTTTTATCGATAACATGACTTACGCTCCTGCCGGTTGGGATCCGCCCAAATGGCATGAAGTGGCCAACGATGGCGGAGCCATCATGTGCCTGAACAACGCCTCACCGAACATCAGCAACAATATTTTTAACGGAAACCGGACGGAGATCGGGCGGGGTGCCGGAGTAACCTGCGACGATCATTCCTCTCCCATAATCGCTCATAATGTGTTCTCCAATAATGTTACCGGTCTCCTCGATTTTGCGCGCAGCGCGGAAGGAGGCGCCATTTCCGTTTACGACTGGTCGCACCCTAAAATTGTGGGCAATGTCATCAGCAACAACGAGTCGTTAAATAGCAATGACGTAGGTGGAATTTTCGTTGCTCTGTGGTCCTCTCCCGTAATCGCCGGCAATATCATCGTCGGCAACATTGGCGCAGATGATGGCGGGGGCATTTTCGTAGGAGGACAAAAGCACCATTACGGAACTCCTCTCGACCCGCTGCCTCCGAAGGAGGATTTTCTCGTTCGTATCTTAAACAATGTAATCATGGGAAATGACAACGGCTCACATAATTCTGGTTCCATGCGCATAACCATGGAGAGCCGCACGGTCTTAAAGAACAATATTATCGCCGAGAATGTGGGACCTGTTTACCTTCAGCGCTCCGACCTTCTACTGGTCAACAACACGATTACCGACGGGCTTTACCATACGGAAACGAAGGAAGGCCTGGTCCCCGGAGTTTACCGGAACAATATCATTCACGGATTGATCAAAACGGAAACGGAAGTCGAGTTTACCTACAACAACTTGACCAGGGGATATGAAGGAGAAGGAAATTTCATCGGGGATTCCCAATTTGTGGAAAACGGGAAAAAAGGTGAAGCTGTAGTGTCAACATTCGATCAAAGACATTTTCTCACCAGCCTCAAACTTCTTAAGACCAATCCGTTAAATGAAGATTATTCCGGACGCGTTATCCGTATTGGCGAAAAATGGGGTGTAATCTCTTCCAATGATTCTGAAAAAATCAGGGTGTGGGGGGATTTTTCACGATCTGGATATTCCGATTTGGCAGACTTTGAAATAATGCCTACCTACCACCTGCAAGCCGGCTCCCCCTGCATTGATGCGGGGCAAAACGATACCGCGCCAAACTGGGACATGGATTTAGACAGAAGACCCCTAAACGGTGGGTTGGCTCTTCAAATCGATGTTGGAGCCGACGAATATAAACCCTGATTTTGACCATTCAGGCCTTAAATTTTTTACCTTAAAGGATCGGTTTGCCCTCGGAAAATTCGACTTCGCTTATCGGGTTTCCTTGGTAATCCCAGGTTCGGGCCACACCCTCGCACTTCCGGTTTTTCCAGGTAGATTCCGCTTTTTTCCGGCCATTGGGCCACCATTGCGTCCAGTTGGAAATTCCTTTGGCATCATGCTCCCATTGCCAGATTTTCTTTCCCTCGATATTCCAATAGGTTTCCTTGGCGACCTTTTGACCGCTTCGGAATGTCGCTTCCCACTTTTTATCGCCATTGGCATAGTTCCAAAACTGGGGACCCTCCAATAAGTATCGGCCATCCTCAAAACGACCACCTCCGCCTTCAATCCTCGCGTTTCCGTTGGAATGTTTTTCTACAAATTTTTTCATCTTTAAAATTATACCTGGTTCAGAACTTGTTATTTTACTCTCCGTTTGATCTTCCTTTTCTGATAAAATCCAGGTTTCATTGAAGGCAAAATGCAGGCTGGGATGGTTCATCGTCGTAATTAAATGAATGATGCCATTAGGAGCCTGACGAGCCACGGAATAACCGAGAGTCCCACCCCAGGGCTCATCCACTTCATGAGGCAAGGTTCCCGGTATCTTCTTGATCCTCCAGGTGTTCCCCTCGTCCTCGGAGAGAGCAGTAAAAGCGCCTTTTTGGGTAATTCCCTTAGGTTGAGCCCCTCTCCTTTTTTGAAAATCTCCGGCAAAGAAAAGGTGCCCGCTCTGCAACCGAATAAGGGTTGGTCGCTGATTGGAGGCTAACGCAGGAAAAGGCGTTTTACTGAACTTCCATGTTTTTCCTCCATCGCTGGATATCGATTTTGGCATGAAGCCGTCAATATTGGTATTCTTGCCACCCATCCCCAAAATGTCGCCATTTTTCAGTTGAACGAAGGTGGTATGGCGTCCTCTGGTTCTTCCCCCGGTGTCGTGCCAAGTCTGACCCTCATCACGGCTGGCCCAGAGAACAGAGGTCCCCCCTTCGCCGTCGCTGGCAACATAGATTGTGCCGTCAACTCCTCGAAACGCTGAATTTATCGGCTGGCGGGAGTGCCCCCCGACCGGGTCGGGAAAAACAGGGAACTTAACCTCGTTGAAAGAAGCGCCGCTGTCGTAAGAAGTTGTCCATTGAAAAGGAAATCCCCCATCAAGTTGCGGGCTGCCCCAGAACAAATTGAGTTTTCCCGCATCGTTCCAGAGTAGAGGAGAAACATCGCTGACATCGGGAAAATCCATCAGGGGAGAAGGCATATCCCACTCTTCCTGTCCAAATCTCAAACGTGCTGCCATCAGGGACATACCGGGTTCATACTCATCGTAGGAAGTAAAAATAATCAGCATAAGGTCTCCGTTCGAACACACCTCCAGAGCCGGACTATGGTTATGACCGCGAAAAGAAGGATGAAATCCGGCAGCATCGATAATCTCTCTCGAACTGTTTTCCAGAGGAATAGGAAGCATTTCCCGTTTGCGAAAATAGGATTTATCAGCCGGAGGTCCTTTCTTCACTTCAGGGACATTTTGACGAACTCCCTGCATGGTAAACTGCGCTTCATAACGAAGAGGCGGAGTAGTTGGCATGGAAGCCTGCACGACCCGAAAACCAACCGGGTTTTCCCTCGGTCTTTTCGCATTCAAAACTTTTTTCTTAGCTAAACGCTCATCCGGTCTGGTATGCAAAAACGCGGATGCAGGAATTACTGCTTTCTCATGCCCCGGGTAACTCCAGAGCAAGCGTAGAAAGGAGTTGGCGGTGTCTGTGGAAAAAGACAGTTTTAATGGATATTTCCTGCCTTTTTCCAATTCCATAGCACCCTTGATATCCGTACCCTTTAGCCAGTGGTCAATGACGATCTGGCCGTCGATTTCCAGCAGCAGATCCTTGTTCACCTCGACAGAAAAATCAATTGAACCCGTTATGGGAGCTTCGATAAAACCTCTCCAGACAACCGACCAATCATTGAGTGCAGGCCAATTCATTTGATCGGAATTTATAACTTTTGCAGACCAAAGGCCCGAGAGAAGCGTTAAATCGGGGTTGTTATATAAAATCCCCACCAATCCATGATAAAAATCACCTTCCCCAAGTTGAGAATATTCTTCAGACGCCCCATTTTCTTCGTCCTCTGAGGAAATCTGCCGAAATCCAGGCGCTATCCCGGCCCGATTTGCAGAGCGTTGATAAAAAGAACTTAACCGGAACAGCATTCGGTCTTTACGGTCCAGAGGACCGCCCCGGACAACCCGGGCAAACCCCTCAGCTGATCCTACCGGATCGACCTGGTCGTCGTGCGGATAAAGCCCATGCCAGTCGAGACACCACTCGAGGGTGCCAGAGTGCATATTGAGCAAATCCCAGGGACTTGGCGTTTTCGGCTCGGGCGGCTGATCGCCGGAAGAATACAACGTATCGGTTCCCGCCCGGCAGGCATACTCCCACTCCGCCTCGGTCGGCAGACGATAGGGCTTGCCCTCTTTTTCGCTCAACCACCGGCAATAAGCCATGGCCTCATGCCAGCTTACACCCGTTGCGTAAGGCTCATAAGTTTTCGAGCCCCTGAAATCTGGCTCGAATTTCCGGTATTGCTCTTCTGTGACTTCAGTTCGCGAAATGTAAAACGGTTTGCTAATGGTTACTTTGTGGCGGGGAAATTCGTCCCAGTCAGGCGGCACATCAACCAAGTCGTCGGACCTGATAAAAGGAAACGAAAACCGGTCGATTTGACCCGACATTTTCGCGCCCATCTGGAAAGAACCCGCCTCTAGTCGGATCATTTTCATACCCACGGAATTGGTGCGCATGTTCGGGGAATCAGCGTAACCGGCCAAACAGAAGCCTAGCAATGCCGCCACGCCAAGTTTTTGATAAAATGCCCGCAGATCACCCATCGGAAAACTCGACTTCGCTGACTAGATTTCCATCATAATCCCAGGTTCTGGCCATACCGACGCATCTTCGATTTTTCCAGGTCGATTCTGCTTTCTTCCTGCCATCGGGCCACCATTGGGTCCATTTGGTAACTCCTTCGGGATCATGCTCCCATTGCCAGATTTTTTTTCCATAAATGTTCCAATAAGTCTCCTTGCCGACTTTTCGTCCGCTTTGGAATGTGGCTTCCCACTTTTTTTTGCCGTTGGCATAATTCCAGACCTGGGGACCATCCAATAAGTATCGGCCATCCTCAAAAAAACCGCCTCCGCCTTCAATCCTCGAATTCGCATTGGAATATTTTTCCACAAATTTTTCCATCTTTGAAATTTTACCCGATTCAGAACTTGTTATTTCATTCTCCGTTCGATCTTCCTTTTCCGCCAAAATCCAGGCCTCATTGAGTGAAAAATGCAGACTGGGATGGTTCATCGTTGTTATTAAATGAATGATGCCATTAGGCGCCTGACGAGCCACGGAATATCCAAGAGTTCCCCCCCAGGGTTCATCGACTTCATGAGGCAAAGTTCCCGGTATCTTCTTTATCCTCCAGGTTTCTCCTTCGTCATGGGAAAGTGCGGCAAAGGCTCCTTTTTGGGTAATTCCCTCGGGTTGGGCCCCTCCCCTCTTCTGAAAATCCCCGGCAAAAAACAATCGCCCGCTCTGCAACCGTATTAGAGTTGGCCGTTGGTTGGAAGCTAACGAAGCAAACGGTGTTTTACTGATCTTCCATGTTTTCCCGCCATCACTGGAAACCGATTTTGGCATAAAGCCGTCGATATTAGTATTCTTGCCCCCCATTCCCAAAATGTCGCCGTTTTTCAGTTGCACATAGGTCGTATGGCGTCCACCGCTTCTTCCCCCTGTATCGTACCAAGTCTCCCCATTGTCCTTGCTGGCCCAGAGAACGGAAGCGCCCCCCTCGCCATCGCTGGCCACATAGATTGTGCCGTCAACTCCTCGAAAAGCAGAATTTATCGGTTGGCGGGAATGGGATAAAACGGGGCCTTCAAATTTAGGAAATCTCACCTCCGCGAAGGAAGCGCCATTGTCGGTCGATGTCGTCCATTGAAAGGGAAATCCTCCGTCGAGTTGAGGACTGCCCCAAAAAAGGTGGAGCTTGCCCGCATCGTTCCAGAGAAGAGGCGCGTGGTCATTGGCATCGGGGAAATCTATCAGGGGGGATGGCATATCCCACTCTTCCTGTCCGAAACGCAGACGAGCTGCCATCAGTGAAACACCAGGCTCATACTCGTTGTAGGAAGTGTAAATAACCAGCAAAAGGTCCCCATTTGAGCATACTTCCAGTGCGGGACTGTGGTTATGGCCGCGAAAAGAGGAGTGAAAACCGGCAGCATCGATAGCTGACCTCGAACTGTTTTCCAATGGGATCGGCAGCATGATTCGCCTGCGAAAATAAGGCTTATCGGCGGGTGGCCCACTTTTGAGTTGCTTAACATTTTGA
Organism: Opitutales bacterium; assembly: GCA_021772535.1. Taxonomy (GTDB): domain Bacteria; phylum Verrucomicrobiota; class Verrucomicrobiia; order Opitutales; family UBA2987; genus JAJFLU01. Next base: position 19,988 of record JAJFLV010000085.1, on the reverse strand, counting down.
CGAACGCCTTGCATAACAAATGCCTCCTTGTTTTGAGAAGGTTGGATGGGCGGCGGGGGAGCCTGCACGACACGAAAACCAATCGCATTTTCTCGTGGCATGCTGCTCTTCATAACTTCTTTTCCAACAATACGTTCATCGGCTGAAACATGCCAGAAGGCCCGCGCAGGAATGATTGTTTTCTCTTGTTCCGAAAGCTTCCAGAACAAACGCAGAAAGGAATCGCCGCCATTCGTAAAATAGGAGATTTTAACAGGATACTTCCTCCCTTTTTCAGCCGCAAATGTTCCTGAAAGTTTCGTGCCATCCTCCCAAGCGTCGATAATAACCTTGCCGTTGATTTCGAGCCTTAGACCATCGTCTACCTCAGCCGAAAATTCAATGGGACCGGTTCTGGGAGTTTCAAGGTAACCCCTCCAGGCGGCCGACCAATCATTACTCGCCGGCCATTCGATATCGTCAGAATTTACTAATTCAACCGGCCAGAGATCCGAGGGGCGCGTTAAATAGGAACTGTTGAAAAAAATTCCTACCAATCCAGTAGAAAAATCACCGTCCCCAGGTTGCAGTAAATTCTCGATTTCCTCCTTCTCATCATCCCAGGATTGAACCTGTTGAAATCCCGGGGCAATCCCGGCTCGATTGGCGGAACGCTGGTAAAAGGAACTCAACCGGAAAAGCATTCTATCCTTTCGGTCAAGGGGACCTCCCCTCACCACGCGGGCAAATCCGTCAGCAGGACCTGTTGGATCGACCTGGTCATCGTGCGGATAAGCGCCATGCCAATCATTACACCATTCCAGTGCGCCGGAGTGCATATTGAGCAATCCCCATGGATTGGGCGAATCGGATTCTGGTGGCTGGTCGCCGGAAGAAAATGGCGTATTCGTTCCCGCACGGCAGACGTACTCCCATTCCGCCTCGGTCGGCAAACGGTAGGGCTTTCCCTCTTTTTCACTCAACCATTGGCAATAAGCCGCAGCATTATGCCAACTTACCCCTGTGGCATAAGGTTGACCAGTTTTTGAACCCACGTAATCGGACCTGAATTTCTTGAATTGTTCTACCGTAACCTCGGTTTGCGAGATGTAAAACGGGCCGCTGATGGTAACTCTATGGCGGGGGAATTCATCCCAGTCGGGCGGCACATTCACCAAATCATCGTTCTTGACAAAGGGAAATGAAAACCGATCAATCCGGCCGGACATTTTGCTGCCCATCTGAAAAGTGCCCCCTTCCAGCCGGATCATTTTCATGCCGACGGAATTAGTTTCTTCTTTGGGTAGCTCGCCGAAACCGGTTAAAGAGATGACTAAAAAGGCCACCGATATAAGTTGTTGATAGAGAGTGGAATTCATCAATGCCGTCCTTATGGTTGCAGTTAAATAATGCGTACGATTCTGGCAGTTAAGGGCTCGACAAATATATGCTGCCGAGATTGTATGAGCGCAAGTTTAATAGGGATGGAAATGTCAAATATTGAAAAAAAATCCCGGGTCTTAATACGGAAATTTATTCGTCATTCAGTTTGCCCAAAAATTGTAAAAACTCATTGGCGCAATAAAGGCGATTGTCTCATTGATTTCTGCGTTATCGTTCTGCCAACTCTGATGCTTGCAGTCATTCAAACAGGATGCATGAGGGGGCAAAATGCTAAAGATCCCGCTATTCAAGAAAATGGAACTTCAGCCCAATTAGAACTGAAGATACTGCGGCCCAAAAAAATCGACCCGACGGTTCTCTCCAAACGATTATTCGGAGAAGCTCCCATGCTGGCTGAGATGGTGCAGAAAGGAATTTTGCCGCCCGTTTCGGACCGATTGCCGGAAGATCCCCTGGTCGTCCCTCCTGTAGACGAGATCGGCAATTACGGTGGAACTCTGCGAAGGTTGATTGCCACCGAGATTATCGAGGAGGAGGGAATCAATAAATCGCTTAACGACGGTCTTTTTCGTTTTGAAAACCATCTCCCGGGTAAATTCAAGCTCAACCTCGCTCAAAGTTATCAGTTCTCTCAGGATGGCCGAGAATTGATCGTTAAAATACGTCGCGGCGTCAAATGGTCGGATGGGGCTCCCTTCACCGTCGATGACATTCTTTTTTGGTACAACGACATGGTCTTTGATGAGGAGGCCCGCACCTTGCCCCTCTTCCCCGGCATCTGGCTGGTGAACGGCAAGCCGATGAAAATGGAAAAAATCGATGATACGACATTAAAAGTGTTTGCCGAAAAACCGTTGGCTCGCGTATTGAATTCTTTTTGCCATCATCGTTTCGCCTATCCCAAACATATTTTAAGTCGTCACCATCCAAAATACAATAAAGAGGCCAGTTACCAGCATTTCAAGGAAATCACCTCGCAGGCCAACCTGGTTCTGCAACCTGGAATACCAAGACTTTCAGCGTGGATCCCAGTCCAATGGGTCAAAGGCCAAAAGATTGTTTATCAGCGCAATCCCTATTATTGGAAAATCGATACGGCGGGAAATCAACTGCCCTACGCGGATAAACTCGAGTTTTCTGTTGTCGAAAACCGCAATATAATGCTCTTGAAGTTTCTAAATGGTGAGGTCGATTTTTTTGGTCGATATGGTGAACCCCAACATTATGTAACAATTAAGGAGGCGGAGGCTTCCGGAGAGTTCAGAGTTGAACTCATGGGCCCGGCGGATATCCTCTGCTTCTACCTAAACTGGGACAGTCCTGGATTTAACCAAAAAAATGCAATTCGAGACATTCGGGTTAGAAAAGCCCTTTCCCACGCTCTTAACCGGGAGGAAATAGCCCAAATAGTTTTTCATGGCCTACTCCTTGAACCCTGCGGATATTCCCTCAACAGAGGGAGCCCTTTTTTCTCAGAAGAAACCTATCGTAAATACACGGAGTACAATCCCGAACGCGCTGGGGCTCTCTTGGAAGAAGCGGGATATTTCGATACCGATAGCGATGGATTTCGGGAATTCAAGGATGGTTCACGCTTCGAGTTGACCATAGATTACTATGTCGAAAAACCCATCATGAGAAACCTTGGTGAACTGGCCAAAGATTATTGGGAAAATATCGGCATTAAAGTCCACCTAAACGGCGGAAAACTCGAAATCATTTACGATCGGGGCCTAAATGGTGAGTTCGAAGTTTACCTAAAATCCGTCAGCGCCCCTTCGGATCCTGCCCAAAGACCCAACTATTGGGCCATCACCAGCCCGCAAAATCCCTTCTGGCACCGCAATGCCATGACCGAAGGCCCCGATTGGCTGAGGGAGTCAACTTCCCTCTTGCAGATTGTCCTGGCTTCCATCGATGAAGGAGAAATCCGCACCAGCATGGAGCGGTTTCGCGATTTACATACCGACAATATCCCCGCTATCGGGATTGGCTCCCAATACCGGGTCTGGGCTGCCAGTACTCGTTTGGGCAACGTCCCTTACGACATCGTTTACGATAACGATTATCACGGTTGGGGCGGTGCGCTCCACCTGTGGCAAATTTTTATTAAAGAGAAATAACTCAAAGTATTATGATCGAGAAAATTGAGTCGAAAGGCTATTATATAGACCAATGCCGCCTGCCAGGTGAAAGCAAAGCGGATGACCATGTGCCGGCCCAGCACAATACCATCCAGATGAGCCGGAATCGATGGTTCATCATTTTTGAAACCCGAAGCTTTCGCGGTAGCGACGATAACCGTAGCGTCATCTACCAGGTAAGGAAAGATTCCCCCGAGGGGCCGGTATTGTCGGAAGGCTGCCTGGATAAATCCGACCAGGACTGGGACCCGATGGGTGATGGCAGCCATTATGTTAAGCTATGTAATCACTCGGTCGCCTTCGGCCTCCCCAAAGGAGCATTGATAAATGGTCAACCCGCCCCACATGCGGGGTATTTTGCCGCTTCCTGGCGCGCCAATCCCCGCGTACTGGATCGGCAGAGGGACTATCTGCTGCACGAATCGGAGGAAAGACTGCCCCCTGAAAGCTACCGGGATTACTGGGTGCAATTCAAGTTGAACGATACGGAGGACGACATAGAAATCATCAGTCCAGTGGTCCCCTTGCGGCAGAAGGGTTATGGGGAAGGCCCGGCAGTCTGCCGGCACGAGGAATTTGTGCAAATGAATCAAAGCTATGTCGTCCCCGTTCCCTATAACCGCGAGTGCACGGAGTGGACCTTCCTTCTGCACTGGGGAGGGGGAGTGCATACATTGAAATCAGTTTGCACGGCCATCCTTTATCGCTGGAATGATTCAATCAAACGCTACGAATGGGTGGAAACAGGACCAATTTTAACCGGTCCGAATGAAATGGGCATATTTGAGGGCGCCATCGCCCCCTACAAGGATGATTGGCTGATATCTGCTCGAATTGCACAAAGGAATCACCTGGGTAATGTATGGTTTAGAACCAATAATCTGTTCGGTCCTTCTCCCGATCCGGTTTTTTCTGATTCCGTCAAAAGCATCTGTCCGCGAACCACCTTTCGGTTTCCGGACGGCATCGTCCGCGTCGCCACCACCGACCAGGTGAAATCTCCCTATAACCACCTGACTGACGTGCGCATTCCACTCAACCTGTTGGATATCGATCCCGACGACAACTACCGCTTGACCAAATCCGCGGTGATTTTTGACAGCATTAAGGAAGGGCTTCCGATCAAGGTGGAATCGGCTCCAACGATACATTTTTGCCGCCTTCTTCCTCACACAGGAGGAAATAAAGGGAAACTATCCTATTTCGTTCGTCCGCGAGGACTGAAACACCCCATTACGGCGGGCCGCAATAAGGGTCTGCTCAAACATCGGGACATGCTCGTTTCCGGGGTTTATTACTCGGAGATTACCTACGACAAGGAATATCCACCAACCTGGAAATTCGTCTAATGCCTGAAAAACGACCGAACATATTATGGATCTGCACCGATCAACAGCGCTTCGATACGATAGGGGCGTTGGGTAACCCACATATTGATACACCTAATCTGGATGACCTTGTGGGGCAAGGTGTTGCATTTACCAGGGCCTATTGCCAAAACCCCATTTGCCAACCAAGCAGGGCCAGCTTCCTGACCAGCCTCTATCCCAGCACCTTGCACATTAACGGTAACGGAGTTGACAGGTTTCCAAAGGAGGTGCCGGTTGTTTCCAAACTCTTCCGTCAAGCCGGTTACGAATGCGGGCTGGTTGGAAAATTGCACCTCAACAAGGTTGGCCAGGGTGTTGAAAAGAGAACGGATGACGGCTACTCCTACTGGAAATACAGCCATGCTCCTCACTGGCATCCGCCATTTTACCCCGTTGCTCAGGGCCATGACTATGCGGATTGGCTAAGGTCAAAGGGTACAGAATTGGGTGATCTGTTGGCTGAACCGGACGGTTTTCCTTTGGAATATCACCATAATACCTGGTGTGGTGAAAATATGTCCGATTTTATCGATCAAAACTGCGACCGCCCCTGGTTCGCCAGTATGAATTTCTTTTACCCGCACCCACCCTTCAATCCGGCCTTGGAGTATATAGACCGCTACAATCCCGACGCCATGCCGCCGCCATTGTATAGGCCAACCGACCTATCCCAGCAAGAAGCATTAAACTCCATACCGTTTCAAAGTAATGCAAAATCACCCCGCCAGCTTGATATCCGCCGTCGCAAAGGACAGTCTGAAAATTATCTGGGCGGACGGCGAGACGCAGGGGCTTTGAAAGCTTATTATTACGCTCTGATAACCCAGATTGACGATCAAATCGGTCGGATTTTGAACCTTCTGGAATCGACAGGTCAGTCTAACCGGACTATCGTGATCTTCACCTCCGATCATGGGGAAATGCTGGGCGACCATGGTTTGATTTACAAGGGTTGCCGGTTTTATGAGGGTGCGGTTCGTGTGCCTCTTGTTTGGAGTTGGCCGGGACACTTTAAACCTGGTATCAAAGCCTCAGGTTTGGTCGAACTGATCGACATCGCCCCGACCCTGCTCGATCTGGCTGGATTGCCTGTCCCGGCCCACATGCAGGGACGTTCCCTGTCTCCCGTCCTTTTTGGCAAAACCGATCCTCATCGAATCCGGGAATTCGCCCGTTGCGAAAGTTACGATGCCGAGGCCAGCAACAACAGCGAAGGCAAGCCCGGCTACGGAACCATGCTTCGCAATGAGCGTTACAAGCTCATTGTTTACCACGGTTACGATCTGGGCGAATTGTACGACCTTGAGGTGGATCCCGGCGAATTTAATAACCTTTGGGATAATCCCGATTACCGGGAATTGAAACTGGATCTCATGAAAAAAAGCTTTGACGCCACTGTCCTGGCCACTGATTGGGGCGGTGCGCCCAATTTCCTGAGGGGATCGAAGACACTTTAATACCTTCTAACCCCTACCGATAGGCTTATCACTGCGGCGCCTTTCGGTCCGTCCAAAGTCAGGCCGGGGCGGACATGGTAATATCCTTGCGCTGACTGAGGGAATCCACAGGCAGGTTTGAATTGAACAAAACTGCATGATTTACAGTTTCGTGGGCTATCTCGCCACGATAGCCACGTATCCTGCGAATCATCAACTTGGCGGAAATCTCCCCCATATGGTAACTGGGCTTTATAATGACATGAGCTGAGACTCCGTCGGGAAGACTCTGATGATCATGTAGCAGCATGGCGAACTCCTTGTTTGGATCGCGGCCCCAGGTAGTTCCCTTGAAAACATCATAAAACCCGAAATCTTCCAGAGGAACGCCGATAATCAAGTGTCCGCATATTTTGCGCTTTTTGAATTCGTTCAAGTGGGCCAGGAAATCCTGATTGTTGCCATGGTTGATTTCCACTCTCAACCGGTCTTTTCCCCCAAAACCGACCTCCAAACCCTGCAGGCGAGCAAATGAAGGTACGGTCGTGTTACCCAGGAAGTAGATGGGGCCTTCACTGTTATCACGCAAATATTCCCCTAACTTTTGAAAAGAGGCGAAATAATCGGGCGTGACGGAATCCACTTGTGCCGCCGGAATGGGCCGGCATGTGACCAACGGAAGACGAACCGCTTTTAGGCGATCCATCCAGTATCGATCGTTATCCAGAAAAAAAGTATCCATTCCGGAATGCCGTGTTATAATGCCGGCAAATTTTTTGCTCGTCAGGGTGGGTAATATGTCTCTTCGGATTTTAAAAAAATTACGGGGACCGAAATCGGCCACCTGGAAACCCTTCTGTTCGGCAATATGGCGGACACCCTTTAAAAACAAGTTATTGGTGGGGTCGGAAATCTCGATATCGGCAAATACGCAAATGACATTTTCGCTCGAATCCCAACCCTCGACATAAACACCGCTCCCGCGCCGTCTGCGGACCAACCCCTTGCGCTCCATCTCATCGAAACTGCGTTCAATGGTGGATTGGCTGACGTTGTATTGCGCTTTTAAATTCCGCACACTCGGCAACCGGTCTCCCGGAGCCATATTATCGACCATTCTAAGCAAATCGTCGTAGATCAGCTGGTATTTAGGAACGAAGCTCATACCCAAAGTTTGATACGGAGGAAAAAATAGTGTTCCCAAAGGATAGAAAAACTACAGTTTTGCAATATTTTTTGTTGACATAATTGTAACGCGGCAAAACTCTAAACTTGACAATTGTAAGGTTCAATTAAAAACTGAACCTTTACAGGAAATTTTTACTTTTTTGGGAAACCTGATAGATTATTTCACAGAACCGGTCGCATGAGGATGATTTACCGATTGGTAACCGTATCAAACCATTGGGGTAAAGGACTCACTTGGTTCCGGTATTCTTTTTGGCCGTCAATTGCCGAACCCGCATTTTTCCACTCTCCACCTAATTGACTGTTAACTGTTTTTTCAGCTTCTACCCACTGTATTTCCCATCCCTACCCTTCAAAACCTCAACCATACCTTTATCGAATCTGTTAACCACAAAATCCCATTAGAACAATGAACAACACATTCCAGCCAGAAAAAGATTCCCCTAAACATTACCTGCAAAAAGGCTCCTCAATTTCTGCCTTTTTTTATCTGTTTTCACTCTTTTGCGTCCTGGCCATCCCTCAAACCGGTTGGGCCGGCGATATTAATGGAGCCGTAATTGATTCCAACACCGCGTCTTATGTGCCGGGCGCCAGCGTCCGCATCGTTGATCTAGGACGAACCACCACCACCGATCGCAGCGGTGAGTTCCGTATCGCTAATGTACCCGCAGGATCCTATACCGTCTCTGTCCGGTTTATCGGTTACGAGACGGTCTTCGAAACCGTCCAGGTGCCGGAATCAGGGAGTGTCAATCCTCGTATTTCGATTGGTGACGAAGCTGTTGAATTGGAGGGATTCACCGTAGAAGGTTATCGCGAAGGCCGCGCCCTGGCGCTCCAGCAGAAGAGGACTGCCCCAAGCATTCGCGACATTCTCTCGGCCGATTCGGTGGGGCAAATCCCTGACCGGAACGTAGCTGACGCTCTCGTGCGCCTGCCCGGTGTTGCCCTCGACATGTCCAATGGTGAAGGCCGCTTTGTCTCCATTCGTGGTATTGCCCCGGACCTCAACAATGTGACCGTAAACGGCGCTACCGTGGCCAATCCAGGCGTCGATGGCCGTGCTGGACGCGCTATGCCTCTTGATGTTATCGGTTCCTCCCAAATTTCGCAGCTTGAGGTGATCAAGGCGGTCACCCCGGACATGGACGCACAAGGACTGGGTGGAACCATTGAAATTAAAACCGCCAGCGCATTTGACAAAGAAGACGGGTATTTTAACGGTTCCATAGAGGGCGGATATGCCGACGAGCCGGAAGACTATGCCTATCGCGGAGAAGTCACATGGGCCAGCCGTCTGGGAGCGGAAAAGAAGCTCGGTATAGCAATTTCCGGAACTTACGAATGGCGCCCTTACGAGAATAATGCCATGGATATGCGTTGGGATCAGGATGATTTCCAAACGGATTTTGATAATGACGGTGTTTTCGAGGGTGAAGTTGAGGATTTCGCCTATATCTCTGACCTGGAGACTATTCCCGAGTTCGGCAATCGCCAACGGATTGGAGTTAACTCAAAGATTGAATTTAAGCCGAATGAAGACACCGAGTTCTATGTTAACAGTATCTGGAACCAATTCACTGAATGGGAAACTGGTATCGAGATCACACTCGAGGGCGACCGCCTGGATTTTGATGAAGATCAGGCTTACTTAACAGAAGGCGGGTCACGCGATGACCGGCTATCCCCTTTCCTCACTTCTCCCACCCAACTTTGGTTTCCAACCGTGGACGCCCTCCAGCAGCGTATTGGTGTAGAAAAGAGGGAACAGAGTCTCATCAACGTCACCGTGGGTGCCAAGAAACGCTGGGGTAATCTCACAGTTACCCCGGAATTTACCTATTCCAATGCCAAGGAGAAAGTTATCTATGAAGGTCAGATTCAGTTCCGGGGCCGATTCAATGACGGCCAAATGGTCATGCGGCCAGGTGACGCTCCGATCTCCAGTTTCAATGGCGCAACCTTTCCCTTCTTCCTCGACCCTGAAGGCGATGGGTTACGATATGATGAAGCCAATGTAAGATTGTCGGAAATCGATGGTCCCACCGGCGGCGACCCCATTCCCACGCTTTTCGATTTTTCCGGCTCCCTTCCGAATGTGACTATTCCTAGGGAAGCGGCAACGGATGGCTCACGCCTGGCCCACCGTCGAAACCGTATCGACACCTCCCTGGTCGAGGAAAACACCTACATCCCAAAGATCGATTTCCAGTGGGATTTAGATAATTTCTTCGGTAGCGGCAACTCCGGTTTCATAAAGGCCGGGGTCAAATACTTTGATCGCAGTCGGCTGATCGACGACAACTCTCACCGGCCTATTTTCTGCACGGAAACTGTGGATCCGCAAACATGTCTGGATCGTGAGGCTCTCTTCAGAAACGGCGAAGCCATCCGGCCCTCGGCGGCGGATTTTCCGAACAGCACAGTTCCCGCACCTAAAGTTCTAGGTTTTTATGATCCCGGCATTCAATTACAGTTCAGGACTCCTTGGCAGGAGTCCATGGGGGGCACCAATCCGACGGCCGGCAGCACGCTCTTCCCCTTTGTCATCAATGAAGTGGAAAGTTCCGAAAATAATATCGAAGACGATTATGACCTCAGCGAGAAGATTCTTTCCTTTTACGGAATGGTGTCGCTTGATATCGGTGAAAAGTTAACCTTCATTGCAGGGGTCAGATTTGAAAATACCGATGTTGACATCACCGCCAATCAATGGACCCGGTTCGATGATTTTGGTGAAGATATCACACCTCCCTGCGACTCCTTCAATCCCGAAGCCGGTTCGTCATTCTGCCTGGAAACGACAAAATCCTCCTTTAGCTACGAAGATGTCTTTCCGAGTTTTCACGCCATCTACAGGCTTACGGATAATTTGCAATTCCGAGCAGCGTTCACCACAACCACCGGTCGACCGAATTTTGAGGACGCTGCCCCCATCACCCGCATGGAGACTACGCTCGACTCGCCGGCTGATGCAGGTGAATTGGGTGTGATCGATGAACTACGGGCGCGCATTCGCAATCCACAGCTTCAACCTTACTACTCATATAACTATGATATCTCGCTCGAGTATTTCACCGACTGGGGCGCAGCCTTTTCGTTTGCCGCTTTTCACAAGGAAATAGAAGATCCCATTTTCTCCTTTGAAACAGATGACAGATTTCGTGATCTGGAACCCGGAATACCGGATGATCCTGGGAATTTTACTGTCGCGGAAGCAACTGCGGTTGTTCAGGAGCGGTGCGCATGCGACGTGAATACCACGTTTCTTAATCCGGAAGACCTGGTAGCACGTTTGAGAATGGAAGGCTGGGATAACGCCGAACATGGACGGGTGACCGGTATTGAGTTTTCTTTTGCCATGCCCTTTACTTTCCTTCCGCAACCACTGGATGGTTTCGGTTTCGACGCCAACATCTCCTTCATTGATTCGGAATTTGACATTTTCGAACGGCGTGATCTGGACGAAGAAACTCCTTTCTTCGAGCAACCCTCGAAGATCGCTAATGCCGCTATCTGGTACCAAAAGGGCCGGTTCCAGGGTCGTGTCGCTTTCCGATACCAGGACGAGAGTTTTGACGAAGTGGATGATCCCAGCAGTACCTTTACCGATCGCTACGATGCTCCACGCGAGCAGTGGGACGCCCAGGCCAGTTATAAAGTTACCGATCACTGGACCGCTTATTTCAACGTAACCAACTTCACCGATGAACGGGAAATCCGCTGGTTTGGAAACACCCCCAGTCGCATAAACAAGATTGAACAATTCGGTTCCGTCTGGAGGTTCGGTCTTCGCTGGAATTTTTAAAACATATTTGAATATGTGCCGCTCAACGGCTCGTCGCACACAATCTCAACCTTAAACTTTAAAAAGCCTGCCCTTTATGGATCGTTCATGAGGGGCAGGTTTTTTTTTCACCGATAGAGATCGAAGCTGAATAAACTTCCGTTCGTCCAGGCGAATTCAAAACGGACCTTTTCCCCTTCCAAAGTATTCAATTCCTTTGCCCAAACCACATCGTGTCGAAGCGAATCTCCTTCGATTGGTTTGCAATCTGTAAAATCGAATCCATTGAAGGGCACGCCCTCAATATCTACCACGCGAACCCGAAGTGAATCGCGAAGGCCAAAAATATCAGCATTAACCGAAATGGAGTCCGCGGCCAGGACTCGGGTTTCGGTAGTCAAACGGCCTTCCCCGCCATCGGCCTCCATCGAAACATAACGGTCACGCTTCATTCTCGCCAGCCCGACCTGCCGCTCCTTGAAACGCTCAACCTTGTGTCCTCGCGCATATCCACCGTAATAAATGTAAACTTCATCGCCAACGGGGACTTGGCAATCCATCCAGGCATGGGCCCGGTCCCAGGTTCCCGATTTGGGGTTTCTGTCGAAAAATGGCTCGATATCGCGATCCCAGGTCCGGCCATCCCGACTCCAGGCCAAAACGGTATAACCAATGCCGGCTGCTTTTCGGTTTTCGTCCCCCATTTGCAATGCTGTTGTATTGGGTTCGGCATTGATATCGTCCCGCAGCACTTTTACCAACGTGACAAGAAGATGCCCTCGACGCAGCAAACCGCTCATGCAGTAGAATTGGGTCTCACCTTGTTCTCCTTTTTCCGGCATCACAACGGGCCAAGGGTCTTCCCAATGAATCAGATCTTTGCTCACGCTTTGGTGGGGAATGCGCCGTCGGGATCCCGACCAGGTCGGGCCTTCAAAAATTTTCACCGAGCCAAAAGCTATGTAGTGGCGGCGAATGGAATCCCAATGCAATGAATTAATATCGTGGTTGTGCGGCAAGAGGACTCCCGGGCGTAACATACTCCACTCCAGACCATTGGAGGAAATCGCAACTTTCAAACCGCCAATACCATTCTCGTTTCTGGCCCAGAATCCGAATTTGTAGCGATGGTCTGGTTTGGAAAAATCCGGTCCTTCATCCAGAATGCTCGCTCCAAACTGGATAAAAGAAGGATCGGCCAGCTCCTCATGGGGTCTTTCCCAATGAATACCATCCTGGGAAGTGATATGCGCCAAATGAGATTGGCTGATGCTTTCAGGGGTGTTGTACCACATCCGGAACAGACCCGCTTCGGCATCACGAATCACCGAGATATAAGGCTGGAAATTTTTATCCTCCTTTGCCGTTACAACCGGTTGGGGAAGCCGCTCGGGTGAATGAATGATTCGCCGGATGTTGGCCTGGTCGGCAATCAATTGCCGGTCCAACATAAGGTAAGGTCCCGGTTCATAGGAAACCTCCGGGGCCTGGGATTCCTCCTTTCCCAGAATTCCTGAAAAATCCCCCATCAAGGGGAAACAAGTCAGTAGTAATATGAACTGAATGTTTGAACAGGGATTATACAAAATAAAATCAAGACGGATTTTTTTATTCATTTTGGTTACGAGTCCTCTCCAATATCGCGGTATTCATAAAATACATTTCCATTCACATCGTGAAAACGGAAGGTGATGGTCGGAGCGCCATCGATTTCGATCACTCTTTGCGGACGAGCGAGAACTTTTCGAATCCCTTTCGTCAGGCTGACACTTAAAAACCCACCACCGCTCCGGTAAAAGGAGTGGTAATTGGCATTCATGCCCGGCCCATTGAGAACACTTGAATCGCTGGAGGGGCCGCTGGCAAATTCTCGAAGACCGCTGATTGGGTCGGTCGACATGTATTGCCAGTGCCGGTCGCCGACGCATACGTAAAAATTTTTCAGGTTGTTTTCACGAGTCCAATTCCGAAACTCGCTTCCTTCGTGATAAAATGCGGCATTGGCATGGTTGTCTTCCTGCTCTCGATTGTCCGGACCCACAATAGCTGTCGGGCTGACAAGGATTCGAAATGTGGCGTCACTCTCCAAAATGGAACTCTTGAGCCATTCTTTCTGCTGCTGGCCCCAAATGGTTTTTTCCGGACCATCCGGCATATCGTTAGGGGAGCGGAAGTCCCTTCCCTCGACCAGCCAGATTTGCAAACCTTTTCCCCATCGAATAGTCCGGTATAGGTCTGGTCCCATAGGCACCTGCTCGAGAAAAACGCCCGCTCCCTCATCATAAGTCAATGGGGCAATCCAAGGGGCGTCGTAAGTGCGCCAGCAATCATCAAAAAAAGTGTCATGATCATCCTTTTCCCAGTATCCGGGCACATGGCGAAGATAATTTTTTATCAAAGGAAGCGCATACATCCGCTGCCAATGAAGCCGACAAAGATCCTCCGTCGTAGCGCGGGGATTATCCCTGTCGTAATATACGCTGTCTCCCGTAAATACGCTGAAGTTCGGGTAATCCATAAAATGAGGTTCCAAACGACCCATGGTTGGAAATACTTTGAACCCATCCGGATGATCTCGCTGATAATAAACCTGACAGGTGTTGACCGTAAACCAGACATCTTGCCACATTTCGGAACTGCCCGCGGTTGTAAAGGAGCCAATCTCGCTTTGAGTGACATAATCTCCATCCTCGGAACGCCCTTCCAGTTTAAAAAAATACCGCTCGCCTGGATCGAGATCGGTCAAATGAAACTGGTAAGTAAAGTCGGCCTCTGGCTTAACCGGCTCCCAATCCGTCCAGACCGTTTCGGAAAATTCGGGTTCCCCTGCCAAAGCCAGACGTACTGAGCCCTGCGCTCCCGGAACTGCTCCTTCCCAATGACTGACAGGAATGTCCGGGCCATTGTAAAATACCCTGGTTTTGCTCATTTTTGGAGAAGGGACCACACCATCTTTATTGGCTTCTCGGGCTGCTGTCAGGCGGGTCCACACAATGGCGCTGTTTTGAGTGACCTCCCCTATCTTGAATCCATTTGCGAAATAAACTTTGCCTTGAGCGGTTTCTACAAAAATGAGGAAAGAAATTATTATGAGGGCATTGCTAAATTTTGAATAATACATGTTGAAATTCTCCTTCCGGAATAAAATATGTTGATAGTTTCTTTTCTAAAAAATAGTATGTTTTTCTTTGAATTTCCGTCAAATTATATCTGGACCACAGGAACGTAAACACCGATTAAATGACAAATTTGATTCTCCTGCTTTTTCTTCCCAATTTTCCTTTGATGAGATTTTTTTACAATGAATGAATCATGACTATTGAAGGAACATGAATTCTCTTTTTTACCTTTTCTATTACTTTGGAATTATTTCCCATGAGGATCATTAATTTTCTAAATCCCGGAAGGCTAGTTTTCGGTAAAGGATGTATAACACATTGCGCGGATGATATTTTATCGAGAAACCTGAAATCCGTTTTTATAGTTACCGCTGATCCGGTGGTTCAACTCGCCGATCCTCTGGTCGGCGCCCTCAATAAAGGAGGCGCTACAACGACTATTTTCAGTGAGGTCAACAGCGAGCCGACTGTTGGCATGTTCAGGGAAACCTTGCAGGCGGCACAAATTGCCATGCCCGATGCCGTTGTCGGTTTGGGTGGCGGCAGCCCGCTCGACGTGGCAAAATTAGTCGCCGCTTTGCTCGATTCCGGGCAATCAGTTGAAGATGTTTTCGGAATCGGATTAATAAAAAACCGGAATACCTATTTGGCCTGTGTTCCAACCACCTCCGGAACTGGCAGTGAAGTATCTCCAAACGCTATCCTCCTGGATGAAAAGGAAGGTTTGAAAAAGGGAGCGGTAAGTCCTTTCCTTGTGCCGGACGGAGCTTTTGTCGATCCCATGCTAACGATTTCAGTTCCTCCCGCCGTGACTGCCTCCACCGGGCTCGATGCAATGGTTCACTGCATTGAGGCATATGCCAATAAATTTGCGCATCCGACAGTTGATATTTATGCAATTGAGGGCGTACGACTCATTGCCGCCAATCTCAAGTGCGCAGTTGATAATGGCCATGATGTCGAGGCCCGCACCGCGCTCTCATTGGGAAGTCTTTATGGTGGTTTATGTCTTGGTCCGGTTAACACAGCGGCCGTTCATGCCCTCGCCTACCCTTTGGGCGGAGAATTTAAAATTGCCCATGGAGTGTCCAATTCCGTCCTTCTGCCGCATGTAATTGAGTATAACATAGAATCAGCGATTGATCGGTATGCCGATATTGCGTTAGCCTTGGGTATCGAGAAAGGCCATAGCACGGAAGAAACTGCAAACAGAGGTTTGCATCGGATGAAAGAACTCTCCCGGCAATGCGGCATACCCCAGCATATTGGAGATTTAGGCGTTCCTTCCGAAGCGATTCCAAAACTGGCTGCCTCCGCCATGACGGTGACGAGACTCCTGAAAAACAATCCCCGTGAAATGACCGAAGAAGCTGCTTGTGCCATTTACAAAGCGGCCTATTAATAGTAACCTTAATTACAATGTCAGTGCAAAAGAAAAAACATAGCGGTATCATAGTTCCGATGGTAACGCCATTTACTGCTAATAGAGAACTCGACGAAACTGCCGTATGCCGTTTGATCGAACATATTTTAAAGGGAGGAGGTGATGGAATTTTTGTTTTAGGGACGACCGGTGAGGCCCTCTCCATGCCTTTCTCCATGCGTAAGCAATTGGTCACTCTGGCTAAAAGGGAGGTCGGCGAAAAGGGGCTTCTTTATTCTGGAATTGCAGACAACTGCCTCCAACATTCGCTCGAATTGGCCGCACATTCCTACGCCAGCGGAGTTGATGCAGTGGTCGCTCATCCGCCCTTCTATTACCCCATTGAGGAGAGTGTTTTATTTGAATATTATGAAGAATTGGCCGACCGGGTGGAAAGTCCTCTTTTAATATACAACATTCCACAGACCACAAATCTGTCTGTGCCATTGGAAATTGTCGAGCGATTGCATCAGCATCCAAATATAATTGGAATTAAAGATTCCGCCAACAACGCCGAGCGCCTGAGTGAACTAATAACGCGCCTGGGGGGAAAAGACGATTTTTCCATATTGATAGGCTGTACCGGTCTTTCTGAAAAAGTTCTTAATGAGGGCGCTGACGGCCTTGTTCCAAGTTCGGCTAATTTTGATCCCCTCACTTGCCGTCAACTGACAGATTGTGTGATGTCTGGAGACAAAACAGGAGCGGCTGCAGCACAAATTAAAATGAATCAGGTGGTTGGGGTTTTCCAAAAAGAAAGAGCCATACCACAATCTCTGGCGGCTTTGAAGACAGCCTTGAATTCACTTGGTTTATGCGAAAAAAAGGTACTGCCTCCACTTGTCCCATTAAGTGATGAAGATTCCCGAATTGTAATTGGTGATATTCAAAATTTGGGCGAATTCAAAGCCTTTACCTGAATTGTCCGTTTCATAATTTCGCCCCTTCATAATCTGATCCCCGGTTCGGAATTTTAAAATGATTGGTGTTATTGCCGACGATTTGAGTGGGGCTGCTGAAATTGCAGGTCTGGCTTTTCGATATGGGCTTGAACCTGTCATTTGCCTACAGCCAACTTCTCAGGATCCAAAAATAAATGTGGTGGTTTGGGATACCGACTCTCGCTCTTGCTCGGCGGAAGCAGCCTCTCTAAGGGTGAGTGAGGCGGCTAATGATTTGCAAAAGAATGAACCCGACTGGATCTTTAAGAAAGTGGATTCTGTATTTCGCGGAAATATTGCTATTGAGCTGGAGAATCTGGGGCGATTTTTGAAATTCAATCGCACAATCTTGATTCCTGCCAATCCCTCCCTCGGTCGCACTATCCGCAAAGGCCGTTATTATATTTATGATCATCTGCTGGAGGAAACTGATTTTGCAGGAGACCCTGAACTTGCGGCGAGAACCTCGGATGTTGTAAAGTTGCTAGGCCCACTCCATCTGAAAAAAGCCATTTCGGCAACCGTCGATGATGCCATTACTGAGGGGAAAATTGTAATTGGAGACGCCAACACTACCGAGGACTTGATTTGCTGGGCGGAAAAACTCAGTAAAAATACCCTGCCTGCCGGAGGATCGGACTTCATGGCGGCAATTTTGGAAATGAAAGGTTTCCAATCCCGCAAAAGAACCCTGCTGAAAAAAATGCCTCTAAAAACGCTTCTGATTTCAGGCACGGCATCCAGAGCAGGGCGGGAAAGAGTTAAACAAGCCGAATCGGAAGGCATTCCCGTTTGCCGAATGCCGGAAGAATTATTGCTGCCAAATGATGATTTCCGAGGCTTTATCAATCGATGGCAAAATCAAATAACCGAGGCCCTGCAGGAGCATACTCAGGTTATTGTGACTACTGGAATGCCCAGATCGAAGGACCCCTTGGCACCTTCGAGGATTGAGAACCATATATTTGAATTAACACGATATCTCCTCCGTCACGAAAGAATCGAACATCTTTGGATCGAAGGAGGGGCCACTGCATCCCGAATCATTCGAGGGCATAATTGGAAATCTCTGAAGGTTGTCCATGAATGGTCCCGAGGCGTCGTTTCGCTGCGCTCGGATGAAATTGATGAAACTTTACTGACGCTCAAACCCGGCAGTTATCCCTGGCCAAAAGAAATCTGGAATATGGAAATGGACACAATCCATGAATAAACCGTTTAAACCTTTAATTGCCATTACCATGGGCGACGCCTCCGGCACTGGCCCTGAATTGATAACCATGGCTCTGGCCAAACCCGAAATCAGGGATACTTGCTTTCCCATAGTCATTGGGGATGCCGTAACCATGCAGGAGGCTTATGACATTACCGGTCTGCCGGGCATTGTGAGAAAGATCCATAAATTGGAAGAAACTCAATTTACTGATGATTCAGTTAATGTTCTGGACCTCGGAAATGTTGATACGAAAAAATTAATTCGAGGGGAAATCAGCCTTATGGCGGCCAAGGCTGCTTTTGAATATATCAAACTCGCTACCGGGTTGGCCTTGGAAGGAGAAATCGCCGGTATCGTTACTTCGGCCATCAATAAGGAGGCCCTCAACAAGGCCGGGTTTCATTATGACGGCCATACGGGATTGTTGGCCGAACTGTGCGGAAATCCCGATGTGACCATGATGCTGGCAGCTGGTAATTTAAGGGTTTGTCACGTCAGCACCCATGTCTCTTTAAGCGAAGCAATCGAGCGAGTCCGTCCTGACAGGATTGTAAAAGTAATCAAGCTGGCCAACGAAGGCATCAAAAATCTTGGCATTGAAGAACCTCACATCGCTGTGGCCGGTCTCAACCCGCATGCTGGAGAAGGGGGACTTTTCGGCCAGGAGGAATCTCAATACATTAGACCCGCAATCGAAGAAGCCTGCCGCAAAGGAATCAAAGCCTCCGGGCCTCATCCGGGAGACACAGTTTTTTTTCGGACCCTGCAAGGTGAATTCGACGGCGCCGTGGCCATGTATCACGACCAGGGACACGTTGCCGCCAAGATGCTCGGTATATGGAACGGGGTGAACATAACGCTCGGCTTGCCGATCATTCGCACTTCAGTCGAACACGGCACGGACTTTAAAAATGCCGGAACGGGCAAGGCAGACCCGAGAAGTCTCATCCAAGCCATAAAACTGGCTGCAGTTATGGCTAAAAATCGTCCTTAAAATAGTTTCTCAATCCTATTGTTTTCAGGAAAAGGCCAGACTGCCAACCTCCCCTTCCTTATTCCGTAGCGGAGTATCGGTCCCATGTTTTGAATTTTCCGGTTTGGGTTCCGAATCGTAATCGATAATACAGCAAAGGCGGCCTTTATCCGAATGATTTGCCGCCGAAGCATGCAGGGTCATAACATCGAAAAACAATACATCGCCCGGTTCCATGATGGCATAGACTATTAGATCAGGATCGATTACACCTTCATCAATCATAAAGTCCTCAGCGTGATGGTGCTTGATCAAGCCATTTTTATGAGAACCGGGGATGACCTCAATACACCCGTTTTCCCGAGTCGCCTCATCGATGGCCATCCAAACAGTAACCTGGCGCTGGTTCATGGTGTCCCAATAGGCCCAATCCTGGTGCCAGGGTTTTCTCCTGCCGCCACGAGCAGATTTGAAAAACAATTTACTGGAATGATAAAAGATCGTAGGGCCAATCAGTTTTTCTACGATGTCTAAAATTTTTTCACTGCCGGCAACCTCCCTGAAAACTTCCTCATTCCACCAAGGATTCTTGACCGCTCGCAAGGTTGAACGAACACCATATTCTTCCGATTCGATTTTCTCGAATTCGTAACGTGTTTTACCTTTGATGAAATCTTGAAATCCATTATCTTCTGCTTCCGCGTCGATTCGTTTACGCAGACCTTGAACGGCTTGAACCTCATTTTCTGTCAATAGATTCCGAATTATAACGAATCCATCTCGTTTGTATTGTTCCAAAATATGATCACTCATGATTATGTCGAAAAAGAACCTTACCAAATTTCCAAATTAATCGTCAATCCTTGACTATTCGCAGATTATTGTGGGAGGGAATCGCTTAATCAAGACAGTGGAATGTGATTTGGGCAAGGGTCGAGGTTGGTGGTCCCGTCTTTGAATCGGCTCCTCTACAGCCGGAGAGGCTGGTCGATGTTTTCTTTGCAT
>JAJFLV010000084.1 GCA_021772535.1 Opitutales bacterium | reverse complement strand
AGGGCTTCCAGCCCAAACTTCGATTGATGCGCCTTGCTGAATGTCACAAATCATCTCTGCCATCGTCATTTTGACTTTTTAGACACCCTCTTAGAGACACCTGCGGGACGGAATAGGTTCAACGGAAATTGTTGAATGTTTTCTCCTTTGCCGGAAAATGATGATTTGCATGGGTTCGAAAGTAGTAATGGAAACCAATCTGAAAGAAGCTTTAAAACAGGAAGCCGCAAATCTGGGTTTTTCAGTTTGCGGAGTAGCCCCCGTGCAACTGGAAGTGCGCAGGGAGTATTACCTGAAATGGATTGCCGAGGGACAACACGGAAACATGGCCTGGATGGAGAGGAATACGGAGCGTCGGCTCGATCCCGGCCTTATTCTGCCTGAAGCGCGCAGTATCATCTGCCTGGGTCTGAATTATTACCAAACCGAACCGCAACGCCGGGGCCGGGTGGCCAAGTATGCCCTGGGCAAGGATTACCACGGCCTCATGCTGAAACGGTTGAAAAAACTCTGCCATTGGCTGCGGCAAAGGGGCGGCCAAAACAAGCCTTACGTCGATACCGGGCCGGTTCTGGAAAAACCGGTGGCAGCGCAGGCCGGCCTCGGTTGGCAGGCCAAAAACACCATGCTCATCCACCCGAAAATGGGAAACTGGCTATTTTTGGGAGAAATATTCACCACACTGGAAATCCCTCCCGATGAGGCGGTTTCCGATCATTGCGGGGAATGCACCGCCTGCATTACGGCCTGCCCCACCGAAGCCATCACTGCACCCTACCAACTGGATGCCCGCCGCTGCATCGCCTACCTTACTATTGAACACCAGGGCGCCATCCCGGAGGAGTTTCGTCAGGCCATCGGGGATCGTCTATTCGGTTGCGATGAATGCCTCGATGTCTGCCCCTGGAACCGCTGGGCCCAAACCACCCGGGAGGAAAAGTTCACCGCCCGCCAATATCCGGACCTTCGGGAAATGCTGGCCTGGAGCGATGATGATTTTCGCAGTCATTTCCGGCAAACTCCGCTATTAAGACTCAAGCGCCCCCGCTGGCTACGCAATGTCTGCGTGGTTCTGGGAAATATCGGAACGCTTGAGGACCTGCCTGCCCTGGAAAAAGCCGCAAATGACCCTATTCCGTTAATCTCTGAGCACGCGAATTGGGCCATTAAACAAATAAATCATCGAGAATATTTAAAGTTTTTGTAAGATCTCAAACAGGTTTGATTTCGTTTCGATGCCGATTCCGGGAGCATCGGGCATTTCTATGTAACCTGATTCCGGTTGCACGTCATCGCCGAAACCACCGAAGGCTCCGAACACTCCGGGATAGGATTCATTGCCCCCAATTCCCAGACCGGCGGCGATGTGGAGTGCGAATTGATGGCCACCGTGGGGAATGCACCGTTGGCGGGACCAGCCGTGTTCGCTCAACATTTCGAGGGTGCGGGTGTATTCGACCAGGCCGTAACTGAGGGCGGGATCCATTTGCAAATAATCCCTATCGGCCCGCAATCCTCCGTGACGGATAAGATTTCGGGTATCGATGGTGGAGAAAAGATTTTCACCGGTTGCCAGAGGTCCATCGTACATTTGGGCGATCTCCGCATGGCCTGCGTAATCGACCGGGTCAATCGGTTCTTCGTACCATTTCAATCCGTAGGGGGCCAGCGCTTTACCCCAACGAATGGCTTCCAGAACAGTAAATCTTCCGTTGGCATCGACGGCCAACCGTCCGGGATCACCCGTCAATTCGACAACCGCTTCGATTCGCTTGCGGTCTTCCTCGAGAGTGGCGCCGCCGATTTTGATTTTCACCGTCTCGTAACCCGAATCCAGGTATCCCTTTATTTCGTCTTTCAGGGATTCCAGATCCTTGCCGGGATAGTAGTAGCCGCCGGCAGCGTAAACATAGACCCGGCGGCTGACTTGCCCGCCCCGGTATCGATTGGCCAAAACCTGGTAAAGGGGCAGATCCTCAATCTTGGCCACCAGATCCCATAAGGCCATGTCGATCGATCCCACCGCCACCGACCGCTCACCGTGGCCGCCGGGTTTTTCGTTCCGCATCATAATCTCCCATGCCTTGAAGGGATCGAAATTGTTGCCATCCGGGCTTAGGAGGCTTTCTTCGGGCGCTTTCATCAAACGCGGAACCAGGCGGTCTTTCACGATCCCGGTGGCGGCATAACGCCCGTTGGAGGTAAATCCGTAACCGACCAGAGGCTTCCCGTTGCGAATGACATCGGATTCGATGGCCACGATCCCGGCCGTCATTTCGGAAAAATCGACGACGGCATTGCGGATTTCCGATCGAATGGATTCCGATCCGTATTTTATGGAAACGATATTCATGGCAAGCTTCGGTAAACTGTTTTCAATCTGGTGTAGAGGTGTTTTTGTTCATCGCCGCATTCGAGAATTCCGCGGCCGGATTCCTTCCAACCGCCAATGGGGTAGGCAGCGTCGCGATAAGCGGTCGGCAAATTGACATGGCAAACGCCCGCTTTTATCTCGTTGAGGAAACGATCGGCCCATTCTGGAGATCGGGTATAGATGGAAAAGGTTAGTCCGTAATCGGTAGCGTTAGCCAGTTCGAGAGCTTTTTCCGCATTTTCCACCGGCATGACAGCGAGCACAGGACCAAAGACTTCTTCCCTGGCCAACGAATATTCAGGTTGAACATCCCGAAAAACCGTTGGTTCGAGGTAATATCCGGTTTTACCATCAATTACATTGACCGCCCTTCCGCCGGTCAAAAGGACAGCCCCTTCAGACTGCGCTTTTTCAATTGCCCCCAGGCAAATCGATCGCTGATCTTCGGAAATAACCGGACCCATGGTGGTTGTTTCCTTCCAGCCGTCGCCGATTTGAATTTTGTCAATCCGCGACTTGAGCTTTTGCAGGAAAGATTCGTAAACCGGTGCCTCCACAATAGCCCGGCTGGTGCTGGTACACCATTGGCCGGCGCAGGAAAAAGCGGCCAGTGCAGTGGCTTCGACCGCCCGGTCGAGATCCGCATCGGCGAGCACCACGATGGCGTTCTTCCCACCCATTTCCATTTGCAAACGCACGGATCGCTCCGCCGCCTGGCGACAGATTCCCAGACCGACCTCCGTTGAGCCGGTAAAAGAAATCCCCGCCAAAGCAGAGTGACCGATCAACGCTTCACCAATGGCAGACCCGCGTCCCAAAGCCAAATCAGCGACACCCTCGGGCAATCCCGCCTGGACAAGAAACTCAAACCAGTGGCAGGCCGCGCCGGGGGTGAGCTGGGCCGGTTTGACCACAACGGTATTCCCAAAACAAAGAGCTGGCACCAGCTTGCGAACAATTGTGGCGAGGGGAAAATTCCAGGGCGTAATGAGGAGAAAAGTTCCCACGGGCTCTCGCTGCACATAATGGTCCGATCCAGAGGTGTTGCCATTTCCTGGGATACGCCAATCCGTTTCCGCCACCGCCTGCAATTGGTAGCGCGCGTCTTTAAGGGTAGCTTCAACTTCAGAACGGGACTCCTTGAGAGTCTTTCCATTTTCCAAAGTGATCGTTCGGCTGACCAAGTCAGTGTTCGCTTCCAGAAGATCGATCGCCCGCCGCAATATAGAACACCGATGTTTGACTGATTGCCGGGACCATTTTTCAAAAGAACCCACAGCCGCATTCATGGCGGATTTTGCCAAACCGGCATCGGCATACCGGCAATGGGCGACAACCTGCCGATGATTCGCGGGATTGAGCACGGCAACAGATTCACCGGCACTCCGACGCCATTGGCCATTCACAAAGGAACAGCATAAGGGAAGGTTATCATTCATTAGAGAGACCTGTCATTTTGAGGGCCTATTTTTAAATTGCTTCCAGCAATGGCAATAAATTCTCGCTCCCATTGGGTTGGATTAATAACTTGAGATCGAAAATCTCACTTCAATTCGATCCAAAAGACATTATGGAGAATTTTATCGCCGGTCCCCAGCTTTGGCTTTTTCCCTGGAAAAATCCATTAACGGAGCGACTGGGAAGGGATTTTTTTCTTAACCTACCCAAGGAACCGGGCGTTTACCTGATGCGCGACAGAGGAAGGCGCGTCATTTATGTAGGACAATCGAAAAACCTTCGTCAACGTCTGGATTCTTACCGCTTTGCCCGGCCGGAGTCCTCTTCACGCAAGCTCATCCGACTCATTGCAAGGGTATCTTCCATCGAGATAGAGCTATGCCCCAGCGCTTCTGCGGCCCGGCTGCGTGAGAATGTTCTTCTGCGTCAATACCGGCCGCCTCTCAATTCGGTCAATACCCACCCCGAATCCCATCTGTTTATTCAGATCAAATTAAACGCGGAAGGCCTGGAAGTGGATTACAGCAATAAAGAAGAAGATTTCTCTTCCCGGCAGCCCGATATCCATCTTTTTGGAGCGTTCAAAAGTTTCCCGACCCGCCGAGGACTGCAAGCTCTTTACCGGCTGTTTTGGCGCCACCTGAATCCAACCGTGAACCGCCACTTCCTGCCTCTTCATTTGAACCGTCAAAAACCACCTCGGCCCTACCGGTTGGAACCCATTTCCCGCAACGGGCGCATGGCACGCAAAATCCTGGATTATTTCTCCGGAAAATCGGATGCCCTCATCAACCGGCTTTGTGGAAAATCGGGACAATTGCTGGCCGGGATGAACGATCCCTGGCTACGCCGCATCTTGGAAGAAGACCGCGATGCCTTGACCCATTTTTACCATGCGGGTCCGGCCCGAAACAAGCGGTTGAAAGTAGATACGCCGCTCTCGAGCAAGCGCCCCATCGGCCAGGCCCAGTTGGACGATTTGCTGGCCAGTTAATTTGTCGAAATAAAATTGGGTTAAAATATGAAAATAACGGAAATCGAAGTTCTCCACTGTGATGCCGGATGGCGGTATTTTTCCTTTTTAAAAATAAACACCGATGAGGGGATCGTCGGCTACAGTGAGTTCAATGAGTGCTTCGGCGGTCAGGGAATTTCCGCTGTAATCGAAAAGCTCGACTATCTCCTCATCGGGCAGGATCCGTTGGCGCATGAAAAACTGTATTTCGACCTTTATGCCGCGAGCAGACCCGGGGCCGGCGGGGTGATTGGCATGGCCATTGGCGCAATTGAAAATGCCCTCCTCGACATCAAAGGCAAGGCTCTCGGCCTGCCAGTCTATAGATTGCTTGGTGGTCCCATTCGCGACCGCCTCAGGCTATACTGGTCCCATTGCGGAACCTACAGAATCCATCAGCATGCTATTTTGGAAAAATCTCCGGTGCGCAAACTGGAGGATTTAGCTGGCCTTGGCCGGGAGGTGGCAGAGTACAAGTTTACCGGTTTGAAGACCAATATTCTTCTCTTCGACGAGAAACCCATGCTCTATTCGCCTGGATTCAACGGGCCCCGGGGGTTGCCGGAACTGCCTTCGGACCGCCGCATAATCAAGGCATTGAAGGCACAAATGAGCGTATTCCGGGAAGCGGTGGGGCCGGAAATGGATATATTACTGGATTTAAATTTCAACTTCAAAACAGAGGGCTTCTGCAAAGTCGTGAGGGCGATGGAGCCCTTCAATTTATTCTGGATCGAAATCGATTCCAACGATTCGAAAGCGCTCAAATACATCAGGGATTGCTCCACAACATCGATAAGCTCCTGTGAAACCCTGATGGGACTTCGGCAATTCAAGCCCTATTTTGAGAATCATTCGGTAGATTTCGCAATAATTGATGCGGTTTGGAATGGCGTGGCTCAATCGATGAAAATCGCAGCCCTGGCCGAGGCCTATGAGGTGAACGTAGCGCCTCACAATTTCTATGGCCACTTATCCACCTTCATGAATGCAAATTTTTGTGCCGCAGTGCCGAATTTTGCGATTATGGAAATCAATATGGAGGGCGTACCCTGGCGGGACAATATGGTTACGAATCTTCCAGATGTAAAAAATGGCTATCTGCAGTTGCCAACTGCCCCTGGATGGGGCACGGATGTCAACGAGGAATTCGTCCGGGCGCATCCGGCCAAAGACAGTTATCGCGGTCTAACGATTAGTGTGAAGAGATAAACCAGATAGACTCAAAAGCTCCTAATAGGGGCGATAAATTGATCTGATAATTTCCGATGGATATTTCCAATACTACCGGGAAGTATTACATTGGAAATATTAAGATTAATACCTTGGGATTGGTTGAAGATGGGTCATATTGAACATATCTCTATGGATCAGCCTGGAAACACCCAGTTGCAGGAAGGTCATTTGCCTGATGAGAAGGGGAAAGAAATTGCCAAGTCTACCCAGAAAAAGAAAGATCAAGAGATCCGGCACGATAAAGGAATTGCCGAGCAAATGGCCATAAAACACATGCGCGAGTCACATCCTCACATGGGCGGCCTCGGCATGTCGCTGGAATGAGATTAGTCCTGGACCGGGTGTTTCGGATATAGATTCTAGATTGATTTTTTATCGATTTTTTGTGAAACCCGGTATGATGCTCAATCATACCAGGCACAGATTATTTTACCCTATCGGGCACTATAACTATATTCTCATTTTGACCTTGTTGGGGATTTGCTCCTGGGTGGAAAAATCTGAAGCCCAAAAGGAAACCGATATTCAGATCCGGTTGCCGGGAAAGATTACCAACAATGCGGTGGCTTTTACCATGATCGATGGCCGACCGGTTATTTTCAGTTTTCTGGGTCTCGGTCCGGGAAAAACTTAT
>JAJFLV010000083.1 GCA_021772535.1 Opitutales bacterium | reverse complement strand
AGATAGTTGCCGGCTAAGTTGAGCCTCGCGTCCGAATGCCCCCGGCGAAAAGCGGTCACGAACGACCCGTCAGCCTGGACGGCGGTTAACGTTTCATTGGTTGGGAATGAGGCCGAAGCATAAAACGTAATCCTTTCCGTCGGAGCGCCCATGAACTCGAATTCGAAACCCTCCGAAACACCATCCGGATCCACCACATGTTCCGTCCAATTATGCACCGGGTCCAAGGTATCAAGGGGATTCGTATGGAATCTGAAGAACCGGATGTTGCTTCCCTCTTTGATATCGTAATACGTAAAGTTGGCGGTTATCCTGCCGTCGAACAATTCGGATTTGATTCCAAACTCGTCAAGCTGAACCGTCCGTGAGGCGGAAACTAGCTCTGCCGGGTCACGCCCAGCGACACCACCGGTCCCTTCCGGATAGCGAAATACAGTTTTCGTGGGATCGGTCTGCTCAGCATGCACGCCGAACACTGTTAACCACGGCAGGACCCTAAATGAACCACCAAAGCGGTAGGTTTTGTCGGTCGGTTCAGGACGAGATTCCGTGAAAGTGTTGTTTCTAATGTCAGTAATGTCTTCCTCAATTTCATCATACCTCCAACCGCCCATGAAGCGCAGGCGGTCGTTAAGCAATGTGGTGGTGTGTTGGACATAAACCGCTTTTTCGCTTACATCGCGATCATTGTGGCTGCGCAAACCTTGGGGCCCCATATCGGCTCTCGTGAGAGCCAAGTATGCGGCGTTATCAAATACACGAAAACCACTATTGTCCTGCCAACGCCGATCCCTATGAAAGATGCTGCGCTCGGTGAATTCATAACCAATCAATGTTTGATTCTGTATGCCGCCGCGATTGCCGAATTCAAGGAGAAAATCACCTTGGTAGGATACGAACGTTGTATCGTTTTCAATGGTCCTCCACCGAAACGCATAAACAATGTCGATGGGATGAAGTTTATCGATATCGTCGTCGGCGAAAACCCAGCCTTTCTCGCCGGAAAGCTGACCGTTAAGCCGGGTGTATTCACGGTCTACATCGCTCCTTAAGAGAAGCACTGCTTGCCGGGTGGAAAACCAATCGTTGAACTTGTGGCTCAAGGTCGTCGTGAGTTCATAAAGCTGGACATCGGGATCGATCCAAGGGAGGGTCGCCGGGTGTCTAAGAGGAGCGGTGGGGATTTTGACCAGCGAATTCGGGAGCGGGAAATTGCTCACCGGGACACCAACCGAGTCGCGTTTGAAATTCTTGCGAAAGTCTGTAATCTCGAATAATGTGGCCCCCGGTGTCTCCCCGGATTGGAGGGCGCCCTCAATGCTCAAAATCGTGCGGTTGTTGTTGAAACGAAACTCAAGCGACGGGTAGAAGCTAAACAAATCATAATCATCATTGATCGTGTAGGCATTTCCGCCCGTATATGACACGATCGCCCGATAGAGAACATTACCGCTATCAGTGAGAGGCCCGGTGGTGTCGAATTCGGTCTTGTAGTAACCGAATTGATCCAGCGTTGCCTTAATCGACATTGCCCGCACTTCTCGGGGCTTCTTGCTGATCAGGTTGACCACACCGCCGGCTTCTCCACGCCCGGTGGTGGCGGAACCCAAGCCCTTAATGATTTCGACGCGAGCGATGTTCGTGAGATCTTTTTCAAAGTCGCCTACGGTTCCAGTTGTGATACGAAAACTGTTGCGAAACTGGCTGTAAGTGTCGATAGAGCGGACCTGCAATCGATCCGGAGCTCCTCCCCTGGTCGTGACATTTGGCATCATAGCCACAGCCTCGCCCAAACTGGGGGCGGCCAACTCCGCCATGAATTTCTCAGTGACGACATTGATCGTTTGGGGAATATCACGCAAGGGCGTGTTAAGCCGAGTGATCGTAGTTACAGAAGTGACCCCGTAACCGCTTTTGTCCAACTGCGCTACGACGGAAAAGGGATCAAGGGTGATCAGATCTTCTTCTGTCTCTGATGCATTATCTTCGCTCTGCCCGAAAACGGCGGAGGGAGAAACGATAGCCAATACACCTATTAATAGTGTCTCAAATATAAAATTTTTTTTCATGTTCCTTCTGGTTTTTTTTTGTTTGGAAATTGTTAAAATTTGTTCTTTTGGAGCGGAACGCTTAATTAAGTAAGCCCCGCTTTCCTTGTCCTTAAGGCTGGTCAATCCTGTGCCTTCGAGGATCAGACCAAGCGCCTCTTGACGGGAATACCGGCCCTTGATATCACGGGTCTGCACACCCGACAGCAAATCGGAGGGATACATCAACTGTAGGCCCGTTTGAACGGCGAGTTCGCTCAGCGTTTCCACAGCTTCGCCCGCAGGTATATCGATGGACAGCTTTTCTTCGGCATCCAAAACGATCACGCCCCCAAAAAACTGGAGTGTGAGAAATACCAATACGGAATGGACCGATCGATTTGATCGCATCATAGGGTTTGGAGTATGGCAATCTCATGGTGAGCAGTCTCACCAAACGAGATGTACGAGCAGGGGTTTTCCGCTAAAAAAAAATCAATTCTTTGAAAAAACTAGTTAACTTTCTTGTGCAAGAGAATTTTAGAATCCACGCTGAACGTAGCTTTTACTCCAAATCCGGCTTCAAGCAAGCGGGCGAAGCCTGCCACATTGTCCGAGCGAAATGAACCGCTGAATCGGGTGGAAACAAGTTCGTGATCCAGGATAGTCAATTGGGTTTCGTTCAGTCGATTGAGCTCATCGATGATTTCGGACAGGGGCTTGGTGTTAAAAGTCATCACTCCGTGCTGCCATGCCAGGAATCGGCGGATTTCACGCTTGGTCAAAGTGGCTATTTGGGGTGGTTCCTGTTGTGGTGACAAAGAAATAAAAGCGCGCTGATGTGCCTTCAAAAGGGGTTCAGGACGATGCCCGGCTTCCACCAGGCCCTTCTCTGAAGGGAGTGGGTTAGTGATTTTGACCTGGCCGTCCGCAACCAAGACTTCAATGGCTTCCCTGTCCAATCGCACGTTGAAAGCCGTCCCCACTGCACGCACTTCGATTCCCCATGCCTCGACTACAAACTCTCGATCCGCATCCTTGGCTACCATGAAAAAGGCTTCTCCCTGATCGAGACGGACGCGCCGTTCGGCAGAGGAGAAAAGAACGGTCACTTCAGCATGGTCATGCAGTTTGATTGTGGAACCATCATCCAACAGAAAGCGATTTTCCGGTTTTAAAGCTACGGTATTAATTGGATTTTCCTGCGGGATCGACGGATCGTGGTTCCAAAAGATGAGGGAAAGGAGAAGCGCCAAAGCCGCCACCAGGGAGATGGGAGAATAGCGGCGAATCCACCGAACCCACTTTGCCCTAGGCGGAGCCAGTAAATCGGGATTGGGTCGCTCGTTGTGCTCCGGCCGCCAAGCGGAAAGTTGGTCTAGTCGTTTCCAATGGCGGCGCTGCCGGGAGAGGAGCGCGGCATTCTTGGAACTCAGCGCAAGCCAGTCAAAAAACGCGTCCTGCTCGTCGGCGGACAGGCCCCGATCCAGCCGCCAAATCCAGGCCGCCGCCTCTTCCTCGCCTTCACGGTGGGACGAATTCTCTTTGGCAGGATTATTCACGATGGTTAGTATGTTGGCGTTCCAAGCGTTCGAAAAACTCTGCGAGCTTGCGAATGCCTATAGTCCCTTGAGTTTCTACCGTATGCACCGATATGCCAAGTTCGTTGGCGATATCCTTTTGAGGCATGCCGTATATCTTCCGCAAAGTGATGATTTGGCGGCAACGGGTTGGCAATGACTGTATGGCTCTGGTTAAAATTTCAAGCTCCTCGAAGCGAGCAACGGCACCAATGACGTCCTCTCCATCATCCAAGACGCCAAATTCGTCCAAATCCACCAAAGAAATTTCGCCGCGCACCGATTGTTTTCTAATGCCTTCGAGAGCCAAATTTCTGGCAGTGGCAAAAAGAAAAGCCTTGGGAGAAGCAATTTTTGTAGTCTTTCGGGCCTTCAAGACCTTGAAATATGCCTCCTGCACGATATCGTCTATGTCGCGCTCATCGGAAAAACGGCTATGCAGCCAGGCCCGCAACATGGCTTCATGTGGCTGCAGGTTTTCGGCGAACCAACGACCTTCTTCTGTAATTTTAGGGCGCATGTGAACTAAAAATAAAGCTTCGAAGAACAGTAAAACGGGTTAGAATATCAATCAGGACACAAAAAAGTCCATATAATTTGCAGACCCTTGCGGAGTATTCTTCGATTTTACCCCTCCCTATCGCCTATCAGTTGGTTTCAAATCATTGATTCAAATAAAAAGACTGTGATTGTTTCAGGGCTTCAAGATCATACTCATCGCCAAAGTTAAAGTGTTCGCGCATTTTCTTTTCGGCATAATCAGGGTCTTTCGTCGCCAACGCCCTCACCAATTGCTGATGCCAGTCTTTCGGTACCGGTTTTAACAAAGTAGCATTTATCCAGTTCAACCGCATCAGTTCCAGGAACCCTGCTTTTCCCAGGTCTTTTTGCGGAATGGGAAATCCACTAAATTCAGCAATGCGCAGATGAAAATCAAAATGCATCTTGCTGCCTTCTTTCGGGTGCTTGTCTCGCTTGGCAATCGCTCGGTCCAAAAGAATCGCTTCTTCCTTTAAAATGATAAAATCCTGCTGTTTCGCATTCCGGGCACAAAGCCGGGCCGAATGACACTCAATGGCAGCTCGCAATACCTGTTCATTTTTAACAGTCTCTGCCGTAAACGCCTTGCCCGGCTTCGGAATTTCCAAGAGTTGACCTGGAATCAGCTGGCGCAAAAGCTGGGTGTGAGTGTTTCTATGCTAATGCTGGTTAAGAGCGGTAGGCGTAACTTGAGCGAAAAAGTAATGATTCGTTTGGAATGGGCGGAAGTCGAAGCCGGAATTAAACCAGCATCAAAAGTGAGTAGGGTGGCAAAAGAAGCTGGGCGAAAACCACGGTCATCAAGTCCACCGGTTGTTGCTGAAGACATGGAAAAGGGCTATTTCGATTTTAAGCCTGAGTATAAGCCTGACATGACAAAGGAAGAACTCCCTGTCACCATTAGGTTGATTAGACCTCAACCTGAGGCAATACACAGGCTTGGCGAAATCCTCGGCAAGTCATTCGATTTCGACATTATTCTGCTCGCATGTTTGGA
>JAJFLV010000082.1 GCA_021772535.1 Opitutales bacterium | reverse complement strand
GTAATTGTCGAAGCCCATGCGCCCGCCGAGGTCATCCTGCGCCAGAATAACCCCATCCAGAAGGCAATCCCCATCATGGGAGCGATTTTCCAGAAAATTTCCAGACCGGCGATTACATTGGGCAGCCAGTAAGTAAAGGCGAGGCCACCCGCAACGACCAGAAGGGAGGCGGCCCTAACCACTTTGATGTAATGGTGTTCCCCTTTGCCGGGCAAAATGCGGCGATAGATGTTTTCCGTGAACAAGCCGGCGGAGGCGATCATGAAGGCATCGCATGAACTCATGACCGAAGCGAGCAGGGCGGCCAGGAAAATCCCCATCAGACCGGGTGCGAGAGCGGGTAAAAATTCACGCGCCACGACGCCGTATATCATGTCCGGATGCATTTCACCGCCGATATAATAGGCGGCCCCGGCAAGTCCGGTAAGGGACCAGGCCACGGTGCAGATTCGCTTTAAGAGACTTCCGCCCATGAAGCCGATACGACCGTCCATCTCCGTGCGTCCGGCCGCGCAATTGGAAAGGGTGTGGGGCTGAGTGGTAATCCCTATCAAGCCGTTTAGGGCGATCATGAAAATATAAAACACTCCAATCTCGCCCGGAGCTACCAGGGAGAACATCTGCGGATCGGAGAGAACCTCACGCATTCCCGAAAGACCCCCTACGGCGTTCAAAATCAGGGGCAACAGAATAAATGAAAAGACAATGGTTAACATGCCCTGAATGAAATCGGTGATGATTGCGGCGGAGAGCCCTCCGGCCATGCCGTAGGCGACGAACATAACGGTCATGATGAGGATGGCGAGATCGGCATTGACGGCGCCTCCGGTAGCGGCATCGATGACGGCGCTGGAACCTTTCAGCATGACGCCAATGTTGACCATCAGTTGGGCAATGCCAATGACGGCAAAGAGCATTCCCACGCTACGGTTATAACGCAGCTCGAAAATATCCGAGGTGGTGATGGCCCGGAATCGGCGCATGACCGGCGCGATGAGCCAATAGAAGGGGGTGGCAAAGAGCCAGAGCCATTGGTACCAAATGCCGGACAGTCCGTTGGTGAAGGATTTGGAGGCAACGCTGACCGCTTGATCGGAGTGGGTGCCGGTTCCGAAACCAAACATCACCATCATGAATTTGCCGAATCGGCGGGGCATGACGAAATCACCCAGGCTGTGGACATACCGGTGCGTCCATAAACCGATGGCAATAACGCTTCCCACATAAAGAAGCAGGACGAGAAGATCAGCTATGTGCAGGCCGAGGAACACAATGTCACTGCAAGTTGCAATACAGGGACCTTGTTCTTGTCAATATCGAGAGGTGTGTTCCGATAATTCCTTGAAACTGGCGGGACAAGGATTGTCGAGGATCAATCAGGCTGGAGCAAGGGCAGGTTGGAAGGCCAGGTTGGGGGCGAGCCATTTTTCCGCTTCCTCCAGGGTAACGCCTTTGCGGTGGGAGTAGTCCTCGATCTGGTCGAGCCCGATCGGGCCGACGCGGAAGTACTTCGATTCGGGGTTAGCGAAATAAAGCCCCGAGACCGATGAGGCGGGGTGCATGGCGTAGGTTTCGGTTAAACGAATGCCGGTATTTTTTTCCGCCTCCAGAAGGTCCCAGATGACCTGCTTTTGGGTGTGGTCCGGGCAGGTCGGGTAGCCTGCCGCCGGGCGGATGCCGCGGTATTTTTCCTTGACGAGGTCTTCCAGGCTGAATTGCTCCTCCTGTCCGTAGCCGAGAAGGTCGCGAACTTTCTTGTGCATCAACTCGGCCAAAGCCTCGGCCAGACGATCCCCGATGGCTTTTACCATGATGGATTTGTAGTCGTCCTTATCTTTTTCGAAGCTGGCCGCCCAGTTATCCACTTCCTGACCAGAGGTGACGGCGAAAGCGCCCACCGTGTCGATTTTTCCGGAATCTTCCGGGGCGACGAAATCGGCCAGACAAAAATAGGGGGAGCCGCCCAGTTTCTCCTGCTGCTGGCGCAGCATGTGAAGCGTGCCCAAGGTCTTTTTTCTGGAGGTATCGGAGTAAATATTTATGTCGTCCACATCGCTGTTGGCCGGCCACAGACCGATGACAGCGTTGGCTTGGAAGTGTTTTTGATCGATGATCTCCTGAAACAATTCCCTGGCTTCGGCATAGATTTCGCGAGCCTGCTCTCCGTATTTGGGGTGGTCGAGAATTTTGGGGAAAACGCCCTTTAAATCCCAGGCCCAAAAAAATGGCGACCAATCGATGTATTCGGCAATTTCATCCAGAGGGTAATCGCGAAAAACCTGCACCCCGTATTGAGCCGGTAGGTCCAGGTGGGCTTCTTTCCAGTCAATTTGCAGTTTTCCTTCCCGCGCCTCGGAAATGGAGACCAGGCGAGTCTTCTCCTTTTGGCCGTGGCGTTGGCGCAATCTCTCAAACTCCTGCTGCGTATCATGGACAAAGGCCTCCTTTTTCTCCGGGTTGAGCAGGCTGCTGCAAACTTCGGTCACTCGGGAAGCGTCCAAAACGTGATGCACGGGTCCGGTATAGAGGGGGGCAAGTTTTATGGCGGTATGCAGTTTGCTGGTGGTGGCGCCGCCGATAAGCAGGGGCGTATCCATGCCCAGCCGCGCCATTTCCTCGGCCACATGCTCCATCTCCCCCAATGACGGGGTGATGAGGCCGCTCAGCCCGATCAGGTCGGCGGCCCGGCGGCGGGCCGTTTCGAGGATTTTCTCGCAGGGAACCATGACCCCGAGGTCGATCACCTCGTAGTTGTTGCAGGAGAGAACCACTTCGACGATTTTTTTGCCGATGTCGTGAACGTCCCCCCTGACGGTGGCGAGGACAATTTTCCCCCGAGTTAAACTCTTCCCGGAGGATTTTTGTTCTTCTTCCATGAAAGGAGTCAGGTATGCGACCGATTTTTTCATTACGCGGGCGCTCTTGACGACTTGGGGAAGAAACATTTTGCCCGCCCCGAAGAGGTCGCCGACAATTTTCATGCCCTCCATGAGCGGGCCTTCGATGACATGCAAGGGGCGGCCGTATTTTGCCCGCGCCTCCTCGGCGTCCTCATCGATAAACTCGGTGATGCCCTGCACAAGGGAATGGGAAAGCCGCTCCTCGATCGTCCCCTGCCGCCAGGCCAAGCGCTCCTTTTGGTCGATTATTTTACCTTCGCCCTTGAACTGTTGAGTTAATTCAAGAAGCCGTTCGGTGGCGTCGTTTCTACGGTTGAAAAGGACATCTTCGACCTTTTCGAGCAGATCTTTGGGTATTTCCTCGTAAACGGCCAGCATGCCGGCGTTGACGATGGCCATGTCCAGCCCTGCCTGGATGGCGTGGTAGAGAAAGGAGGAATGCATGGCCTCGCGGATGACGTTGTTACCGCGAAAGGAAAACGAGATGTTACTGAGTCCGCCGCTGACACGGGCATGGGGACAGGATTTCTTGATTTCGGGGATGGCCTGGAGGTAGTGTTTGGCATAGTCGTTGTGCTCCTCCATGCCTGTGGCCACGGTCAGAATATTGGGATCGAAAATAATATCGGTGGGGGAGAGGCCTGCTTTTTCCGTCAACAGCAGGTAGGCACGCCTACAGATGGCCACCTTTTCCTCCTTGGTGGCAGCCTGGCCGTTTTCATCGAAAGCCATCACGATGACGGCCGCTCCATAGCGGTGGGCCAAGCGGGCCTGCCGCAGGAATTCCTCCTCTCCACCCTTGAGGCTGATGGAATTGACGACGCACTTGCCCTGGGCGCACTTAAGCCCCGCTTCGATCACCTCCCAGTCGGAACTGTCGATCATGATGGGAACGCGGGAAATATCCGGTTCGGAGGCAATCATGTTCAAAAAAGTGGTCATGCATGCCGGGCCGTCCAGCAACCCCTCGTCGAAATTGATATCGATCATGTTGGCCCCGTTTTCCACCTGCTGGCGAGCGACGTCCAAAGCGGCCTCAAAATCATTGTTTTTGATTAATTTTCGAAAACGGGCCGAACCGGTGACGTTGGTGCGCTCCCCAATCATGAGAAAAGGCGAATAAGATCCTTTGAGATTGAGGGCTTCCAGGCCGCTGTAACGGGAGGCGGGAGAAATATCGCGAATCTGCCGGGGTTTGTAATCCCTGACCGCACTGGCGATGGCCCGGATGTGTTCCGGTGTGCTTCCGCAACAGCCGCCCACCAAGTTGAGCCAGCCTTCCCGGGCGAAATCGGACAGGACTACGGCCATGTGTTCGGGGGTGTCGTCATATTCCCCAAATGCGTTGGGCAGACCGGCGTTGGGATAACAACTGACATAAGTGTCCGCGATCCAGGATAATTCCTCGATGTAGGGCCGCATTTCCTCGGCCCCAAGGGCGCAGTTGATCCCCACACTGACGGGACGGGCCTGGGAAATGGAATTCCAGAAAGCCTCCACCGTCTGTCCGGACAAGGTGCGCCCCGAGGCGTCCGTGATGGTGACGGAAATCATGAGCGGCAATCTTTCCCGTCCCTCATCCCAAAGCTGTTCGATGGCAAAGAGGGCCGCTTTCAAATTAAGGGTGTCGAAAACGGTTTCTGGAAGAAGAATATCGACTCCGCCATCGACCAGGCCCCGGGCCTGTTCACGGTATGATTCCACCAGTTGGTCGAAAGTCACGGCCCGGAAGCCAGGATTGTTCACGTCCGGTGAAATCGAGGCGGTCCTGTTTGTCGGTCCCAAGGCGCCTGCCACAAAACATTGCCGACCCGGGTTTTCCTCCATGAATTGATCGACCGTATTGCGGGCCAGTTGGGCCGCGCTGCGATTGATTTCGTAGGCAAACTCCTCCAACCCGTAGTCGCTCTGGGCGATACTGGTGCCGTTGAAGGTATTGGTTTCGATGATGTCCGAACCCGCCTCCAGGAAACCGCGGTGAATGCGCTCAATGGCCTCCGGTTTGGTAATGCAGAGCAGATCGTTGTCACCTTTCAGGTCTCTGGGATGATTTTTGAAACGCTCGCCCCGGAAATCCTCTTCAGTGAAATTATATTTCTGGATCATCGTCCCCATGGCCCCGTCAAACAATAGAATGCGCTCCTTGAGCAACTGTTTGAGGGCAAGCTCCCGGTCCCTGGCGGAAGGCCGACAGGCTGGGGGAACTTCTTTTTCCTGGGGTGATTCAGTCATCGTATCAAGATATCCGTATATTTTGATATAAAAGTCAATAAATTTCTCGTTAATGCCACTTATCGGCCGAATGCCAACAAAGTTTTCCTGAAACTTAGAGAGGGGCCGAAATAATTTCCGGGCCGTCCTGTCTCTACACGCCTATGCTGTTAATATTGGGTACTGTTTAGAACCTATCTCAAATTCGATGATGTTGATGCAGAGAGCAATTATGCATTTTGAGCAAGGCGCGACGGGGCTTGCCGGGCTGGTAGCCCTGCTGCCCCGCCGGAACGCTGCTCAAACACATAACTGCCTCTGTCCAAAGGATTTGTACGGCACGGAAGCACCTGCTGCGTTGGTTTGCGCCCGAGGGGCTTGTAGCCCATCTGGGCGCAAAGCCGCCTGGCATCTGCCACCGTGGCGCTACAAATATCATTCATCTGCGAATTTGAGATAGATTCAAGAAGTTAGGCTTTACAAAGGAGAATTCGATAACAACTTTGTGAAAATCATGAATACTCTGGAAACCATTGACCAACGCCGGGCGGTCAAGCATTACGATCCTGCGCACCGCATGACTGAAGCAGAGATTACCTCTCTGCTGGAACACGCGATTCTATCGCCCACTTCATATAACATTCAAAATTGGCGGTTCGTCGTGGCGCAAGACCCTGAAATACGGAAGCAGTTGAGGGAGGCGGCCTGGGACCAGGCTCAGGTAACGGATGCCTCCATTGCCATTATCCTGTGTGCGAATCTAAATTCTCATTTGAATCCGGAAAGATACTGGAAAAATGCGCCGGAAGAGGTTGGCAAGATGATGGCGCCCATGACTACCGGATTTTACGAAGGCAATGAACAACTGCAAAGGGATGAGGCGATGCGATCCTGCGGAATTGCCGCCCAGACCATCATGCTTGCGGCCAAGGATATGGGCTATGACAGTTGCCCCATGATCGGGTTCGATCCCGAAAAGTTTGCCCGCATCATCAATCTTCCCAACGACCATGTGATAGCAATGATGATAACCGTGGGCAAGTCGGCCCAGCCGGCGAGGGGCAGGGGAGGTCAGCTTCCACTCTCCGAAGTAGTCGTTTCCGAGAAGTTTTAAGGTCTTCTGGAATCAAATTTCGACCAGCCCTATGCTTAAGACTCTTAGAGATGACAAGGCTTGGCTGGTTACTCAGCCCGATCACGCGGAGGTCTCGGGATATCTGGCTGCGCACTGGGGAAATGAGGAATTTTCCCGGCCCGGATATTACGCCGATTCACCCGATCCCGAACGGCTGGGGGCCGAGACGGTTTTGGCCATCGCCGAGCATGACAACGGCTGGTGGGAGTGGGAGGCAGCTCCCGAGATTTCAGCGGAAGACGGTCTTCCACTGGGTCTTTCCGAGTTTTTGAAAAATCCAAGGGAAGGGATAGGCCGCTGGCAGCGCGGGATTCCCCGCTTCAACAAAGACCACCCTTATGTCAGCCTGCTTTTAAGTTATCACGCCTACTGGCTTTATTACCGGGGGATCGATGCCGAGTCCGAGCCCACTTTTACGCATCAATTGTTTTCCAAGGGTCCACCGGTGCGATTAAAGGGGGATGCACTGGAGATTACGCTCAAATTTATTGCCGAAATCGAAGAGATGCAAAGCGAATTGACGTCCCGGCTTGCCGGTAAGCCCGAAACAGCAGGTTGGCTGAAGCCGGAGCATTTAAATCCGCATGTGCGATTGCTCCAGATTTTGGATGGGTTGTCGCTGTCACTCTGTTCGGACCTTATTTTCCCCCGAAAAGGCGAAGCCAAGGGTTTTGGAGAGGATGAAATCGATTTCCCCGATGTTCCCCGCCGGAACTGGGAGGACCGGGTGGGAATTGAACTGCGGCCGAGAGGTGAAGGCCGGATCGTTTGTCAGCCTTACCCTTTTGACCGTGATCCCCTGCCAGTCTATGTTCCCGCCCGAATTCCCGACTTGAGGGGAACTCTCCCAATTGCTGCCCGCCAACATTCCTGGTGGCTGAGGGAACCAAAACAACTGTTGCGTTACGAGTATTGTTCGGCCTAGCGTCGTTTCCTGTCCAGGGTAGGCCAAGGTGAGAAAAAATGCTTGAACCCCCCAGCAAAAAAGCTATCTGGAAACTTTGATTTTTTTTGGAACAATTTCATCAGTGATTTTATCAACAACTCAAACCGGTTATGATAACAGCAGAAAACCTTGTTAAAGATTTCGGCTCCATTCGTGCAGTGGATCATATCTCCTTCGAGTTGAAGAAGGGGGACATTCTGGGATTTCTGGGTCCCAATGGCGCGGGCAAGTCGACCACCATGAAAATGATAACGGGGTTTTTGCAGCCGACCTCCGGAACGGCTCTGGTGGGTGGTCACGACATTCAAAAAGAACCTATTGCAGCCAAGAAATTATTTGGCTACCTGCCCGAAAACGGGCCTCTCTATCAGGAAATGACTCCTCTCGAGTTTCTCGGGTTTATCGCGGATATGCGTGGAATCAAAAACCGGGTGGATCGATCAAGGAAGATACAAAGAGTAATGGAAATCTGCCATTTGGAGGGGGTTCGCCATCAGACCATTGAAACGTTGAGTAAAGGCTTCCGGCAGCGGGTGGGCATGGCCCATACCATTCTTCACGATCCCGAATGCCTCATAATGGATGAGCCGACGGATGGGCTGGACCCGAACCAGAAACAGGAGGTGCGCCGCCTCATCGCCTCAATGGCCAGGGACAAGGCGATTCTCCTTTCCACCCACATTCTTGATGAGGTCGAGTCGATGTGCAACCGCATCATCATCATCGCAGAGGGGTCGATTATTGCGGATGAAACACCGGAAGAGCTGCGCCGCCGCCATCCTCGTTATAACGCGGTGGAATTGAGCCTCGATCATGAGGATCCGCAACCCATCCGAGAGGCCCTGCGAGGGCTGGAACCGATCGAAAAGGTGGTAGAGGAGAACGGCAAATTGATCGCAATCCCGAAAAAAGGAGAAATGATTGATCACCTAATATTTGAAACGGCAAGGAGAGAGAACTGGAAGGTGATCGGAATGGACAGGTTTCCGGTAAAGCTGGAAGAAGTTTTCTGGGATCTGACACAACTTTAATCGTTTAATCCGGAGAAAAGATGCAAGCAATTTTGACCGTTTTCAAACGTGAATTCATCGGGTATTTCCGCTCTCCGGTGGCTTATGTGTTCCTTATTGTGTTTCTGGTTTCGACTATTGGATTGACCTGGTTTATCGGAGGATTTTTCGATACCGACGATGCCAGCCTGGCCCGTTTTTATACATTTCTTCCCTGGGTTTATCTGTTTCTGGTCCCAGCTGTGGGGATGCGCCTGTGGGCGGAGGAAAAGAAATCGGGCACTTGGGAGCTGCTATTCACTTTGCCTCTTTCCGTGACACAGGCGGTTTTCGGCAAGTTCCTGGCTGGCTGGGCCTTCATCTCGGTCGGGATTCTGCTCACTTTTTCCATGCCGATGACGGTTGCCTACCTGGGGGACCCGGACTGGGGGCCGATCTTCAGCGGTTATGTGGGAGGCATCCTCATGGCGGGCGCTTTTTTAAGCATCTGCTCGCTCACTTCCTCTATCACCCAGAACCAGGTCATCAGTTTTGTCTTGAGCGTGGCTGTTTGCCTGGTTCTGGTCCTTCTTGGCTGGAGCGTATTCAGCGATCTCATGCTGGCCGCCAATTTACCCGTCTGGTTGGTCGATGGGCTTTCCAACTTCAGCTTTATCACGCATTTTACACCCATGGTGAGAGGACTCATCACCTTGCGCGATGTTCTCTTTTTCGTCTCCCTGGGCGCGTTTTGCCTTTTTGTCAATGTCCTCACATTGGAACGGTGAGGAAAAAAATTTAGAGTAGAGTAATCAACCTGAGCTGACAGCAAATTGAAATGAAGACCACTTCAAAAGGGATCGCCTTAATCCTCCTCCTGGCAGGGCTGATCATGGTTACGATCATTACCAGCTTCATCCCCGGGCAACTGGATTTAACGGCGGAGAATAATTATACCCTGTCCGATGGCAG
Source organism: Opitutales bacterium (assembly GCA_021772535.1). Lineage (GTDB taxonomy): Bacteria > Verrucomicrobiota > Verrucomicrobiia > Opitutales > UBA2987 > JAJFLU01. Next base: position 6,580 of record JAJFLV010000082.1, on the reverse strand, counting down.
CAAGGCATTGCTGAAAAAGATCGAAGAACCGATTGTGCTTGATTTTTACTTTCGGCGCAGCGCGGAGGAGGTGCCAATCCAGTTTAAAAATTACGCCACCCGGGTGGAAGCGCTTCTGCACCAGTATAAAAGTGCCGGAGGTGGAAATATTGTGGTCAATATAATCGATCCCAAACCGGATACGGAAGAGGAGGAGGAGGCCATACGATCCGGCATTACCAACCAGCAGCTTCCCGGTGGAGATAACTTCTTTTTCGGATTGAAAGCGATCCAGGCGGAGCAGGAGGAATCCATTCCCATGTTCAACCTTCAACGGGAGTCTTTTCTCGAATATGACATCTCCCGGATCATTTACCGCGTGCAGCAGCTCGATTTGCCGAAACTCGGGGTAATTTCATCCTTACCGGTAATATCCGGGTTTGAGCCTGGCATGATGGCTCCGGGCCAACAGCCGCCGGAAGATTGGGCCTTCATAGGTGAACTGCGGGAGAGTTTTTCAATCGAGCAAGTGGCGGCGGAGAGCAATGAGCTGCCCGATGATTTGGATATCCTGGCAATCGTTCACCCAGCCGGTATCAACGATCCCTTACTCTACGAGATCGAGCAGTTCGTTCTTTCCGGTAAACCGGTTTTCATCGCTGTGGACCCTTCGTCCTATATTCAAAAAAGTAGCATGAACCAGCAGCAAATGATGATGGGCGGCATGCCGAATACCTCCAGCAATCTTCCCCGGCTCTTCGATAAATGGGGAATCGATTACGATCCGACCTATTTTGTGGCCGACCTGCAATACGCCGAAACCGTATCCGCCGGACGGGGCGGAACGGGGGTGCGTTACCCGGCCTGGCTCAGCATTGATTTGCTCTCCGACGAGGCGCCCCCCACTGCGGAACTCAATCGTATGTTTCTGGCTGAGCCGGGCAGTTTCAATCTACAGGACGATAGCGAATTAACTTTGACGCCTCTGATCGAAAGTTCGGAGCAGAGCGGCCGGTTGACCGCCAGCCTGCTCAATTTCACCCCGCCTGACGCTCTGGCCCGGCAGGTGGATCCCACCGGTGAAAAATATGTGCTGGCGGGAATGCTGCATGGCAAGCTGACGACCGCTTTCCCCAATGGGCGGCCGCCTGTCGAGGAAGGTGAGGACGAGGAGGATGGTGAGGAGAAAGAAGAAGAGGAAGAGGGAGAGTTTCTTACCGAATCGGTCGCCGACAGCACCCTTGTGCTGGTTGCCGATACGGATTTCTTGGCGGATAATTTCAGTGTGCGGCGAATCAACTTTTTAGGTATGCGGGGAATGCAACCACTCAATGACAACATCGCCTTTATCAGCAATATTCTGGAATATCTGGCGGGGAGCGAGGATCTCATCTCCCTGCGAGGAAAAGGGACGGTGGTACGGCCTTTTACCGTGGTGCGGAATTTGGAGATGAAGGCCCAGGAGAAGTTTAAAGAGGAGTATGAGGATTTACAGGGCGAATTAACCGAAGTGCAGGCGAAGTTACGGGAATTGCAGGACCAGCAGGGCGACCGGCGGCGATTAGTGGCGGGATCGGAAGTTCGCAAGCTGATTGAGGATTACCGCAAAGAGGAGGCCGATAAAAGGGCGGCGTTGCGCGATATCAGGAAAAAACTGCGGGAGGATATCGAGAGTCTGGAGCGAAATCTTGCCCTGACGAACCTCTTAACCGTGCCATGCCTGGTGGGCATTTGCGGGGTGGGTTTTTTCCTGCTTCGCCACAAACGGCAGAAAGGGAGCCAGGCATAGAGATGAAGCTGAAACCGCTTATCATAACCGTTTTCATTATTGGAATCCTAGCCGCAATCGGCTGGAAGTTAACCCGCCCGGCTCCACGGGTCCAGGAGCCCGACAGTCTGGCGGGGGAAAAGCTTCTGCAACCCGATCTTTTAGAAAAGGCGGAGGAAATCATCCTACAGAAACCTTCCGAGGAAGAATCCGTAACCCTCAAGAAGGAAAAAGGCGGCGATTGGATATTGCCCGATTATCATGGATTCCGGGCTGATTTCAGCAAATTGAAAACGCTAACCGGGAATCTTCTGGATGCTTCCATATTGCGTTTGGTAACCCGTTCTGCGGAAAGGATAGAGCGGCTGGAATTGGGAGAAAACCAGATAACCCTGAAATCGGCCGAAGGCAGTTTGCTATGGGATCTGGAAACGGGCAAAAGAGGACCCAGCACGGGCCTGTTCATTCGGCTGGATGGCCAGGATGAGGCTTATCTGGCCGATCTGAGTCTTTATCTCGATACCAATATCAAGAGTTGGGCCGACAAAAAACTACTTACTTTTGAGCAAAAGGAAGTCTCCCGGGTGCGCCTGGAGTTTTCGGACACAGGCCAGGCGCCTCTCGATATTTCCCGGGCCGAACCCGAAGGGCCTTTTGAGATCAGCGGTCCGGTAGAGGGTGAGACCGTCAAGCAGGAGGAAATTACCAGCCTCATTTCAACCCTTCTGAACGCCCGCTTCAATGATGTCCATTCTCCCGATGAAGAGGATGCAGAGGGCGCCCGGCAGAACAGCCGCGATATCGTCCTGGGGCTTTTCAATGGCGACTCCTACACCTTGAGCATCGGTCGTCGACCGGCGGAGGCGATTGAGGTCGAAGAGGTAGAGGAGGGGGAGGAAGACGAGGAAAAAGAGGATGAGGAAGAACCTGAACCGGGGCCTGTCTTTATCTTTTATAAAAGCTCGGAGCCTGATAACTACCTGAACCGAATTATGCCGGAAGCGGCCCTGGTTTTCTCCGACTACACTTTTAACCAATTGCCGGAGAACCGGGAAAAATTGGTCGAGGTCAAAGTTGAACCGGTGGTGGAGGAAGAGGAGAATCAAGAGAGTTCGGAGTAGCGAAAACAATCCGTTGTGTGATCGTTGACCATTCCGACGGCCTGCATGAAGGCGTAGCAAATGGTGGGACCGACGAATTTGAAACCCCTTCGCTTGAGTTCCTTGCTCATTTTTTCGGCTTCTTTGGTTGAGGCAGGGACTTCGCTGAGGGATTTCCTACTGTTCTGGATGGTTGCCCCATCGGTAAACTGCCAGATGAATTTATCGAACGAAGCAAACTCGTCCAGGGTATCCAGAAAGGCTCTGGCGTTGCCGATGGCCGCGGCAATTTTTAACCGGTTCCGTACGATACCTTCGTTTTGAAGCAGCTCGGATATCTTTTTTGGGCCATAGCGGGCAATTTTTTGAGGATCGAACCGGTCGAAAGCCCGACGGTAGTTTTCCCGTTTCTTCAGGATGGTGATCCAGCTAAGTCCGGCCTGAGCGCCTTCCAGGAGAAGAAATTCGAACAGCTGCCGGTCGTTGTGGAGGGGCACTCCCCACTCCTTATCGTGATAACTGGTGTAAATAGGGTCCGAATCGGACCATTGGCAGCGTTTTAGTATTGTATTATGCAAAGAGAAACCGGAGAGTTAAATATATGGTGGAATTAGGGGGCCAATTTATTGTTGCTTCTTCCTATGAGGGCCAACATCTTTTTCGCAACTAATAAATGATATTCAGAATGATTTTAAATAATCGTTTTGCAGCCGCAATGTTGGCTCTCTTCCTTCTCTTCCCGTTGAAGAATAATTACGGGCAAAATATAGAACGGGATACGCAAAAACTAAATACTCGCTTGAGCGAGATCAACGCCTTTTTCTCTTCGCTCATGGCAGATCCGCAAAGAGCCATACCGCAGTCGATTTTGGGCAACGCCAAAGGCCTCATCGTGGTAATGAAAAATAAAGGGGGAAGGTTTGTCGCTCGCAAAGGCGGCGAGGGCATAGTCATCGTGCGCGATGAAAGGACCGGCAAACTGGGGGCGCCCTCTTTCCTCCAATCGCAGGATGAAAACTGGGGCTTGCTGGTCAATGCCAAGCCGGTGGATACCATTTACCTGTTGATGGATTCCGACGGGTTGAGCATCCTCACGGAAAACCGCTTTCGCATCGGCTCCGGGGTAACCGCGGCGGTGGGGCCGACTACTGCCCAGCCCGATGTCCAGATAGATGCATCCATATTGCTTTATTCGCTCGACGGAACCTCGACTCCAGGCACCTTTTACTCGGGCGGGATACTTTATGGCGAGGTTACGGCCAACCGCCTTTATTACCAAAATGAGACCATTACCATGCAGGAAATCCTCTACAATTATTCAGGGGATCCCACAGCCGAGATAATGAATTTCGTGCAGCTCGTGGACCGGCATGTAGGCGAATTCAAAGTCGTTAAAAAGAAGAGGATCGGCAGCATTATCTTTTAGCGGCCAACGGCCTTAGGCGGAAACGAGGGGAAAAGCCGGCCGTTCCGGCATTATTCCTGCGCATCCAAGAATTCAGGGTCGATCATTGAAATTTCATTATTTCAAAGGGTTGACCTTTTCCTTAGCCGCCAACCTTCCACCTTTGGGCTAATCCAAATTTGAGGCTAATTTATTAACATTGATGTCTTGCCGGTTAAAATTTGTCTCAAAATCGACTTATTATAATATAATTGCCAACACGACTAAACGTGCCTAGTCGTCCTCGGAATTTATTTTTTCCAACCCTGGGGGGAGCAACCGGAAATAAACTACTACAGAAAAAATGAGTAAAAAAATTATCTTAATTGGACTTGTAACGGCTTTGTCGCTTGTCGCTGCGTCCGCATGGGGGGACACTGTTGAAACAAAGGATGGGGCCAGACTGGTCGGCAAGATCACCGGCATCACCGAAAATACGATAGACCTGGAAACCGTTTATGCGGGCACCCTGAAGATAAAAAAAGGAGAAGTGGCCGGTTTCAGCACGGAGGACCCACTGGTTATACGTCTGGCCAGCGGGACGACTTTTTCCGGCAAAGTGACCCATAGCGGCGGCTCCAGGATGGAAATCGCCGGTTCGGATGGTGTGCTGACGACGGAGATGCCGAAAATCGCGGCTTCCTGGGCCGTAGAGGGCGAAGATCCCGCCGTGGTCAAGATGAGAAAGGAGCTGGAAGGGCAGCGCCGAAACTGGTCCTATGAAGTGGGCCTGGATTTAACGGGCAAGTCGGGCAACAGCGATGAGTCGGGCACGGCAGCCCGCGTGAAGGCAACTCTGGCCGGCCCGGATGATTCTCTCGGGCTCTATCTCTCCTATGACCAGGCGGAAAATAATGGCGATAAAACATCCAATGAAATAATCGCCGGTGCGACCTACGATTCGTTTTTCAAAGAGAAACTGGGATGGTTTTTGCGTTCCGAGATTGAGAGCGACGAATTCGAGGACGTGGATTTTCGCGTCACCACGGCGGGAGGGCTCAGCTACAGGTTTTTTCAACAGGAAAACCATTCATTGGGTATGAGGGCCGGTATCAGTTACCGTTTTGAAGGCCTTGAAAATGGAACCAATATCAAAGCTCCAGGACTCGATTTCGGACTCAATCATTTCTACCAAATCAAAAAGGTCGGGCGATTGACCACGGACATAAAATTTATCCCCAGTGTGGAAGATTTCTCGGACTTCCGGTTATCGCAGGATACCGGTTTTGAGATCCCAATTGGGGGCGGAAGTTCCTGGAAGCTCCGGATGGGCATTTCGAATTTCTTCAACAACAATCCTGCTCCGGGCAGGGAAGAACTGGACACCACCTATTATACGCGGCTCATTTTCTCCTGGGATTAAAGGGCATTGGATGAACGCCAGGAAATTTTAAATGCAGATATTACTATAAAGACCTAAGAACTGAGGAGGGGATAATGGAAGAGACATTACAGACTGCACAGAATTGGTTGTTGACCTACGGAATGAACCTGATCGGGGCGATAATCCTGTTGATCATCGGTAAGTGGGCGGCTGGAATTTTCAGCAAATTTCTGAAAAACCTGATGATAAAGCGGAAGGTTGATCCGACGCTGGTCACTTTTTTCAGTAACTGTATTTACTATGTTTTGTTAATAATCGTGGTAATCGCGGTATTGGACCTGGTGGGCATACGAACGGCCTCATTTGTAGCCATCATCGGCGCGGCGGGATTGGCGATCGGTTTTGCCTTGCAGGGTTCACTCTCGAATTTTGCCTCTGGCGTAATGCTCATCATATTCCGACCATTCAAGGTGGACGATTTTGTGGAAGCAGGCGGCGCAACCGGTATCGTGGAGGAGATCAGTATCTTTACCACTCAGATGAGGACCCCGGACAATAAGACGGTAATCATTCCGAATTCCAACATAACGGGGTCGAACATCACGAATTATTCAAGCAAGGACACGCGGCGCGTCGATCTTGTCTTTGGTGTCGGGTATGGTGACGATCTGGATAAAGCCCGCCGGGTGGTGGAAGAAGTTTTAAGGGCCGAAGAACGAATATTGGCAGATCCCGAACCGACCATCGGTGTATCCGAACTGGCCGACAGCAGTGTCAACTTTGTCGTCAGACCGTGGGTCAATTCAGACGATTACTGGCCCGTTTATTTCAGTTTGACGGAGAACATGAAAAAGCGTTTCGACGCCGAGGGCATTTCGATTCCCTTTCCGCAGCGAGACGTCCATCTTTTCAAGCCGGAAGCCTAAGGGTATTTATGTTATGACATGCCAAAGTCATCCTTTGGC
>JAJFLV010000081.1 GCA_021772535.1 Opitutales bacterium | reverse complement strand
TACGGATTATAAGCCAACCGGGATGCTGAAGATCGATCCGTCATTGAATCTCTGGAAAAAACGACTACCGGGGGTATTGTCTGCAAAGGTGAAAATCCAATCCGGGTTGTCTCCGAAAAGAAAAAACCAGCGATAAGTGACATCATTAAGAAAAATCCATTCCTCAAAACCGAGATCCCAAAGAAAAATGATAGATTCCACGCTTCCGGCATCAACCCATTGCCAACCGTGTTCATCGTGGTAAATCCACGGCCAGATTTCCACATTGTAGTTTAGATACCAGCTTGAAGCCCTCCAACCGGGAAACCCATCGATGGGCAAACCCCCAAAAACGTCGGCTGTTAGTTCCAACTCGAGGTCGACATATACCAGCCGATGATCGGATGCCCCGATGAGGGAAAAAGTGTCATCACCGCTCAAAGGCCAAAATACACCTGCTTCCACAATGCTGACACCGAAGATGGAAGGCAGGACGTAATCCGCCCGCAAATTGCCGGTGCTGCCATCGGAAAAATCCGCCGTATCGAAGGCCGGATCACCCTGGTGATTAGCGTTGGCCCCGCCCTGCGATTGGGCCGCCTCCGGGCCTCCCACGCTGGTGGGCGTCACGGAGGTGTCAATATTGCTGTTGTCAAGAAATAGGAGGATAGGGTTTCCGGTGCTGTCTCCGTCGAATGGATCGGCGTTCTGATCGCCCATGATGACGAAACTTTTATCTTCTCCAAGTCCACCCGTAACCCCTTTGTCATCGTAAATGTAGTCCCCGGCTCCAGGCGTCACATAATCCGCCCAAAGGCGAATTTCGTCGTGGTTGCGTCTCCCGTTTCTATCCTCAGAGCCATCAAACACAGGTGGAGTGGGATGGCTCACGAGGACATGTACCACCTGGCCATCGATCTCAACGGGCACATCCCAATGACTCTTGGAGGAGAGGCGGAAAACCGCCAATTCCTCGGTCGAGTAAAAATCGCCCGCTTCGGGAGTGCCGGAATCGTCGGGCAAAAGGGCGTCCGGCATATCCTTCCATAGAAATGTTTGGAAAGTGCGAATTTCATCGGTCAGGATCGGGTATTTGGAGTAAAGGACCAATCCAAACTGGCCCGGAAAAAATCCAAAACCGAAGGAATCATTCCCATAGTTATTGGATCCCGGGGTGCTAACGGCGGTTCCGTTATTATCAAAATCGAAACCGGAAGAAATACCAGTATTCGACTCGGCCACAAAGCTGTAGGGAAAAGTGATAGTCGAAACTCCATCAGCCTGGCTCATTTCCAGGTAATTGCTTCTGAAAAGATCGACGGCAACATTGTCCTCTACGAAATCAAACTCGTTGATGAGCAGAACATCGGGATTGACCCGCTGAATGATTTCCGCCACCCGCTTGGCCTGCGAATTGTTGGCATCGGATAGGTCGGAAACGAGCTGGCCTGCTGAGCTTCGATTAAGGGAAGCATTGTAAGTGGCGAACCTGATCGGGTCGGCCTCTCCCTGACCGAAAATTTGCGTCCAGCCAATAATCGTCAACGATAGGAAAAGAAGGAATCCAGGACTCCTGAAATCGTATGTGTGTTTTGTAAAGGATATCATTTTCATCATATTATTAAAGGTGGGAATACTTTAATCTGTCTGCCAATTAACCTATATGGTTTTGCAGCCCTAAAGCAAGGCGTTTGAAAGCCTTGCCAGGGATAGGAAAAGAGGCATCCTGCGAATCACCTTTTTTATGAAACCGTTTGTCAAAGGAGATATCGATGGGTTTTTCGCCATTGCCATGGACAACCTCGTTCAACTGCTGCTCCTGCTCGGATTGCTCAATGGAGTTTTAGGTTTTTCTGCGGAGATCGTTTACGGGAGAATCTTGCCCGGAGTGGCGGTCTCTTTTCTGGTTGGGAACCTGTTTTATGCCTGGCAGGCACTCCAACTGGCAAAGAAAACGGGACGAACTGACATCTGCGCCCTGCCTTACGGGATCAACACCATAAGCTTGATCGCTTTTGTTTTTCTGGTCATGCTTCCGGCCAAGCAACTGGCTATTGCGCAGGGCGCTGCCGATCCGGACAAAGTCGCCTGGCATGCGGGGTTGGTGGCCTGTTTCGCCACCGGAATCATTGAGTTTTCCTGCGCTTTTCTTGCTAAAAAAATCCGTGCCGTAACCCCCAGAGCGGCCATGATCGCCACACTTTCCGGAGTGGGCCTTGCGTTCCTCACCCTGGGATTCCTATTCCAACTTTTTGCCCTGCCCATTATCGGGCTGCCGACGCTGGGCCTGGTTTTCTTGGTTTGTTTCGGCAAAGTTCAATTTCTCAAGGGTACTCCTGGCCTGGTCATTGTGGTTGTGGTGGGAACCGCTCTGGCATGGTTGACGGGTGTGGCTCCGCTCGGGAAAAACCCGCTGGAACATACAGGGTTTTACCTTCCCTACCCCGTTCTGGGTGAATTATTCACCGCCCTAAAAAGTAATAACCTCCTGCCTTATCTCTCCATTATTCTGCCCATGGGGTTGATCAGTGGCTTGGCTTCACTGCAAAACATCGAATCGGCGGAAGCCGCTGGCGACGCCTATGCGGAGAAACCCTCCCTCATTGTCAACGGCATCGGAACCATGGCGGCGGCCTGTTTTGGTTCGACCTTTCCCACCTCGATTTACATCGGGCACCCTGGCTGGAAGGCGATGGGTGCGCGGGCCGGTTATTCCACCCTGAACGGAATTTTTGTCACCCTGATCTGCCTGACTGGCTCGCTTTCCCTGGTCGCCTGGGCCATTCCTGTCGAAGCTGGAATAGGCATATTTATTTGGATCGGATTGGTGCTGGTGGTGCAGGCTTTCGAAGTTACTCCGAAACGCCATTACATGGCCGTTGCGGTCGGCATGTTGCCGGGTTTGGCTGCCTGGGGCAGCCTCACCGCTAAAAATACTTTGCGCAGCGTTGGGTTTGGAGGAAGCCCGGACAAAATTTTTTCAGCCGATATGCTGCCCGGTTTTCACGCCAACAATCTTTATCTCGAAGGGGGATTCGCTCTCGAACAGGGATTTTTGTACACCGCCGTCATCCTGTCGGTTATTGCCGTCTATGTGATCGATCATCGCTTTCGCCTGGCCTCGATCTGGAGCCTGGTGGCAGCTGTCTTCTGTCTGGCGGGCTTGATGCATGCCTATCGATACACATCTGGAGACACGGTCGTTAATTTGCCCTTGCTCAATGTTTTCAATGGCTCTCTAACCGACGGGTCGAGAGGGTTAGCGCAACTATTTCCCGCCTGGCAATGGGCTTTGGGTTATGGAGTGATGGGAGCCATCTTCTTCATCACTCCCTGGATTTCGCGAAAGACTGATCGGGAATAAAACGGCCTCATGCGCCGTTTCGGTAAGCCTCTTCGAGGATTTGCATGGTGTGAAAAACGTGAATGTTGGAACCGGTTTTTTCCAATTGATTACGAACCTGTACCAGGCAACCGATATTTCCTGTAGCGACCGCATCCGCGCCGGTGTCAGCCAGATTTTTGGCTTTGCGCTGCCCAAGGAGATCCGCCGTTTCCGGGTGTTCGAGATTGTAGGTTCCGGCAGACCCGCAGCAAACTTCCCATTCGAGCGGTTCCATCAAGATGAGATTGGGAATGCTTCGCAATAGTTCACGCGGGGCTTCGCGAACACCTTGGGCATGGGACAAGTGGCAGGCGTCGTGGTAGGCAATTTTTCTGGGTTCCGGCCAACCGGAAGGCTTTTTCAGGCCAAGGTTGTGCAAGAACAGACTCACGTCCTGGACAAGAGCAAAGAGATTTTTTGCCCGCTCTTCCTCCGGTTCTCCATGGAAAAGATCCCGATACTCGGACAAACCAGAACCGCAACCGGCAGCATTTGTGACAATTGCGTCCAATGGACCGGCATTCTCAAAGACTTCCAGGTTTTTTCGGGCCGAAATTTTTGCCCGTTCAACCTCCCCCAAATGCATGGCCAAGGCGCCGCAGCATCCTTGTGATTTAGGAATGACAACCTCAACCCCGTTTTCGCTCAGCACTCGAAGAGTGGCGCGATTGATTTCCGGGGCCAATACTTGCTGGGCACACCCGGTAAGCAATGCCACCCTGGCCCTCTGGTCGCCTTTTGCCGGAAAAATCTCTGGAAGGTCATCCTCCTTGGGTATGGTTTTTGGCAGAAGGCTCAAAGGTGACCGGAGCATCCTCGGCAACAATCCCTGCAGAGGGCGGGAAAAAACTGCCATTTGCAACAGAAACCGGAAGCGTCCCGGATGTGGCAAACTCTCCATCAGAAGCCACCGAAAGGTCTTTTGAAACAGGTTGTTTTTGCGATTTTTTTGAGCGTAAGCCCGGTAGGGTGAGATCAGATGTCCATAGCGCACCCCGGAAGGACAGGAAGTTTCGCAGGCCAGACATCCCAGGCAACGGTCCACATAAGGGGCAGCCTGATCTACACTTAAATTGCCCTCAAGGACCTCCTTCATCAAAAAAATCCGACCACGCGGGGAGTCCATTTCCTCACCCATAGTCAGGTAAGTCGGGCAGGTGGGCAGGCAGAAACCGCAGTGCACACAGGCTTCCACGGCATGGGCCATACCCTCTCCGCGAGAACCGAATTTTTCCGCTTGTATCTTGTGCAGCATGACTCAGGAACTTTCGGAAATTGTTTCTTTGAAAGATAAAAAACGATCCTCTGGATCAAGGGCCTCTTTTATTCGCCGGAGAAATCCGAGACCCTTTTGCGCTCCCAGTATTGGATAATCTACATTTCCTCGAAGCACCAGGCCGGTCAGATCGAGGCTATGAAGGAAGGAATCAATGTCGGGAAGATGCCTCGAATCCTTACCGGCCACCCAGCATAAGCAGGCGCCGGAACTATAACACCGGGCCAGTCCGTAATTCTCCATGGCTTCGTCGAATTTTTCCACCTTGGCCAGGGTCATGGGAATTTTGACTAAAAAGCCCTCGGGTGAAGACCATGAGAATTCCTTCGTCTGTTCCCAAAATTGACTTTCTACCTCATTTTCAAGGAGACGGCCCTCATGTTCCAGAAGCTCCTGTAGTCGCTTGATTCTTTTTGGGAAGGAGTCGGCAAAACCCCCGATGCGGATATATAGACGGCCAGGAGGAATCAGATCGAGCGCCTCCAAGTCGATTGAAAGAGAATTCAGGTAATTAATTCCCGTCAGGGCCTGTGCCAGCGAACCGCAATCGACTTCCAGGGTGATTGTGGAATGAGGACGGGGAAAGACTTTGAAGGTCGCTTCCGTGAGGAGTCCCAATCGTCCCAGACTTCCGGCCATGAGTTTTGGAAAATCGAAACCGGCAGCGTTCTTGACCACCTTTCCGCCTCCCAGAACGACGTTCCCCCAGCCATCGATGAACCGCACTCCCAAAACGAAATCGCGGATGCCGCCAAACCGCCTGCGACCCGGCCCGGAAAGACCTGCTGCCAGCGTTCCTCCCAACGTGGCTCCGGCTGTGGCCAGAGGGGGATCGAAGGGCAAATACTGGCCGTTTTCAGCCAGGGCGTCTTCGATTTCACGAATCGTTGTCCCGGCCAAGGCTGAAATGGTAAATTCCTGGGGAGAGTATTCAAGTATCCCCGAAATCTTGCTCATATCGACGACATGCTCCTCCGCCAATGGGGAGGAAAGAGCCGGTTTCGTTCCCCCACCCCTCGGCCTGAGGTTGCGGTTTTCCCGAACAATTCGAGCAGCTTCATCAACTTCGGCGGGAAGAAACACAGTGGATTCAGCGACCATCGGACTATTCCCTCGAAAGGATTCCTTCCTTCTCTAACGGATGCAAACCTCGGATGACCAAAGCGGGAGCTTCCCCGCCGGGAAGCATCTTGCCGGTATTGGAAATAAATTTGGGATCGATTTGCGCCCGCACTCTCTCCATCGTCTCAATATCAACGGGGGAGAACATCTCCGGCAAATAGGCCTTTTTTTCAAGCCCGACCCCGTGCTCTCCAGTGATCGAACCGCCCATGCTAATGCAAAGTTTGATGATTTTCCCGGCCAGCTCTTCGGCTCTTTCCAAGGCCCCTTCCTCCCTCCCGTCATAGAGGATAAGCGGGTGAAGGTTGCCGTCGCCTGCATGGAAGACATTGGCTACACGCAGGTTGTAAATATTGCTCAACCGCTCGATCTCCGCCAAGGCTTCCCCCAACCTGGCCCGGGGCACCACGCCATCCTGTACGATAAAATCGGCCGACAGGCGGCCAACAGCGGAAAAGGCGCTTTTTCTGCCCTTCCAGATTTTCATTCTTTCCACTGTATCGCGGGCCACAATCACAGTATTGGCGCCGGTTTCATTTATAAGGGCACTGAGGCGTATGTAATCGCTCTCGACGGCATCCTTTTCACCATCCAGTTCGACAATCAGGATGGCGGCAGCGTCTTTGGGGTAGCCTGCCTGTACGGCCGCTTCAGCCGCTTTAATGGCCAATCGATCCATGATTTCCAAGGCTCCCGGCAATAAGCCGGAGGAAACGATGCGAGTGACGGCATTACCGGCCGCCTCCATGCTGTCGTAGGCGGCCATCACGGTTCTGAAGAATTCTGGTTTGGGAAGAAGGCGGAGGACAACCTCCAGTGCCACTCCGAAAAGTCCCTCGTTACCGCAGTAAAAGCCGGTCAGGTCCGGACCCGCTGACTCCAGGCTCGGACCACCGAAATGGACGACTTCACCGTCTGGCAAAACCGCTTTGATTCCCAGCACATGATTGGAGGTCATGCCATATTTAAGGCAATGGGCGCCGCCGGAATTAAAGGCCAGGTTTCCACCGATGGTGCAAATCTGCTGGCTGCTGGGATCGGGAGCGTAATAAAGATTATAGGGGGCGGCCACCTCCGAAACCTTCAGGTTAACCACGCCGGGCTCCACCGTTACGGTCCGTTCCACCGGGTCGAGTTGAACGATACGGCTAAGACGATTAAGCGCGATGACCACGCCGTCAGCCACCGGAACGGAACCCCCCGATAGGCTGGTGCCGCTGCCCCTTGCCATGAATGGAACCGAATGCTGATAGCACCAGCGTACTGTTTGAATAACCTCCTCCTGCGTTTCCGCCAGAACTACGGCCGACGGTCGGCTGCGAAAACAGGTCAATCCATCGGACTCGTAAGGGGCCAATTGGGCAGAACTGTCCAGCAACCGATCCGGCGGAAAAATGCGCCCAAGGTCTTTGATCAAAGCAGCCCTATCCTTCATTTCGATGCCCCAATAAACATGGTAAAATCGCAAAAATCAAACAGCAAAGACCTCGAAGACAAGTTAGAACCTATCTCAAAATCGCAGATGAATGATGTTTGTAGCGCCACGGCGGCAGATGCCAGGCGGCTTTGCGCCCGGATGGGCTGAACGCCCCTCGGGCGCAAACCAACGCCGCAGGTGCTTCCGTGCCGCACAAATCCTTTGGACAGAGGCAGTTATGTGTTTGAGCGGCGTTCCGGCGGGGCAGCAGGGCTTCCAGCCCGGCAAGCCCCGTCGCGCCTTGCTCAAAATGCATAATTGCTCTCTGCATCAACATCATCGAATTTGAGATAGGTTCTACCATCCCGGAACCCTCAGTTGGGCATACTTCTGTTTTCATTGAAATAATGTATATGCCCATTTACTCTATTTAAGAAAATGGCGAAGAGAATTCCTTATATAACCCTGGTTCTCATAGTGGGCCTGCTGTTGGCGTGGATTTACCAAGGCTCGCGGGAAAAACAGGATCAAAAACAAACCTTGAGCAATTTTCTGCCTTTGCAGGTGGAATACCTGCAAGGGCCGGCGGTGGAACAAGGCCGACCCATGCTAATCGATTTCTGGGCTACTTGGTGCGCTCCCTGCCGGGCCACCATCCCTCACATGAACCAGATATATGCCCGGTTCAAGGGTGAGGGTCTACAGGTGGTCGGCATTACCATGGAAGATGCCGAAACCGTTTCGAGCTTCCTCAAGGACTTCCCCATGCATTACTCTATCGCCCGTGATGCAGCCGGGACTTATTTTGATTATCTGGATATTACCGGAATCCCGCATTTGGCGCTGGTTGATGCTTCGGGTGCTATTGTCTGGCGCGGCCACCCCATGCAACTTTCGGAAAGCCGCATGGAGTCCATTTTAAATGAATTTAAGGCCGCGCAGTCTGATAATTCCTGACTGTCTTCGCTTAGAGGGCATCTAAAACGTCAGACAACCGCCAGTTCTGACCGGCTTGTGAATATTGAGCGGTGATTTTCAATGAATTCCTCCAGGGACTGCGGTGTCTGTCCACCGATGCGTTCGACAACATCGGTTTGGGCGCTGAAAATCCCGTCCTTATGGTCTTGGGCAACAGCTTTGAGGTGCGAAACGAGAAACTCGGGCAAGCCAGCCTTCTCCGTCAAAATCTGACCCCAAACCTCTATCGGAAGATCGATATACTCTACGGGCCGGCCAAGAACCTTGGTGAAGACCTCCGCTATTTCAGCAATTGTCATATTGCGGTCACCAGTAATTACATACCGCTGGCCAACATGCGGGACCGGATCGACAAGAATGCCAACGATGACACGGGCAATGTCCTCCGCCGCCACAGGGGCATGGCGCTCCTTGCCATAGGGAAGGTAGATTTTTCCCTCTTCGGCAATGGATTGACTGTTGAAGAGGTAGAGATTTTCGGCGAAATATCCCGGACGAATGTGCACCGCCCCGATATCCGCCCAATCCAGGATGTTCTCGGACAACCAATGATGCCGTGTCAGCGCACTTGGGGCATCCTGCCGGGCCGTAATCTGTGACATGTTTACCACTGCTTCGACACCTTCATCTTTTGCTGCCACAGCGATGATAGTCGTCGCTTCAACCAAACGGTCACCCTGCGGCGGATAGCAGAAATAGACTTTGTTGATATCCTTGACGGCGTTCCGGATGGACGCCAAATCCAGGAAATCACCAAGAACGACTTCTGCCCCCAAATCTTTTAAACGTTGAGAACGTTCGTCATGGCTACGCGCCATAGCTCGAACGGAATATCCGCGCTCAATTAATTGTTCGACTACAAAGGCGCCAGTTTTTCCAGTCGCGCCAGTTACCAGTATTTTTGATTTCTTTTTCATTTTATCTTCTCTTTTTTATTTTATTTGTATATGCAACTTTATGGTTAAAAAATTTTAGCTTGATATGAGTTTTCTAGCCCGGTCGGAAGCTTGATCTAAAATCTCCATTCCCGACTCGCCCATGAGATCTCCCGCTTTTTGCTGCGCCTGTTTCCAGGCAGGATAGGCTTTTTCTAAAAGATCCTGCCCATCCGGACTCAATTGAAATTGGTGCGCCCGGGCATCTTCGTGATCTTCAAGAACTTCAACCCATCCCCGCGCCCGCATTCTTTCAATATTTCTGCTCAGGGTGGAAACCTCGATTTTGAGGGCGCCGCAAATCTCAGTGGGTCGAGCGACTTTCCTTTTCCCAATAACCACCAGTATATTCAATTGGCCGATCGTGATGCCCAAAGGCCGTAGGGCGTCATC
>JAJFLV010000009.1 GCA_021772535.1 Opitutales bacterium | reverse complement strand
TAGTTGGGTTCGACATCGGGCCAGTTATCGGAGGCGTAAACAATCCGGCATCCGTAGATAGCGGCGACGGAAACAATACCATAAGTTCCGGTGAGAAGATCGAGGCATTCGTCCGGCCGATGGATACCGCCAATTTCAGTTCCGGGGAAACGGCGCTTCAACTCTTCCCGCATGGCCATGATGGCAGTCTTGCGGTAAACCGGATCTGAATGAAATCGCCGACCAAAGTCGATATCCAGTGATTGACGGTACCATTTGGGGGTAAAGCCAACTTCGGGACGCAAGAAAGGTTCGTCGCCTTCCGCCGGGCATCGTGTAGCCGGTGCAGCGGGCGCAATGTAATTGATCAACTGATTCGATTGCGTGTCACTCATTATCAGATCTCAACTTTTTAAAGCAATGGTTGTAAATGCCACGATATTCCGCCTACTTCAATGCTTTTAGCAATTGATTGCAGATCAGGGAACAACAGGGCAACCTCCGCTATCGGGGTTGATACGGCGTAGGTCCGTCCGTTTGATCAGTGATGGGTATTAAAGAGGGCAAACTGATTCTTGACTGATGGCGGTATGTGGATTAAATTTATATGATATGCCACGAAGTATGCGAACCGAGTCCGGTGAAAGCAAATTGGTTGAGGGGATGCTGGAAGGGGATAAACCCGAGTCCCGATGACAATGAAGAAGTTGAAACTAAAATCAAGAATCATGACGTGACCCCTTATTTTACCATCGGAACCAAACCCAAGCCAACGGCAATACCGCTTCCGGGCACCTGCGTGCCCGCCTTTGTGTAAAGGACGAAAATATTATTTTATTATGAACACGATTTCCACCTTAAACCAACGTAAAAGTTGTCCAAACAATCCCGTCCACTTCACAGCAGCTATCGGAACATCGGCAATAGGTATTGGAGTTTCAGGAGATAGTTTTTTCAAAGGTCTGCGTGAAGACCCCTATATCTTGGGCGGAGGAAATGGCAGTATTGGCATCTCAGAAGTAGCAGGTGCTTTAGGGTATTCAATTAATAGAGGGGTTACTGGTACCATAAATTATTTTAATAGTACGTTTGGTGATGATTGAATATGATATATTTTATTATTAATATATCTTGTCTTTTAGTACCCTACATTATTATAGCGATAAAGTATAGGAGAACCTTCATGGATCATCCATGGCGGATTATACATATTAGTTTGGTTTTTGGATTCTTGGGATGCACATTATTGGCATATTTTTTCTCTATTCCTTTTGTTTTGTCGAAGCACCCAAAAGAACCAGAAGATTATGTTATTAGAGGGATTCTCTCCTCCATACTTTTTTTAGTTTGTTTTATGGCGACGTTTTTAAAGGTGCCATTTATTAATAAAAAAAGATAGAGGACACACCGTAGCAGAGGAATTACCAATAATTGGAGAAACTTGATGCCAGCTTCTCGGAATGGTTACTCCTTGAGCACTTGCTCCTACTGTCCATACATGCCTACCGCGGAACGCAGTGACGACACCTCAACGAGCGTAGCGAGAATACAACACAAGATCTCTCCGCCACCATGTGCTGTCCCCTGCGTAATCAGATTTTTCAGATTTAAAACCCGTGACGAGGGTTTAACTCTTTTCAGATTTTAAATCTTTATCGATTAATTTTTCTATATATTGAGGGATTTTCAATTTGTTAATTATACAGTGTGCCTTGACTTCCATCCAGAGATTTGAATCGATCTTCAAACTGACCGGTTTTCGATTCATAAAAGTATTCTAATATTATTTGATTAAATATCTTTCGATTTGTCGATGTCCTGCTCTTTCATGATACTCAGCGCTACCCTGAGAATCTCCTTCGGATATTTTTCAAGCTCGGAGGTATCAATGTCTTTTTTTTGAATTTTCTTTCTCTTTTCAGGGTGGTGATTCATTTTTGGTTTCTTCCGAGTTAGCGAATTTGTAGGAAAACCCCCTACATACTTTCGCCTGAGGAAGATTCTGTAAGGTCTGTGAGATTTATTTTTGCTTGATTGACCGCGATCATAGTGGATCGGCGGGGCATCCTTCGATCCAAGCGGAACGCTATTTGCCAGATGCTTCAATGCGGCGCTGACCGTATGAGAATTTCGTTTCGTAAGTCGCATGAGCCTAGAGAGGCTCAACGGGTACTTATAGCAAGGACGGGTGCCGTAAAGCTCTCTGTAGTAATAATTGATCTTCTCAAGCACATGGTTGAGCAAACGAACCTGTCTTTTGTCCAGTTCCTCGACGATTCCCGAATTAATTCAGATCCTTTTATCCTGCGTTTCCACCTCCTGCTATATTGTCATCGGAAACAGTGCCTAATTGAATCCCATATTTTCCATCGCCTTCCCAAGGGCGGAGTGCTTGTTGTTTATATAGTGAAAGAATTATGTGGGGAGGAATTGCACACCTTCAGCGTGCGGTATTAGGAATGCCGGGAAATCCAGGGGTGTTACCCCCGGCTGTCGAATTTAGCCCTTTCAGGGCATTTTGAAGGGGGAGCCCTTCGACAGGCTCAGGGTAGAGGAGATGCTTGTTGCTGGATGCTGGATGAAGAGGGGGATGATGCTGAAGACAGCGGTGCCACCTTGGGAAGGGGATACTGGATGCTTGATGCTAGATGCCCTTCGACAGGCTCAGGGTAGAGGTGATTTTCTTGGAATTTCGGGTTCGTTCGGGGTGTTTTTTTGTTTTTTTCCTGATTTTCGGATTTTTTTCTGAATTTTTTTCACTTTTTTTTGTTTTTTGAGCCAACGCATCCAACGCAGCCAACCTATCCATTGACGGTGTTTTGGGGATATGATATTTTAAGGCCTTCCAAGCAGGCGGAATGACTTTATTTGTTTGTATTTTTTATTAATTAACCACGGATTACCTTAATGAGCACTAATATATCATTTTTTAATACCAGTCGCAGTATTGACCCTTCGGCAGCCGGTTTTTTGAAACTCAGGGGCTTAGGCAAATGCCTGATAATGATGGCCCTAGGTTTGCTTCTGTGCGGATTTAACGCCTTTGGGAGGGAGTTTTCTCTGCTGGTCTATAATGTGGAAAATCTTTTCGATGCCGATGGGATTGCCCGATTCGATCAATACAAGGAAGATCAGAAGGAGGTCGAATTCAGATACACTCCGCGCAAGGTTCTGACCAAAATCCGCAATATTCATCAAATCCTGTCGCAGGTGAATGATGGAGCGGGGCCGGAGGTCGTTCTGTTTCAGGAGATCGAACTGGACCGGAGCCCTGAGTCGATGGTTGCCGATTACGGGGAGTTTTTAAAGGAGTTTGCCGATTCCACGGTCGAGGACATGCTGGGCGCGAACTTTAACGAGGCGATTGCGGGTCTTCCGGCTGAGGCGTTGCTGCTCAAGTACCTGGAGGATAATCGGCTTGGCGGCTATGAGGTTATCAAACCAGAGCCGTCGGTTCCGCTGGAGGAGCGGACGGCGCAGAATAATGTCGTTTTCTCCAAACTTCCCATCCAATACGCAAAGTTCCACCCGCTTGAAAGAGCGAGGGATATTATCGAGGTGGGTCTTTCGGTGGAGGGGCATCCGTTGATAATTTTCGGCAACCACTGGAAATCGGGCGCGTCCAATCCGGAAACGGAGCCTTTGCGCATCCAGAACGCGGGCGTTTTGCGGAAAAGGCTGGACGTGCTGTTGGCGGAAAACCCATCCGCGGACATTGTTCTGGGCGGTGATTTTAATTCTTATTACAACCAGAAAGCCCGCAACCCGGAAATGAAGCAAACCGCTTTGAATGATGTTTTGCGTTCACGAGAAGATGAAAAGGCACTGATCGAGGATGATGAGGTGGACCTATATAATTTGTGGCTGGAACTGCCGGCGGAAAAGAGGGGAAGCGAAGTTTACCGAGGTCTTTGGGGCACCCTGATGCAAGTATTGGTGACGCCGGGGCTTTATGATTTCAATGGGGTCCAGTATGTGGATAATTCCTTTTTCGTCCTTTCGGTTCCGGGGTTGAATGCGGGGGAAGCTTTTGGCAGTCCCCGCAGGTGGTATTTTTACGGGCCGGAGGGCGGAGGTTTCTCCGATCATTTCCCGGTAGGGGCGCGTTTCCGCACGGTTGAAAAAAAGGATGACGGTGCAGACCGATTCCTGACCTTGGATAACCCCGGCAAACCGGACGGTATTACGGACCTGCCACCGAAGGTAGATTATGGCGACTTGCCGGAATCTGCGGTTCGTAATGCAGAGGAAGAGTTGACCGGTTTGTCGAAGGCGGAATTGGGAGAGCGATTCGGGCGAGTTTTCAGGGTTGATGCGGAATTAACCGTTGCCCAGGGGAAGGCTTGGGTTGAGATCGGCGGGCGATATTTTGCCGTCGGCTCGTTCAGCAATGAGGTTCGAACTGCCCTCGGGGCCATGAAGAATGGAGACATCGTTCATTTCCTGGGTGAGTTGGGGGAATATCAGGGAAAGCTTAATTTTCTCCTCCGTGATGAGAGCTGGTTGAAAAATTAGGGATTCACGGACTTGCCGTTTGCCCTCTTTTTCTCCAGAACTGCCCGCTACAACAATTTTGCCTTATCCCGTCGATGAAGAAATTTTACATAACCACAGCAATCGATTACGCCAATGGTTCGCCGCATCTGGGGCACGCCTATGAAAAGGTGCTGGCCGATGTGGTTGCCCGTTTCCAGCGTTTGCAGGGGCTCGATGTCCACTTTCTCACCGGTCTGGATGAGCATGGGATGAAAGTGCAGCAAAGCGCCGAGAAAAAGGGCGTTCCTCCCCAGCAGTTCGTGGACGAAATCGCGGTTGAATTCCAGGATTTACTCAAGCGCCTCAATATTTCCAATGACGACTATATCCGCACTACCGAAGAGCGCCATAAGGTGGTGGTGCAAAACCTCCTGCAAAAACTCTACGAGCAGGGAGATATTTACAAGGATTTCTACCAGGGTTTCTACAGCATCCGGGCCGAGCAGTTCGTCCTTGAAAAAGAGAAAGTCGATGACAAGTGGCCGGATATCTACGGCGAGGTGGTCGAGATCACCGAGCCGAATTATTTTTTCCGGCTGGGTAAATACCAGGATTGGCTGATCGGGCACATCAAAGCCAATGAAGATTATATCTACCCTAAATCCCGAACCAACCAGGTTCTGGAATTTCTCAAGGAGCCGATCAACGATCTCTGCCTGTCGCGGCCCCGCGAGCGGCTTTCCTGGGGCATTCCCCTGCCATTCGATGACGAATATGTGACTTACGTCTGGTTCGACGCAGTGACCAACTACCTCTCGGCGGTTGCGCCGGGCACTGACAAGTACGATACCTACTGGCCGGCCGACCGGCATGTGATCGGCAAGGACATCCTGGTGCCGCCTCATTCCGTTTACTGGCCCATCATGCTCAAGGCAGCCGGTTACGAACCGCCGGGCGGATTTCTGGTACATGGATTCTGGACGACATCGGGCAGTAAAATTTCCAAAAGCGAAGGGGAAACCATTGATCCGCTCGATCTGATCGAGGAATTCGGGGCCGATGCCTTTCGCTACTATGTAACCCGCGAGATGAATGTCGGTTTGGACAGCGATTTTACCCTGGAAAAGTTCATGGCCCGCTACAACAGCGATTTGGCCAACGACCTGGGCAACCTGCTGAGCCGATTGCTGAACATGACGCATCGGTATTGTGAGGGTGTGGTTCCAGCCGTCTCCGTCCGGGAGGAACCTGAAACTTTACTTCAGGAAAGTTGGAAATCGGTGAAAGGAGAAGTGGTTGGGCTATTCGAGGGCTTCCGTTTCCATACGGCTTTGGAGCGCATTTTCCAATTTATCAGCTCAGTAAACCGCTATGCCGAAACCAGGGCGCCCTGGAAGCTGGCCAAATCGGACTCTGTTGAGGATCGCCAACGACTGGAAACCGCCCTTGCCTGCATGGCCGAGAGCTTGCGGCTGGCGGCAGCAGTCCTTACGCCCGTGATGCCGGAGGTGAGTGAAAACATCAACAGCCTGTTAGGGAATCCGGTGGTTAATTCCTGGGAGGGTAACCTGGATTGGTCCGAGCGACTGAAGGGCAATACCCTTGGAAAAGCGGCCATTCTATTCCCGAAAACCCGCCGCTAAACGAGTTATAACCGATCTGCATCACCATCGCTCCGGGGAGCTACCGACATAAGAAGATGAAAATCATTCCTCCAGAGAGGCATCCTTCCAGGGATTTTGAAGCGCTCGAATTATTTTTGAAAGGCTGTCGTGAGCAGGCTCGCAAGGACAACCACCCCAAGCTGGCCAGTATTTCCCTAGGAGTAAAACATATCGATCCTCTGGCCGTTCTGGAATCCATTTTCGAGCCGGGGGAACTGCATTTTTATCTGGAACAGCCATCCAATGAATATGCCGTGGCAGGAGCCGAAGCCATTGTGGTAAAAACCATTTCGGGACCGAAGAGGTTTGAGGAGGCCCGCATTTTCGCCGAGGAAACCCTGGCCCATTCCATTGCGGTGGGCGATTTGAGCCTGCCATTCAGCGGGCCCCATTTCTATTGCGCCTTCACATTCTTCGATGAAGCGGGAAAGGAATCCTATTTTCCGCCCGCCACTGTCTTTGTTCCCCGCTGGCAGGTATCGCGAAAAGGCGGCAGCTATGCCGCGGTGGCCAATGTCTTGGTCGAGGCGGATTCCGAATTGGAAAGCCTGGCCCGGAAAATATGGGCGGCCCATGGCAAGTTTTCATCCTTCGAGTATAAGTCGGTCGAAAAATCATCCGATGCTCCCGCCCGTGATGATTTTGAAGTAACCGAGGCGCAAGGGGAGGGCAGTTTCATGAAAGCGGTGCAGACCGGTCTTTCTCGTATTGCGGAAGGGCGTTATGAAAAAATCGTTTTGGCCCGGGCGGTGGATATTTCCAGAGAGACGCCATTGCATCCTCTTCAATCCCTCAACCGCCTGCGCGAGGTCTATCCGGGTTGCTACTCTTTTTCCGTTGGCAACGGGCGTAACCAGAGTTTTATCGGCGCTTCGCCCGAGCGTCTTTTGCGGGTCGAAAACAACAATCTGCAAACGGAAGCCCTGGCCGGAACGGTGGGGCGAGGTAAAACCGCCCGGGAGGACGCCCGGCTGGCCCGAAGCCTGCTGGAAAGCACCAAGGATCTCCATGAGCACCGCGTTGTGATCGATTCCATTATACGCCGTTTGAACACTTTCGGCATTGAGCCGCGAATCCCGGAAAAACCCCGGCTATTGCAACTTTCCAACGTGCAGCATTTGCGCTCGCCCATTGAGGCAGAAGTTCCAGAAGGCATTCATTTATTGAACATCCTGGCGGAATTGTTCCCGACTCCAGCCGTGGGGGGTTCTCCGAGGGAAAAGGCCATCCCGGATATTGCCGAAATCGAAAAGTTTGACCGAGGCCTCTACGCCGGAGCGCTGGG
Source organism: Opitutales bacterium (assembly GCA_021772535.1). Taxonomy (GTDB): domain Bacteria; phylum Verrucomicrobiota; class Verrucomicrobiia; order Opitutales; family UBA2987; genus JAJFLU01. Next base: position 11,983 of record JAJFLV010000009.1, on the reverse strand, counting down.
TTGGTTCAACCACCGGGCGGAAGGCGAAATGGTGGTGGCCATACGTTCGGCTCTCATCGACGGTCCCCGCGCCCGACTCTACGCGGGAAACGGCATCGTGCGAGGTTCCGATCCGAGCAAAGAGCATCAGGAAACCAACTTGAAACTGAAAGCGCTACTGGCTAATCTACGGTGACAAGAATGGAAAAGAAAGTGAATGTTTTTGATACTTTGAGTCGGAGCAATGTTAGCTCTCTTTGGGGTGCGGTGGCAGCTGAGGTTCTTTGGCGCTTGGGATTGCGGCATGTGGTGGTTTCGCCCGGTTCACGGTCAACGCCATTGGCATTTGCTTTCAGCCGACACGCTGGGTTGGAGGCGATTCCTGTTCTTGATGAACGTTCGGCTTCTTTTTTTGCTTTGGGTTTGGCGCGTCAGAACAAAGAGCCTGTGGCATTGGTTTGTACTTCAGGCACGGCGGTGGCCAATTATTATCCGGCCATTATCGAGGCCCGGGTGAGCCGGATTCCACTTCTGGTTTTAACGGCTGACCGGCCTCCGGAGATGAGGGAATGCTCCTCAGGACAGACCATTGACCAGCAGAAGATCTATGGCGATTACTGCAACTGGTATAAAGAGTTGTCTTTGCCTTCGATCGAACCCTTGCGGCTGCGATATTTACGTCAGACACTTGTGCATGCTTTCGAGCGCAGCCAATTGCCATCGCCCGGTCCGGTTCATTTGAATATTCCATTTCGGGACCCCCTCGCGCCGAATCTGAAAGGAGAGGTCGATGGGATATTTGATGAATCCATTTTGGAGGAGTTGGTTAAATCTGTATTACCTCTTCCGTTGGTGAAAAAGGCGGGAGTGAATATTGGGAAAGAGCCTTCCTGGCAGGCATTAAAGGATGCGGTTGCGAGAAAAAGGAAGGGCCTCATCACGGTGGGCGCGGTCCAACCGGAAAATACGGCTGAATATGTTGCAGCGGTTGCCAAATTGTCCAAAGCCACCGGATGGCCAGTTTTGGCCGATGCCCTTGGGCCATTGCGGAATTTCAAGAAGGAGTTCCCTCTCCTCGTAACGCAGTATGACCTGATTTTGCGAAATGAGACCTTGGCGGAAGAGCTTCAGCCGGAGGTGGTATTCAGCCTGGGTATTCCACCGACAAGCAAGGTTCTGCGAGCCTGGCTGGAATCCCATAGCTGCCGGACTTTTGTAATCGATCCGGGCGAGGACAATCTTGACCCTCTGCATCGCGAGACAATTCATTACCGCATGCAGGTGGAAATGCTGGTAGAATCGTTGAAATTGAAGGGCAAAAGAAATAATTCCTGGGGAGAGCGTTGGCAAGAAATTGAAGCTAAGGCTCTGCGACTGATAAGGAGTCGGTTGCGCCAGTGCGGGTATTCTTTCGAGGGAAAAGTTTCCTGGATATTGTCCCGCAATTTGCCGAAAGGGACTCCCCTGTTTGTGGCTAATTCCATGCCGGTCCGGGATATGGAATATTTCTGGGAACCGGGTAACCGTGCGGCGCAAATTTATTTTAATCGAGGCGCTAACGGGATCGACGGCACGCTGTCCTCCGCCCTGGGAATGGCCCACAGAAACAAAAAAAGCGGGGTGCTGCTGACAGGAGACCTGGCTTTGCTGCATGACACCAACGGATTTCTGATTTCAAAATGTTTCCGGGGCCACCTGACAATCGTATTGATCAACAACAGGGGCGGGGGAATTTTTGAAACCTTGCCGGTGGCCAAATTCGATCCGCCTTTCGAAGACTATTTTGCCACCCCCCAAACAGTGGATTTCAGGAAGTTGGCAGCCGCCTATGGCATAAAGCATTTGAAATTGAAAAATTTAGATGATCTCCCGGGTTTGGTAAAGGAATTGCCATCCGCGGGTATCCGCATCATTGAAATAATTACCGACCGAAAAAAGGACACCCGGTGGCGGCGGAAGAGTTTTTCTGAGTTGGCAACTCGTTTGAATCCTGAAATCAATTTGAAATATGGCTGAAACGCATTGGGAAACAGCTAAAACCTACGAGGACATTCTCTATGAAAAAGCCTCGGGAATTGCCAAGGTAACCATCAACCGACCGGAGAAGCGCAACGCCTTTCGCCCTCGCACTGTGATGGAAATGATCGACGCTTTTTCCAATGCCCGTGAAGACCCGCGCATCGGGGTGATTCTCCTTACCGGCGCCGGGCCGCATACCGACGGAAAATATGCCTTTTGCTCGGGGGGTGACCAGAGCATTCGGGGCAAGGCCGGTTACCAGGACGAAGAGGGCACGCCGCGGCTCAATGTGCTTGATTTGCAGCGGCTTATCCGGTCGATGCCCAAAGTGGTCATTGCTTTGGTGGCCGGTTATGCCATCGGAGGAGGCCATGTGCTCCATGTGGTTTGCGATTTGACCATCGCGGCTGACAATGCCGTCTTCGGCCAGACCGGGCCGCGGGTGGGCAGTTTCGACGGCGGATTCGGGTCCAGTTATCTGGCCCGCATCGTGGGGCAAAAGAAAGCGCGGGAAATATGGTACCTGTGCCGCCGCTACGATGCCCAGGAGGCTCTCGACATGGGATTGGTCAACAAGGTAGTGCCGATTGGGGACCTGGAGAGTGAGGGAATCCAGTGGGCAAATGAGATTTTGCAAAAAAGCCCCTTGGCCATTCGCTGCTTGAAGTCGGCTTTCAATGCCGATGTGGATGGACAGGCTGGACTGCAGGAGCTGGCCGGAAACGCGACCCTTCTCTATTATTTGTCAGAAGAAGGGAGCGAAGGCCACCGGGCTTTTCTGGAGAAGCGCGATCCGGATTTTGGCAAATATCCCTGGTTGCCCTGAAAAGGGGAAACGGGAGGATTTTGACTTAAATTTGGCCGAACAGCGTATTTCCGGTCGATCGAAGGTCGTCACAACCGCGGGCCACACGGACTGACATGGCCTCTTCCGCTTTTTTCAGATAGGAACGGGGATCGTAGAGTTTTTTGGAACCGATCTCCCCGTCGATCATCATGACGCTATCGTAGTTTTTCAGCATGTGATCGGCAATGGGCCGGGTAAAGACATATTGGGTATCGGTATCGATGTTCATTTTGATTACCCCGTATTCAAGTGTTTCCCGGATTTGAGACAAATCACTGCCCGAACCACCGTGGAAAACGAGGTCGAATTCGGCCTCAGGCCCATAGCGGGACATGACGGCTTCCTGCCCTTGTTTGAGGATTTCCGGACGAAGTTTGACGGCGCCCGGTTTATAATGACCGTGGACATTGCCAAAAGTGGCGGCGAAGGTGAATCGGCCCAGCCCTTGGAGCGCTTCATGCACAGCGACCATGTCTTCGGGGGAGGTGTACATTTTTTCTGCCGGCATGTCCTCGGTGCCAGCAGCGCCATCCTCTTCTCCTCCTACAACTCCTGCTTCCACTTCGAGAATTATTTCATGCTGGGCACAGAGTTTAAGGTATTCCTGGCTCAAAGCCATGTTTTCTGCGAGGGGCAGGGCGGAGGCATCCAGCATGTGGTTTTGAAAAAGATTGCTCTCGCCTCTGGCCCGGCGTCTGGCTGTTTCCTCGATGAGAGGTTTTAAAAATTCTTCCGCCTTATTCGGCTGGCAATGATCCGTATTGAGAGCGATAACCACATTGTATTGTTCAGCCAGGCGGTGGGCGACTTCAGCCAAAAGAATGCAACCAGAAGTGGCATCGTTATTCTGTAGTCCGGAAGCAAATTGCCCCGCCCCGGTGGAAAACTGGATGAACCCATCGGATTTGCTTTCGGCAAAACCCTTGAGAGCAGCGTTAATGGTATTGATGGAAGAGCAGTTGACCGCCGGGTAGGCATAATTTCCCTTTTGGGCAGCATCCAGCATTTGAGCAAATTGTTTTGGTGTGGCGACAGGCATGACTATTGGTCCGGTTAATTTATTGTTTGCTGTTTGAGGTAACCTGAATTGGTAATTCAATTACCCTACAGCCAATTCAGTAGGAAAAAGGGAGCAAGGCAAGATTTTCTCTGGCCAATCTGGAATTGGCTGGGTGGCCGGATTTGCTCAGGCTTTCTTCCCTTTGGAGATCGATTTTTTTGGTTTGGAAGCTGCCCGAGGGGGAAACTCAAACCCGATTCTGCCACCCTTCTTCAAAGTGAGAAATGCGGAAAAAGGCTTTTTCGTGCGGTTTGAGATAAATTTTTCGATGAGTCCTGTCTTCCCATCCTCCAGCAGCTTTTTAATCTCTTCTTCGGGCAATTGTTTGCTCAGCATTGTGCGGAATATCCTGAAGTCGCAGGATTTTTCAGGACCGAATGTATTCTCACATGCGAAAGCCTTGGGGGCTGCCAATACCTTGCCGCCATCTTTGGGACATGGGCCAATACACTCCAACGTGGTCAGGTCGATCGGATCTTCCGCCTCTCCATTGCCGGAACCGTCGTTGTTATTATCGAAAACGAATTTGACCCGGTTGGTGACGTCCAGTATAAGACGAGCGGAAAACGGTTTTCCCGCCTTGGAGCGAAATCCGTCTATCGGGCCGATTTGTTTTTCTTCGATCAGGGTTTTGATTTCCCCTTCAGAGAATTTTCGACCACCAATCGTTTTATAGATAACCAATGCATCGTCTTGAGATTTGTAAGTGCGAAGCGTTTCCAGGATGGGTTTATTGTCGGTTGGTGAATTGATCTCGGTTTCCCTCGCCCCCGCGTCCGATTCCTGGAATTTTTTAGCCCGATCAATAATGTCCCCGGTCATTTGGGTAATGCCGCTCATGAAATCGGATCGAGTCATTTTACCAATTTCGATTTGTCTCAATTTTTGTTCCCAATCGCCGGTCATGGACGGGCTGGTCAGTGAGTCGGCTTTCAGGGCGCTGAGAAAATCGATGAGATTTTCGGCTTTGGCCGTCGGAATCAAGTCGCGCTTTTCGCGTTCAATATATTTCTGATTGATCAATTGCTCGATAATGGAGGCTCTAGTAGCCGGTGTGCCCAAGCCTTTTTCCTTCAGGGCATCAGCGAGTTCTTCATCATCCACGAACTTACCGGCGCCCTCCATAGCGGAAAGCAAGGTGGCTTCTGTGTAACGCGGAGGAGGCTTGGTCTCTTTTTCCTCAAGTTCTACAGAAAGAAGATCAGCTTGAGGAGGAGACCCATCCTCTATGCTCAGGGGTGGCAGGTCAGTCCCGGAATTATTATTTTTTCCGTAAACTTCGAGCCAACCCTTCTTGACGAGTACCTTGCCTTCCGTCTTAAAGTTAAAGCCTTCCACCTTGCTGTTTCTGGTGGTAACATCATGTTCTGCGGAGGGGTAAAATGCGGCAATGAAACGCCGGGCGATCATGTCGTAAATTTTGCTTTCATCCGGGTTCAAATTACCTTGATTATCGCCGGTTGGAAGGATGGCAAAGTGGTCGCTGACCTGGGCATTATTGAAAATACGCCGGTTGGACTTAACCCAGTTTTCCGATAGAACTTTTTGAGCGTGGACGCCCAATTCGCCATCGAATGCGGCCAGGGTCCGCTTGCATACTTCGGGGTAATCTTCCGGCAAGGCCCGAGAATCCGTTCGCGGGTAAGTGATCGCTTTGTGTTTTTCATATAAAGCCTGAGCCACGTTCAGGGTACGCCGGGCGGAAAAACCAAAACGATTGTTGGCCTCTCTTTGCAAAGTAGTCAGATCATAGAGACGGGGAGCGATTTGGCGGGTTCGTTTTTTGGTCTCGGTAACGGCGGCAGGGCCACCATTTTTGAGTATTTCCACAATTCGGGCTGCTTCTTCGGCCTCCCAAATGCGTTCCGATCTATCCGCGGCGTCCTCGGATTTTTTGAAATTGTCTTTTTGATAAAGCCCATCGTAGCGTCCCTGCCGGACCTCGAAGCAGCCGGCAATATTCCAAAAAGTCCTTTTTTTGAACGCCCTGATCTCCCGTTCTCTATCCAGAACGATAGTCAGGGTAGGGGTTTGCACCCGACCCACCGAGGCCACGTTGCCCCGCGATTTGCTGCCGTACATCCGCGTCGTAATCGCCCTGGTTCCGTTTATGCCGATAAGCCAATCAGCCTCGGACCGGCAGCGGGCGGCATCCTGCAGGTTTTTCATTTGCTCGCCATCACGAAGATTATCAAAGGCATCGCGGATAGCGGAACGAGTCATGGAACTGAGCCAAAGGCGCTTGACCGGCTTTTTGGATTTCCCCAGTTCATAAAGGTAGGTGAAGATGAGTTCCCCCTCCCGCCCTGCATCACAAGCATTGACGACTTCAGATACATCCTTACGGTGCATGAGTTTTTTCAATTCCCCAAACTTCGACTTTGTTTTTTCGATCGGTTTGAGGTTGAAGACTTCGGGCATAATGGGGAGCGATTCCAACCGCCAAAATTTAAGCTTTTTGTCGATATCTTCGGGCATCGGCAATTCGACCAGGTGACCGATGGCCGAGTCGATGATATAGGAATCGTTTTCGAACCAGCCCTCCACTTTGTTAAACTTTCCCAGGGCGCTGGATAAATCCCGGGCGACGCTGGGTTTTTCCGCTATTATCAAGGTTTTGCTCATATTAATATTTTCAAGGGGCACATTGAGTTAAAAAGGGCATGACTATATATCGACAAGTATGTTATCCAGATTGTCCAGTAATTTCCCTATAGTGTCTTCAGTTTCATCTCCCATGTTTGAAATTCGAAAGGTGCGGCCTTTGATTTTTCCATAGCCGCCATCAATAACGCAATTATGACGCTTTTTGAGGAGCGAAATGAATTCGGGAACATCGATTTGACGAGTATTCTCGACACAAGTCAGGGTCTTAGAAGCGAATTCTTTTCTCGGGAAAAGGGCCAAATCGTTGCGCTCAACCCAGTCATGCACCATGGCATTGAGCCTGGTATGGCGCGCATAGCGATTTTCCAATCCTTCTTTAAAGATGTCTTCCAGTTTCGACTCCAGGCCATGAATGAGGGCAAGGCTGGGTGTGGACGGTGTCATGCTCTTGAGGTGATTCTGGTGAAAGTTCAAAAAGTCAAAATAAAAGCCGCGCCCGGATGTGGTGGAGGCTCGGTCACGGGCCCGCTGGGAAACCGAGCAGAGGGCCAGCCCGGGAGGGAGGGCGAGGGCCTTCTGTGAACCGGTGAGCAATACATCGATGCCGAGCGCATCTTTATCGAGGGGGACGGCGGAAAAGGAACTGACCGCATCAACCACCGAGATTACTTCGGGAAAATTCCGCACTACCGCCATCAACTCGGGGAGTGGATTCATCATCCCTGTGGAGGTTTCGTTGTGAACCATGGTAATGGAGTCGTACTGGCCAGTAGCCAACTCCAGGGCAACCGCTTCAGGGTCAACGGGCAAACCCCATTCAAAGCGGAGCGCTCCAGCTTCCTTGCCGCAGTTCAGGCTGACTGTGTGCCATTTGTCGGAGAAGGCGCCGCACATACAATTGAGAACCTTTTTTTGGGTCACATTGCGAACGGCCGCTTCCATGGCGCCCCAGGAACTGCTGGTGAAAAGATAAACCGGGTCGCCAGTTCCGAATAAAATCTGCAGCTTTGATTGAATCCTTTGATAAAGCGCGACAAAATCAGGGCTGCGATGCCCGTACATCGGGATGGTCATCGCCTGGAAAGTTTTGGCCGAAACTTCCACCGGGCCCGGAATGTAAAGTTTATAACTCACTGATATTTATGCCGTTCGTCTTTAACGTGTATTTTTCACAGCCAGTGCCGAAATCGCATTCGAGAGTCTGAAACTGCCCCTTTTCCCAATACAAACCAGCTCAAGATTCTACCTTTAGCCAAAATCCCGTTCTGGCATCATTGGGAAATGACTTAGAAACAACCCTCCATGGAGGCCGTCAATACTCTTTATTATTATTTGTTGGATATTTTTTCAAAGATGGGCAAAATCAGGAAAAATCATGAGCCTGGTTGAAACAGGCGCTTTACAAAAAGAGACCGATTGGCGTTTCCGCCCCAGAAGTGAGTGGGCGGAGGAGTCCACAGTCAATCCGGTCTGGCGGAAAATTGCAAACCTTTCTGTATGATTCGAGATTTAAGAAACGCCCTTCTGAGTACGTTCGAGAATTTCGAGCAATTTACCATCGATGTGGTTTACGGGCGCCGCCGGGGACGACTGGTAATTATCTACCAGTATTTACTTTATTTTTTGTCCAAAATTTTCAGCGCCATCGTGCAAACGCGTTTGCTTCTCTACAAAAACCGCATTTTAAGGGCTAATTATCTTGGCTGCCTGGTGGTGGTAGTGGGAAATCTGACGGTTGGCGGAACGGGAAAGACCCCCGTGGTTGAAAAATTCGCCCGTTCCCTGGCTGATCGCGGTAGAAAGGTGGCCATTCTGAGTCGCGGCTACAAAAGCAAAAAGGAGCCGTTCTGGAAAGTGTGGTGGCGAATGATCACCCATGGGGAACCACCGCCACCGAAAGTCGTCAGCGACGGCAAAAATATCCTGCTCGACTCGGAGCATGCCGGTGACGAGCCCTACATGCTGGCCAAAAATCTCCCCGGTGTGGTTGTGGTTGTGGATAAAAATCGCGTCAAAGCTGGTTTTTTTGCCATAAAAAAGTTTGGAGTGGACACACTTATCCTCGATGACGGTTTTCAATACCTTCGGCTCAAGGGGCAGCTAAATCTCCTGCTGGTCGATAAAACGAATCCTTTCGGCAGCGGGAACCTGTTGCCCAGAGGCATCTTGCGGGAACCTGTAAAGCACATTCGGCGCGCTTCCTATGTATTCATAACAAAATCGAACGGCAGAAAAGACCGGGAACTGGAAGCCCTTATCGATCGCTACAAACCCGGCGCGGAAATAATCGATTGCGAGCATAAGCCGCAATATCTACAGGAAGTCAACGGGCAGGGCCGTCTGGAGCTTTCCACTCTTAAGGGTAAGAAAATCGGCGCCTTCAGCGGCATTGCGGTGCCGGAGAGTTTCGAACTGTTTTTGCGCGATTTGGGAGCCGATGTTCGTTATAATCAGAGATTTCTCGACCACCACCGTTTCACTGAGAAAGAACTCAAGCAACTCTTTGCCAAGGTCAAGGTGGCTGCCCTTGATATGGTGGTGACGACGGAAAAAGACGCTGTCCGCATATCCCCCGATTTCATCCCCGGAGTGCCCTTTTACTATCTAAGGCTGGAAGTGAAGATTCTCAGCGGCGTGGCCGATTTCGAGGAGGCTGTTTCACGGATTTGTTTTCCCAAGAAAAAAATGCGTTCGACGCGTCCGCCGTTCCAGAGCGGGGAAAAAGCGGGGGCAACTCCACGGTAAGCCTGAGATTTTTCACTGTCGTCGTTAGATTATTCTTATTTTTCTGTTTTGAAAAACCGCAAATGATGCTAAATTAACCCCAACCATGTCGAATAACATTAAAACACGCGAATTAACGGCTTCCACCAATACCCGCGACCTTGAGATCAAGGATGCCCAGCTCATCTTTGAAAATGTTTGGGCCAACCTTTTGGAGGAATTCGGAGAGGATAAACTTCGATTTTCCAATGAAATATTCTGGCTCAACGGGGCGCCGGGAGCGGGAAAGGGCACGCAAACGGACTTTATTATGCGATTCAGGGACATGACGGCCGCTCCCATCATTGTCAGTGATCTTTTGCAAAGTCCCGAAGCTGAACGGATGAAAGATGCCGGCCTTATGGTTGGGGACCGTGAAGTCACTCGTCTGGTATTCAGACGATTGATCGATCCCGAATATCAAACCGGCGCGATTATCGATGGGTATCCCAGAACGAAGGTGCAGGTGGAGTGTGTAAAGCTGCTTTACAACAAAATCGTGCAAATTCGCCGCGACCGTAGGGGAAAAGGTTCGGAAGAGGTTTTGGGAAAGTCCACTTTTCACATCGTTGTACTTTTTATCGATGAAGGAGAAAGCATCAAGAGACAGCTTTTTCGTGGCCGCACATGCATGGAGCATAATGAGCAGGTCCGCACCTCGGGTATGGGAGAAATAATCGAATTGCGTAAGACGGACCTCAGTGAGGAAGCCGCCCGCAACCGTTACCGCACATTTAAAGAAATTACCTACGAGGCTTTGAAGTCCCTGCGCGATGTCTTTCATTACCATTTCATCGACGCTTACGGGGATATTTCCGAGGTAAAGAACCTTATTGTCAAGGAGCTGCGCTACCAGAGTTCCCTCGAACTGGATCAGGCAACTTTTGACCGGGTTAACCCAATCCCGCTGGCCAGCAATATCGTGGTGCATGCCCGGCAGGAATTGGTTAAACGGTTGGATGACTATGAACGCCACCACACGGAATTATTTAAAGAGGTGGTTTTGCTGATCCAAAGCAAATTCTTGCCCATCGTCATGAAGCATGCCATTTCCGGCATGGCTTACATTAATTCGGAATCGGAAACTTTTAACGATCCCATGGCGTTGGCCATGCTCATCGACATCTTTTCCGAACGCGGTTACCATGCCGTGGTGGATATCCGCCGTTACGAGATTCCGGCCCAAGTTGATCGGGAAACCTTCGAAATTACTACCCGCACCAAACAATGCTATCGTTTTCGCATCAGCTTTCACGGTTCAGAAATTCGGCGGGGGCGTTAAGAAGCTCATTATTGTTTACAACGTCTGTGTGAGCCTTGAGAAGGTTTCGTTGTTTTTGGATAAATTTCATCTTTGTTGCTTTTAATAAAATCATTAAATACTCCTGCCGCTATGGATCCACGAATAACTCGATTAGCCGAAATACTGACCGGATTTTCTGTAAAACTCAAAAAGGGGGAAAAGGTTCTCATCAATGCCCATGACGTACCGGACGACATAGTGGTGGCTCTCGTGCGAGCGGCCCGAGCACGCAAGGCAACTCCATTTGTGCAGGTCAATCACGGCCGCCTGGTTCGCGAGCTGTTTCTGGAGGGAACGGAGGAGCTGTACAAAACCGCCGCCCGCGTGGAGTTGCAGCGCATGAAGCAAATGGATGCTTATATCGCCTTGCGTGGTTCCCACAATATTTTCGAATTTTCCGATGTTCCTTCGAGCAAAATGAAAATGGCAATCAGTCTGATGAAGCCCGTTTTGGACTGGAGAGTTAAGAAAACCAAGTGGGTTGTTCTACGATGGCCAACCTCGGCCATGGCCCAGCAAGCTTCCATCAGCACGGAAGCATTCGAGGATTTTTACTTTCGCGTTTGCACACTCGATTACTCCCGCATGGTTCCAGGCATGAAAGCCCTCAAAAGTCTGATGGACCGAACCGATAAAGTCCATATCATGGCGGAAGGGACCGATCTTCGCTTTTCGATTAAAAATATTGGGTCCGTTTCCTGTGGCGGAGACCACAACATACCCGATGGCGAAGTTTTTTCCTGCCCTCTCAAAACCAGTGTGGAAGGGCATGTGACCTTCAATGCGCCCTCGGTTTATCAGGGAGATTCTTTCGATAACGTGCGTTTGGAGTTTAAAAAAGGACGCATCGTCAAAGCTTCATCCAGCCAGAACACAGAAAAGTTGAATAAGATTTTGAACTCTGACTCCGGTTCGCGCTACATTGGTGAGTTTGCCATCGGTTTTAATCCCTATATCCTGGAACCGATGCGCGACGCTCTTTTCGACGAGAAAATTACCGGCTCCTTTCATTTTACACCGGGTCAGGCTTACGAGGAGGCCGACAACGGCAACCGGTCACAGGTGCACTGGGATCTGGTCTGCATTCAAAGGCCCGAATATGGAGGAGGTGAAATCCGGTTCGATGGAAAACTGATTCGCAAAGATGGGCTTTTCGTGCCCAAATCCCTGCAAAAACTGAACCCGGAATATCTCTTGAGTTGATCCGGGCACAGCCCAATGTTTCTTCAAACCTGAGATGCTGCCGAACGGGAACAGATAAAGAAAGACTATTCGCAGATTATTGTGGGAGGGAATCGCTTAATCAAGACAGTGGAATGTGATTTGGGCAAGGGTCGAGGTTGGTGGTCCCGTCTTTGAATCGGCTCCTCTACAGCCGGAGAGGCTGGTCGATGTTTTCTTTGCA
>JAJFLV010000080.1 GCA_021772535.1 Opitutales bacterium | reverse complement strand
AACGACGACATCAATGTCAACGACGGCATCGTGGCGGCGGACGGTGGAGAGACCCTGAGCGCATTCGACAGAGTGATATTTGCGGCCCTCGGAGACATTACTACGACGGGGGACGGGGCGGACAGCGTCACAGCCAACAGCAACAACGCGGCCGGTAACGGCAATAATTCCATCACGATGGCCGATGGGACCCTGATCGACGCGGGCAGCGGGGCGATCACGATGACGACCTTTGCGGCTGGCGGCGACGGTGGCGGCATCACCCTGGGCGGACTCTTAACTACCAATGCGACGGGGGCGGCGGTAACCCTGACAACCAATGAGAATGTGATCGACGCAGGGGACACCTTTGTGGACATCGTGGCGGCGAGCGGCACGGCGGACATCAATACAATAACTGGAGTAGCCTCGATCGAGACGACGGTAGGCGCCCTGGACATCGATAATGATGCGGCGCTGGATGGAGTGAATATAACTTTGGGAGATGTCATCGTGACAGAGACCGACGCAGTCACTCTGGAAGCATTTCAGAGGGATGACGACTCCATCACGGTGACGGCCGGCGGGGACATCACTGTAGCGGGTAATGGGGTGGTCATTGAAGCGGAGAACACAGATGCTTCGGATGCTGACATTTCTTTGACTTCAACGTCTGGGAGCATCACGGTGGGAGCGGTTGTGCGCAACGACGTTACCTTTGGCAGTTCGGACATTACGCTGGATGCCGACGGGTCGACCAGTGACATCACGGTGAACGCGGCGGTGAGCGGCAACGACATCATCACAATCACGGCGGACAACGATTTGAGTTTTGCGGCGGGCGGCGACGTGACGGCCACCGGTACCGGCAGTGTGATCCTGACGGCGGACAACGAGGGCACGGCAGACGGTGACGAGGGTTCCCTTACCATGGCCGACGGCACCCTGATCAACGCGGGCAGCGGCACCATCGACATCGACGCCGACGAAGACATTACTATAGGAGGCTTACTAACAACGGGTGCCACGGTGAACATTGACAGCACCAGTGGAGCTGTCATCGACGGCGGTAACGGTCTGACCGACATTGACGCTGCCAACGCAACTGCCACCATCACGGCGGAGACTGGCATCGGTTCGGCTGGTGCCTTCGGCGCGCTCGACACGGATGTCACCACGATCAATTTGACCAACGGCACGGCGGGCGATATCCGTATAGCGCAAATAGACGGCGCCACCGACGATTTGATTGTCAGCGGGGCCACTGTAACCGATCCCACCGGTCCGCAGGATGGTGATATTGAAATCACAACAGCTGCCGGATTCTTGCGAACCTCCGGAGCGGTCACTACTTCGTTTGAAGGCGACGTAACTCTTACCGCCGTTGGCGGTATTCTCGATATAGACGTAGCCGTAACCGCAGGCGACGATATGTCCCTGACGGGTGCGGTCACGGGCATTGAGCTTGGGGCCAATCTGACAGCAGGCGACGACATCACCTTGAACAGCGCAACTACTTTGACCAGCGACAGCATCGTCACGAGCAATAGCACCATAACGACCACGAACGGGGATGTCCGGTTTGTGGCCGATGTCAGCGGGCCGTTCGACCTGACGGTGACGGCTTCGCAAGGCCGGGTGATTTTCGACGATACGGCAGGCATCGCCGGGACTGCCTTGGACAGCCTCACCGTGACGGCCGAGACACTTCGGCTGGATGGCAATATTGAGACCGATGCTGCCGGCGGCCTTGATGGCCTGATGGACTTCAGGGGTGTTGACGCGGTAATACTGACGGCGGATGTGACACTCGATTCGGAGAGCGGCGACGACGAAGCAGCGGGAAGCGTGCTATTCAACCTTAACGGCACCATCGATGGTACTACGGCGGCGACAGAATCGCTGACTGTTAATACGAATCTTACAACCGCCTCCTTTGCCGGAGGCGCGGTTCAGCTTGGGACGGTGGGCGGTTTGGTCAGCCTGGAACAAATTACGGTCAGCACGGCGGATGAATTTGGCGGTGCCGCCAATGGAACCATCACCCTTGGCGGAGACATCACCACAGCTGGTCAAGCCGGTGGCGCCAATGACATCACGGTGGATCTGCAAACGGACGGCGAAACGGACACTATTGTTCTGGCGGCGGATGCAACCATCAAGGCCAATGACCGGGGGATTGAATTGGGAACCACTTCAGCGGATACCTTGACGGGTGATTTCGATCTGGTTATCGACGCCGGCAGCAATGCGTTGGCCGATGTCGAATTGGGATCCGTCGATGTCAACTCCTTGCGGATTATTTCACAAGGAACCGGAACCACCACCTTAAGCGGTGCGATCACTACCGATGATGGGGCTGACCTAGCCATCGCGACGGATGTAGAATTGATCGAAAGTGTGACCTTTACCAATACGGAAACCGGAGTCATCGACCTGACGGGCGGGGCCATTGATTCGGCCAATGGCAGCAATTTGACCGTTACGGCCAACGCTACCGATATCGCCCTGGGGGCCATCGGCCAGCAGGGCGCCGGGGACACGGGAACTTCAACTTTTGGTTCCATTACGGTGAGCACCTCCTCCCGGGTGACCCTGGAGGGTAATATTTCGACCGCCGGTGGAGAAACCGCCGTAGCCGCTGGCGATGGTTCCTTTGTCAACTTCCAAGGAGCCAGGAATGTGGTCCTTCTGGCCGATGTGGATATCAATACCAGTGATGAAAATATAAATACTGGCGCTACCGGCCTTGGAGCGGATATACTTTTTGCCAGCGCTACCGAGAGTGCCACGACGGACCTGAATTCCCTCTTCGGGCCTCACAAGCTGCGCCTGGATGCGGGCCAGCGCGGCGATATCACTATTAACGATGTGACCGAACTGACACTCTTCAAGGTGGCTGATCTTGAGACGGCCGTCAATACCGACGGGGCCAACTCGGTCGCGCAGAATTTCGGGACCATTGCCATACCGGGCATCATCATGATCGAGGCGACCACCTCCATCGTGTTCTCCAATGCCGTTATCGACGATGATGTCTTCCAGGAAGCGGCCCGCATCGAGGTCAACGACGGGATTGTCGTATCCGGCAACCACACCATTGAGCTGATCGCGACCGGAGAGGGCGATGTCAACAGCGATGGGGTGGTCGATGGATTGGACGCCGCAGCAGGTGATGTAGTCATTGGATCTTTCGTTTCTTCAACAACTGGAAACATTACCATACGGGCGGATGACGATGTGGTATTTCTTACCGGAACGAACGGAGACAATGGAGAAATCAACACCTTGGGCGACGTCACCATTACGGCCAACGACACTACCATTGCCAAGAGCGATGGTTTAGCGGAAGCCGGGCGGGGCATCTTCGAGTTAACCGCCAACGCTGATGCGACCAAGGAAATTACCGGCGGCACGATAACGCTTTCAGCTGTTTCCGGGTTCATTGGGCAGGGAAGTATCGCGGCGGTTTTTCCCGCCGGGGCCGATGTTTCCGCCCAGGATGCCGGAAACCTGGAAATCGACGCCATCAATCAATTCGACGCGACTTCAACCGATAACCTTTTGGCCACCGACACCGGCGATATCCGCGTGCAGGATGTGAACGACTTGAATATCGGCCTGGTGGATGCGGACGAAGGTGATGTTGCAATCGCCGCCCTGAGGTCGATCAATGATGTCGATGCGGCGGACACTACTACGGTTGATATCACCGGTGACACAATTGACCTGGATGCCGGGCTGGGCATCGGTAATGTGAGCCGCCTGGAACTACAACTGGACGGCGATGCCACCGATGGGGAGACCATTTCGGCGGACAGCACCTCGGGGGACATCAATCTCATTCACCTGACTGCGCCGCTCGATACGGAAGTGACTTCCTTGACCACAGGGATCGGCAATATTCAATTCGAGCAGACGGGTGATGTCGATTTGACGGTGACGCTTTCTTCCACTTCGGATGGCAATATAGACATCACCAACACGGGTGATGCGGCTGACGATTTCCTGACACTTGTAAGCATAACGGCAGGAGGAGACGGTAATATCGACGCTACCACGCTTACAGCGGGTGATATCGTCGTAACCGGTCCTATGACGGCGCTTAATGACCAGGTTACCGTTACCAGCGCAGATGCGGTTAGAATAGCCAACAGCGGAATCAACGCCACCGGCGGCACCGCCACGGTGACCGCCAATGATGGAAGCATTACCTCTTCCGAAGCGGCCGCGGACGGAACCCCGGAAATCGTGGCGTCCGATATCGTTTTGAGCGCAACCACTAACATCGGAACGGGTGGCATCGCGCTGGAAACGGAGACCACCGGCTCATCCATCACTTTTACGGCGGGCACTTTCTACAATAATATCAACGACGCAACCGTCGACACGACCCTGACGGGCACGGCGGGGACAACGGTCACCTTCCTGCAACGTGATAATGACGGCGGCGTGGCCGATGTAACTGGCAATCTGGAAGTTCTCTCGGTGGAAACCACCAACGGAACCATTGATATCACGGTGGATGAGGGCGACCTCATCACGCGCGAGGTTATCGCGGGCGGAGCTGGAGACATCAGGTTAACGACTACCAATACTGGCGGTTTCGCGAGCCAGTCCAAGGACATTGATTTGGGCGTTATTCAGGCGGTTGGAAACGATGTTTTCGTGACGGCTTTCGGCTCTGTCATTAATTCGAGCGGGCTGCTCAATGTGAGTTCTGCAACCGCCGACGTGCTGGCCCAAAACGGGGTTATCGACGGAATTCAGGTTGCCGCCACAAGCGCCAACGCATTGCCATTGCCGACAACTTCGGCTTCGGCTACATTTGCTGTCCGTTTGCGCGCCACCGATACCGACGCTAGTGGCAATGGCACGATCGACGATGTCACCATCAATGCGGTGGGCGGTATCCTGGCGGTGGCCAATGATGGCTTCAATAATGGCGATATAACATCATCCGCCGATTCGGTAGCCGCCATCGCAACGACAGGCGACATTGACGGTCTGGACATCACATCCCAGGGCGCCGCTTCGGTCTCCAAGATGGAAGCGACCACTGGTTCCATCCTAGGTGGCAGCGTGACCGGCTCCAACGACATTGATGTGGACGCCAGCGTGGACATCGTCGGGTTGAACACTTTCTCCACCGATGATGCCAAGATCGACGCAGGCAACGACATCCTCGACTCGGTCTTTACGGCCAGCTCCCTGAACCCGGCCGAGGGGGTAATCCGCATCCGCAATTTCAATACCTACGCCAGCAATACGGCTTCTTCGACCGGAGATATCTCTCTGGACGGCCCGATTTTCGTAACCGGCAATACTTTCCGGAGCGACCGCGATGTCTTTATCGGCACCGATGTCAGCTTGGCAACACCATTGCCGGCCGATGCAGCCACGGGGCTGCGGGTAGGCTTCGTGACCGGCAATGAGATCGACTCCGACCGCGATGTAACAATCCTGGCCGATGGCGATATCAACGGCGGCACCATTAATGCCAGCGGCGACGTCACTCTGGAGACGACTGCAGGCTTGGCCGGCAATATCACGGGAATCTCCATAACCAGTGTGGGCGGTCTTGGCACCATTGATCTTGAGGCCGACGGAAGCATTACCGGCAACGAGGTAAGCGGTGATGGAGTTGTCAACTTTGACGCCACCACCGGCGACATCGCGGGCGGCACCATCGATGCGGCGGGCGCGGTTACATTGACGGTTCCGATTGGAACGAATGGCGATATCGACGGCATCATCGTGGCTTCAGACGATGTCGTCACGGTCAATGCTCTCGGTGTCGGAACAAGCGACATTCGAAACGTAGCGGCAACGGGCACAGTGGTCGATTTCAACAGCTCGCATGATATTTTTACCAGTACGGCCACTTCCACTACCGGAGCGGTTACAGCAAATGCCTTGGCAGCCGGAAGTGGTGACATCAGTGGCTTGATCGTCAATGCCTTCACAACCGCATCAGTAGATGCTGAGGATGGCGCAGTCATCGACTCCAGCATCACGGGCACGGCAGTCGATCTGGACGGCGACCGTATCACGGGTGGTTCCGTTTTCGCCACTGCCGCCAATGCCGTAGTGGACGCACGCGACAACGGCAACATCACCAACCTTGAAGTGACGGCGGATCTCGGTCTGGCCGATGTTTCCGCTACGGGCGATATCGATGGTATCACGGTTCACGCCGACGACACCGATATCGATGCGGACAATGTGCTCAATAGTTCGGTTGCGGTGATTGGCACCGATGCTCTGGATGATGCCGAGATTGATGCCACCGCCGGTTCCATCACGGCCGTCGATGTGGTCAGCGCCAATACGGCCAACCTCAATGCCACGGCTAACATCACCAACAGCAGCATCGACGCGTTTGCACGCATCAATGTCGGCACAGACGATACGACGGTAAACATCACCGGCAATACTATTGAGGGCGGCACCGGTGGAATTATAGACATCAACGCCACCGAGATGGCCGCTGGCAATACGGTCAACAGCAATAACGTTTCGGCCACCTCAATCACCATCGATGCACGCATTTTGAACGGTAATGTGGTTACTTCCGATGGTTCCATCACCCTGGACGCCAATGGCGCGGCTACCACCGCCTTTGTTACGGCCAACGAAGTGGATGCCGCCGTCGATCTGACCATCGAGTCGGATGGCAGCATCGTGGGCGGGACGTTCCGCTCCGGTGACACTTCTACCTTGACGGCATTCGGCGGCGACATCGATGGGGTGACGGTCAATTCAGGAAATACCAATACCGTATCTGGCACGGCCACTCTTACCGGTGTGAACATCATCAACAGCACAATCACCATGGCCGACACCGACAACGCTTCCACTGTCGATATCGAAGCGACTGGCGGATCGGTCAGCGGTACCACTATTAATAGTGACGATTCCGTTGAAATCGACGCTACTGCGGATGTAACCAACACATCCGTTGATGCACTGGCAGCGGTTACCATCGGCAGCGGTGGGGCCACTGTGGTCAATGTGGCCAATGTCGATGTTCAGTCCGGAGGCAATGTCGATGTCAACGCCACGGGCGACATGGATGGCAGCAGCCTGGTCAGTTTCGCCATCTTGACGGTGGACGCCAACGACATCAACGACAGCGGCGGCACCGGTGTCGATGTGGACATTAACGCCAACACGACCGGTGGTGATTTGGGCGATATAAATAATTTGACGGTCGAATCGACCGGCACGGGGGCCGGTGAAAATACAGAGGTTACGGCTACCGGTAATATTAACACGGTTGTTGTGACTTCGGCAACGGATGCCGATATTGATGCTGGAATCGACATCGCCGATGTCACGGTGGTGGCCGTAAGCACCACCATCGACGGCGGCACCACAGGCGTGGGCGATATCGCTGGCGGCACAGTACAGGTCTCCGGCAATGCCAATATCGATACGGCGGGCGACGTGACCGGATTGGTTATCGAGTCGGGTACCCTGGATTTAGGCACAAACAACCAGACGATCGATGTGGTCGGAGTAGAGGCCAATGTAGTGGGCGCCATCGTGCTCGATCTGGACACTACATCGGGCGATGTGGAAGGTTCCATATTTGTCAGTCAGTCAACTGTAACAGTGGATGTGAACGACATTCGCGACACCGGTTTCACCGGTACTACCATCGATATCGACGCCTCGGGCGACATTATCGACGGCGAAGCGACGGCCACCGGAACTTTTGCCATTGTAGACGCGGTAGGGACCATCAACGGCCTCAATGTGGACGCCGTGACGACGATTACTCTGGATTCCAACGCAGACATAACCGATGCAGGCCTTACGGCTGGCGGCGCGGTCACCATCGGCGGAGAGTTAACTACGGTCAATGTGACCGGTTCCAATATCGACAATGCGGGCGAGGTCACCATCACCGCGTCCAATGCGATTACCGGGAATGTGGTTTCGAGCAGCTTTTTCGATAATCTCGGGGCCAACCGGGACGCCGATGTTGTCGTTACGGGCGGGTTCTTGACCGGCAACATTATCCATTCCAACGACTCGGTCAGCTTGACGGCGGTCGATCCGTTAGCCTTCGGTCTGGCTTTTGCCACCGGCAACATCATCGATGCTGATTGGAATGTTACCATCACCTCCGATGGCGAGATCACCGGGGGCACCATCAACGGCGGTGACGATGTTACCTTGACAACCAATCCGGGCGGCACCCTCGGCAATGACATTACCGGAGTGAGCATCTCCAGCCGGCAGGACGTCTTGATCGATTCGAGTGAAAACATCATCGATGTGACCTCGAATGGCTCCACCGTGACCTACCGGGCAGATGCCACCATCAGTGGAGGCACCATATTCTCCAGCGGCATCGCCACCCTGGTGGCGGACGATTCCGTCATTCCGGTTGGCGGCGATATCGACGGAATCATCGTGACGGCGGTATCGACCATTACCGCGAGCACCGCCACCGGTTCAATTTCCAACTCCGGTTTTACCTCGACGGCGGCAGATATCGATCTTGATGCCACTCTTCTTGATGTGGTGGCCACCGATGCCAATGCGGAGACCGCTGTCAATGTCCTGGCAGGGCGGAGCATTATCGAAGGCTCCTTTACCTCAAATGCTTCGACGGTGGACTTGACAGCCACTGCGGGCGATATCGACGGTGCGACCGCCAACGCCTCTTCCACCGCTACCCTCACGGCGACCGCGGGAACCATCGCCAACGCCGATGTGACGTCCACCGCAGCTAATGTAGTGTTAACCGCAGATATCAATATCACCGATACAGATGCCACTGCCGAGACTACTTTGGTTGCCAATGCTGATAACAGCATCATCAGCGGCTCTTTCATCTCCAACACATCCACGGTTAACCTGACTGGTGATGCCGACGGCAACTTGGCAGGAGACATTGACGGAGCCACCGTGAATTCCGCTCTTACCGCCACTCTCACTGCGACCGACCTGATCAACAGCTTGGTGACTGTCCTGGGCGGGGCCAGCAACGCCGACCTGGAGGCCACCGCCGGTTCGATCAGCGGAGTTTCCGTTAACAGTGCCAATACCATCGAGCTTGATGCCACCGCCGATGTAACCAACTCGCAGTTCGACGCCACTAGCGATGTGACCTTCGACACAGCCGCAGGGGCGCCCAGTATCGTTAATGTAAGCGGAGTCCTTGTTCAGTCCGGCGGCACGGTCAACGTCAATGCCACCAATGATGTGGTCAACAGTGGATTCAACCTGACGACCAACGGCAGTATCCTGACCATCGGCCAATTGACCAGCGTTCGCGATGTAACCGGCAGTTCCATGGATACGGATGGTCCAGTCGATATCAATGCAACCCGGGCCGTTACCGGAAATATCATTTCCAGCAGTTTTTCTGATAACATATTGGGCAATGTCGATGCGGATATCACTGTCGATGGTGAGTTCCTGACCGGGAATATCATCCATTCATCCGATTCCGTCGCACTCGCCGCCAACGATCCCTTGAACATCGGTCTGGCCTTCGCCACTGGGAACATCATTGATTCGGATTGGGTGGTCACGATCACTTCCGACGGTGAAATCACCGGCGGCACCATCAATGCCGGAGATGACGTGACCCTGACCACTGCAGCCCTCGCTCTCGGCAATGACATTACCGGTGTCAGCATCTCCAGCCGTGAGGACGTCCTCATCGATTCGGGCGAAAACATCATCGACGTCACCGCCAATGGCAACACGGTGGTCTATACGGCGGATGGTTCAATTAGCGGCGGGACCATTTTCTCTGACGGCATCGCCACTCTCACGGCTGACGACGACAGCAACGCCGGGGGCGATATCGACGGCATCATAGTCACCGCAGGGGACACCATCACGGCCCGCACGGACGATGGCTCGATTTCCAACAGTGGATTCACCAACACCGGTTCCAATATCGATCTCGACGCTAGTATCGATGTCATCGCCACCGATGCCAACGCCGAAACCTTTATCACCGTCAATGCTGGGCAGGGGATAATCGACGGCTCTTACGTTTCCAATACCTCAACCGTCACAGCGGTGGCCACGGCCGCCGATATTGATGGCGCATCCTTCAATGCTGCCCTGGTTGCCACTATTACCGCTACCGCTGGTTCCATTTCCAATTCCGATGTGACGTCCACTGGTGCCAATGTAGCCTTGACTGCCGGTACCGATATCAACGATACCGATACGACCGCTCTGACTAATATCGTAGGCACAGCCGGGCGCAATATCATCGATGGCGCCTATTTTGCTGAAGATGGCTCGGTCAATTTGACCGCCACTTCCGGCAATGTCGACGGGGCTGTCATAGTGACCACGGACATCGGCGGGAATAATGGAGCTACCGTGGATGTGACCGCAGGCAGTAACATAGTCGGCACCTCCATTGACGCAATAAACGATGTCACCGTATCCGGGGTCTTTCTGGTCGGCAATAATATTCTCTCTCTCGACAATGCCACAGTAACCGCTGCCGGCACTGCTACTGGAAACGAAATCGATACGGACGGGTTGATCACCTTCACTGCTGATTTCGATATAACCGGCGGCTCCCTCAATGCCAGTGACGACATTGTCACGACGAGTAATTTTGGCAGCATCACCGGGACCTCTTTCTCCACTCCGACCGTCGGCAATGTAACTTTGTTGGCCAATCTTGATATCAACGGTGTGGACATCAACTCTGGCCAGAATGCCATTGTGACCGCCACTACCGGCGACATCCTCGGTGGAACCATCAATGCCGGACGAGCCGGCGCGGTTGGAGCCATTGCTACCTTGACCGCCACATCCGGCGATATCAACGGCACAGTGGTCACTTCACTCGATACCGCCACCCTCACAGCCGATGACGGGGGCAGCATCCGCAATGTGGATGTAACTTCTTTTAACACCAACGTCATCCTGCAGGCCGATGACGACATCTCTCAATCGGATGTGCGGGCAAACACCGTTGCCACTCTCACGGCTGACTTCGATGTATCCGGCGCGGGTGACATTGTCGGCGGCAGCGTCGATGTGGATGGCGATGGCACAGCCGCAGCAGATATCATCCTGACGGCCGTCAATATCGACGATATTGAGGCGAGCACGGATGCCGCCGATCTCATCACCGGCACAGCTTCCGCAGCCATCAATGGAGCCAGTTTCGATGCCGATACGGTAACCCTGGTTGCCTCCAGCGGCATTGGAGATATTGATGAGGTATCCGTTGAAGGCGCCGAAACCATCAGCCTGACAAATACGACCTCCAATATTTTTGTTGAAAGCACCAACAACCTTGCCACCGGACTTAATGCTTCTAACGGGACAGGTAATGTGGTCTTTACTCATAACGGCAGCGGCGTGCTCACGGTTAATAGCATCACTACAACCAATGGTTCCGTCACGGTTAACTCCGAGCCTTCGACCAATGTTACCTTAATTACCGCAGGCGGCGCGGACAGCGACGTATTCATCACGGTCGATACCGGCGATCTCGATTTCCAGGTCATCACCGCGGCTGACGACAGGGTGGAAATGAACGTTTTCGGCAATATCACCGGCAACGATGTCGGAGTTGATCTGGTGACCTCTTCCGAACTGGAGTCCAATGCCGGCGGCGATGTCGATATACTGACCAACATCGATACTTTTGAAGGTATTATCGACGGTACCCTGACCATAGTCGAAACCGATGAAATCACCCTCCTCGATGTGCGGGCTGATGACACGGTCAACGTCACCGCGACATTGGGTGATATTACCGCCACGCGGCTCGTTACCAGCGACGACGATGTTACACTCACTTCCGAGGACGAAGACATCATCGTAGATGGACTCATTGACGCGGGCACTGGCACGGCCATCCTCACTGCCGATGAAAATGCCAATAATGTTGGCACCATCACCGGCGGTGGCGACAACCTGCCGGATCTCATCGCTGCGATCATAGACCTTGATGCCGCAGGCAGAATTGTTCTCGATACCGCCGGGCAAACCATCACGGCCGATCAGAACTTCGCCGGGGCAGCGAACACGGAGGACATCACCATAGTAAATACCAGCAATATCGCTGCCACCGTCGATGTGGATACGGTCGGCACGAGCGGTTCTGATATCACTTTCACACAGGTCGGCGGCGGAAACCTGACCGTTAATCCGGCCACCACTGCCAATGGCTCCGTCACAGTAAGCGTTGATAATGGCAACCTGGTTGCCACCTCGATCGACGCAGGAACGGTGGACGCGGCCAGTGATGGAAATATTACCTTGAGCACGACGGGTGACGGAGACATTTCCCTTGGTTCTCTCGTTGCTCACGCCGACACCGTGAACATCGATGCGGAAGGCGTTATCACGGAATCCGTAGTCGATGCGAACGTCAACATCGTTACGGATACCTTGAACATCACCGGTGCGACGGCCGTCGGCAGTTTCGACAACAATGGCAACCTGCTCGCCGATGGCGCCATCGACACAACCATCGACACGCTGAATATATCAGGTGTAGGCGGCGATGCCCATATCGTGGAAACCGGTGCCACGACCGGAACGAATGTGGCTGTTATCGATGCCGGTGTCGTTACGGTAGGCGGTGACTTCTCCTTAACTGCAACCTTGGGCGACATTGTCACCAGCAGCATTACAGCGGGTGATGATATTACCTTGTCCGCGGCGACAGGGTCCATTGAGGAAGATGGGGACGGCACCGTCGATATTAGCGGCGACCTTCTCACCTTGGTGGCGCAGGACGGCATCGGCAGCAACAATGCGCTTGATACCACGGTCGCTTCACTGGACGCTCAAAACCTCGACGGCGGCGGGGCCGCTGCGGGTAACATTGATATCAATGAAACCGATGCCCTCAACATTGATCGCATCGTTCAAAATACCGATGCGGGCACCGTTAATGTGGACGCTGCCGGTACCATCACGGTGACTGAAGACAAGTTTGGCATTACGGCCGAACAGGGCCAAGTGGAACTTGATGCAGATGGTGACGAAAGCGCCATCAATGTCAGGGATGGCATTACAACGACCGCCGGTGTTATTAGAATTATTGCGGATGATGACGTCACCTTCAGTTCCGAAGGCGATGTTACCTCGAATTCCGGCAACGTGTTTGTGTTTGCCGATGACGACAACCAGAATATCAATAATCCAATTAATCCCGGGAACGGAGTTGGCGGCGCCATATTCATGGCAGATGTGGATGGAGACAGCGCGATAATCAATGCCGGAACCGGAACGATTACCCTGACTGCTGATGAAGACATCACCATCGGCAGCCTCGATACCGATTCTACTGCGGTCGGGGACGATGTAATTATCACGAGCCGTTCGGGGGCGATTCTGGACGGTGGTGATTCCGCCGTGGATATTGTGCTTTCCGCCCTTACTGCAACCGATCCGGCGACCATTGATCTGGATGCAGCTCAAGGGATTGGAACAGGCTCCCTCTCGGGCCTGGAAATGACCGGCGTTGATGTCATCGAGGCCAATACGACCACAACGGGCGGTATCTCGCTTTCCAATGTGGCGGATGAAGCTGTTATCGTGAATAATATTACAGTAGCCGGTGCAGGGAGTATTTCCTATACGCAAACAGGTGATCAGACTCTTACCCTGACCAGCGTTTCGACGCCGAATGGCGACATTACAGTAACAAACTCCGGCGGGACAACGGCCGACGTTTTTGTAACCACCATGAGCGCGGACACTACGGACGACACCGTATCCATTACCGCTGCTGGAGCTATCACAGCAACCAGCGATGATGT
This sequence comes from Opitutales bacterium, assembly GCA_021772535.1. GTDB lineage: Bacteria > Verrucomicrobiota > Verrucomicrobiia > Opitutales > UBA2987 > JAJFLU01. Next base: position 2,908 of record JAJFLV010000080.1, on the reverse strand, counting down.
CCCGACCGAAATTGTTGGAGCCAACATCTCCCTAACCGCTGCCGATGGCGGCATCGGTACGAACGGGGCCAACGCCGCCGGGAACAGCCTGGATATCGACGCAACCGTATCATTCAGCGCCGATACCACTGTCGACGATTCTGATATCACCGTTGACGATGTGGCCGGGGATTTGCCAATCGGTTTTATAACCATTGGCAGAGACGCGGGCACCGTCACTTTGACCAGCGCCGGTATTATTTTGGATGCCACCGATGATTCCACGACCGATATTTTCGCCGGAACTGTGGATCTGTTGGCTGTTACTGGCATCGGACGTAACGCTCGACTGGAATTGGAAGACACAACTTTTATTGATGCTGTTGTTACCACCAACGGGAACATTGATATTCTTAATAAGAGCGATTTTAGTGTCACAGCTAACGCCCTTACGACCAATGTAGGAAATATTACTTACGAACAGCTCCCCAATGGAGATGGAAATGGCGCTCTCCTGGTCACTCTCGCCTCGACCACCACAGGAAACATAACTATTACCAGTCCCTTTGATATCAACATTACAACGATTAATAATAGTAATTTAAATAGAACCGTAACCGTTACGGCTGGAGGTGCGATTGATTCTTCCGGCGTAAACATCGGGACTGAGGTTGCGGCTCTAAATATCAATCTCACTGCACGTAACGGAGGTATTGGAACCGACGGAGTGGCCGGGCCTCTGGATGTGAATGCTGTGAATGAACTTAATGCTGACAGTAGCGAAGACAATAGTGATATCTTGATCGACGATGTCTTGGGTGATATGCCGGTAAACTTGATCACAGCAGGTACAGGTAATGTCACCTTAACCGCTGATGAAGGCATCGAAGAAGCAATCTTTAGAATAGACGATGCAGCCGATATCATTGGCGGTACGGTAACCCTAACTTCAGGAACCGGGGTCGGTGGCGCTGTTGACGGCGGTATCGGTGCCAATTCTCAAATCGAAGTAAATGTCATTGATGAATTGGATGCAACAACAGCTGGTACGGCTGTTGACCACATTAATATAAGTGATATCGATGGCAATCTCCCGATCAGTGTCGTCAATGCGGGCCTTGGCGATGTCACCTTGGCAAGCGTCGGTGAAGTAATCGACTTTGATGATGATGCCTTGATCAACATTACCGGTGATGCCCTGGTCATCGATGCCGTCAGCGGAATCGGCAGTACCGGCGTCACCAATGCGGCGATAGAGACGAGTGTGACGAGTGTGGATCTCGATAATGCTCCCGCTGCCGGATCTACAGTCACGGCGGATATCAGTATTGTCCAACTTGCCGCCGGTGGTCCTCTCGAAATACTTAACGCCACGCAGGGTGATGTGGGTGTCGAGGCGACCAATTCCGGTGATATCAGCATTATTGCGGAAGACGGCACGATTACGGTTACCGGTGGTGTCACTACGCGCGATGGCGTCCTCGGTGGCGTCGCTTCAGGTGGAACCATCACCATTGACGCACAGGATGCGGGAGCAGCCAGCGACAACGACGTCGTAATCAACGGCGCCATTCTATCCACCGTAGGACTGAAAGATCAGGGAGTAGGGCTTGTTACCCCGGGTCAGATCGACATTACAGCCGACAACGATGTGCAGTTCGGAACCGGAACGGTGACCATAAATCAGACAATTGTCAGTGCCACAAACGGCGGTTCAACAACCTCCCTCGCCGGTATCACCAATATCACGGCAACTACCGGTGATATTATTGAACTCGATGCGACGGCGGACGCCGGAGTGGCTGAGGTCAGTGCGGAAACAATCAATCTTAGAGCTGTCCTTGGAACCATAGACCAGCAAACGGCCGGTGGAAATGGTCTCGAAATCAACAGCGGAACCAACACCGTAGATGCAATCGCTTTAGGAGTTATCAATCTTACCGAAACCAGCGGTGATATGGTTATCGGGTCGATCAACAGCACGAGCGATACGACAATTACGCTGACCACTCTGGCTGGCAGCATTGAAGAGAGCGCCAACGACGCGGTTATCAAGATCGATGGTGGAGACCTCATTCTCACTGCCAACGGCGGAGGAATCGGAACCGTCAGCAGTATCGACATCGCCAGTTCGAGTTTAACCGCCGATAGCTCCAACGCCGGCGGCAATATCGACCTGACAGAGGAAGCTACCGAAGGATCTTTGGAAATTGTATCGGTCAATTCCGGCACGGGTAATACCACCCTCACCGCCGCAGGAGGAGCCATCAATGACTCCGTTGATGACAGCGGGGCCGAAGTTGTGGATATTACAGCTGCTACGGCAACGTTAAGCGCTTTAGGGGAAATCGGTGGAACGCGTGCCATTGAGACTACCGTTACCACCCTCAATGCGACGGCTCTGGCACTGGGCAACGTGGTGATCGCCGATATCGATGCCGGCGGAGTGGACTTTAACAACGTAAGCACGACCAACGGTGTGATCACCCTGAGTGCCGGGGGCGACTCCACGGCAACACTCGTGACAGCAGGCGGTGGAGCGGACGACGACGATGTGAGCATCACTCTGACCGGAGCGGACAGCGACCTGGAAGTGGGTACGATCAGCGCGGCCGGGGATGGCGATGTGGTGATCGATGTGGACGCGGCGGCGAATCAGGATGTGACGGACGCGGACGGCGACAGCACGATCACGGCCGATGACTTGACGATTCAGGCAACGGGAGCGATCGGCACGGCGACAAATCTGATCGGCACGACAGTCAGCGAACTTTTGGATATCGACAGTGGGTTGGGAACGTTTATCGCGGAGACGGACGGCTTGCTGGTGACGGCGGTGGATACAGCCAACGGAGCGATCGTGATCACGACGGGCGGCGCAACGACTTTGACGCATGTTCAGAGTGATACGGATGCAGAGGACAACGAC